>JANMUX010000147.1:0-38648 GCA_031392125.1 Acidobacteriota bacterium | reverse complement strand
TGCCAACATCATCAACCAGGAACCCGATCTGTGGGTGGTGGCTGAAGCGGCCAACGGCGTCGAAGCGGTCGCCGCGTTCGAGCGCTACCGGCCCGACGTGACGCTGCTCGACTTGCGCATGCCGGAGATGGAAGGCGTCGAGGCGGTGACCCAGATTCGTCTCCGCGATCCGCTGGCCAGGGTGATCATCCTCACCACCTACGATACCGACGAGGACATCACGCGGGCACTGAAGGCCGGCGCGAAGGCCTACATCCTGAAGGATATTTCCGCCGAAGCGCTGATCAGGTGCATTCACGACGTGCTGGCCGGAAAGACCTATCTGGCACCAGCCGCGGCCGCGAAGCTCGCTGAGGGCGTGACGCGAATGCACCTCACCCCGCGCGAGCTGACGGCGCTCAAACGAATGGCCGACGGCAAGAGCAACAAGGAGATCGCCGCGGAGCTCGGCATCAGCGACCGGACCGTGAAAACTCACCTTGGGCACCTGTTCGAGAAGCTTGGCGTCACGAGTCGCACCGAAGCAATCAAGGTGGCGAGTCGTCGCGGCCTGGTGCGGATGGAATAGCCGAAGCAGCAATAACCGTCGCCGGTCGCCGGGCGAGGATGCGCGAGAGCCTGTGAGCCACCCCTACTATCACGGACCGCCGTCGGACCATTTCGACGGCACCCGCTTCTTCCACCCGGGCTTGCCGAATGCCGACAAGAGCATCCGCGAGCTGCTGCGATGGCAGGTGCTGGGCCACAAGTCGCGCTGGCCGGCAACTGTGCCCGGAGTGTCAGGGCTGCGGCCACCGCAACGTGTCTGTGACCTTCGGGTCACTTGCATCGGTCACTCTTCACTCCTGATTCAAGTCGCGAACCTCAACCTCCTGATCGATCCGGTGTGGGCCGAGCGCGCCAGCCCGTTGCGGTGGACCGGTCCCCGCCGCCACAACCCGCCGGCGATCGCGCTCGAGGACCTACCGCCAATCGACGTGGTGCTGATCACGCACAATCACTACGACCACCTGGACACCGCGACCCTCGAACGTTTGTGGAGGGATCACCGGCCGCGTGTCATCACCCCGCTCGGCAACGACACCATCATCAGGGCGAGCGTTCCCGACATTGGCGTCGGCACCGGTGATTGGTGGGATCGCTTCACCGTGTCCGGCGACGTCGGCATCACGATTGTGCCGTCATACCATTGGTCGTCGCGGAGCCTGACCGATCGACGAATGGCGCTCTGGGGGGGCTTTGTACTGGAAACGCCGTCTGGCGTGGTCTATTGCGCCGGCGACACGGCCTATCGCGACGGCAAACTCTTCCGAGAGATCGGCGCGCGCTTTGAACCACCGGCGATCGCGATCCTGCCGATTGGGGCCTACGAGCCGCGCTGGTTCATGGCAACGCAGCACGTCAACCCCGAAGAAGCCGTGCAGATCGCGCTCGACCTCCGGGCCCGACAGGTTCTAGGCGTGCACTGGGGGACGTTCCCCCTGACAGACGAACCCTACGACGAACCGGAGATCCGCTTCACCCAGGCCGTGCGCTCACACAACCTGTCGAGCAGCAACTTCCTGGCACTTCGTCCGGGGCAGGTCTGGACGCCGTCGCGCTGACGGACCCGGGTCGACCGGCGCCGGCTCACGAGGCGCGCGGCGAGTGGTGAGCGATGTCGAACGGTCTCAGCGAAAAATTCCGCGGAGGCGGCGGCCCGCCTCCGAGACCCAGCCTTGCACCGTGCGCGTCACCCGCTGGCGCACCGAGCCTCGATGCACCGGGCACAGGCGATCGGGAATCTGGTCGCCGTCCTTGAAGTATTCGGAATAGATGGGACAGCCATCCACCGGCTTCAGATAGCTGATCGAGCAGAGCGGCTCGTCCGTCAATCCGGCCGGGCGCTCGAACACCGCGGGCGCCCGCACGGCAGCAGCGCGCTGCATGAAGTCCGACCAGATTGGCAACGCGTAACGCGAGCCATAGGCTTCGGCACCGATCGTCGCCGGCTGATCGAAGCCGACCCACACGCCGACCACGATCGATGAGGAGAAGCCGACGAACCACGCGTCCTTGAACTCGTTGGTCGAGCCGGTCTTGCCGGCGGCCGGAAAGCGCACCCCCAGCCGCCTTGCGGGCGCGCCGGTGCCCCGGTCGATCGCGTCAACCAGCATCGAGGTCATCTGGAACGCCACCTCGGGAGAGATCACGCGCTCGGCTTCGACTCGCTGCTGCAGGGCGGTGCTGCCGTCGGCGTCGCGCACGCGCACGATGTCGCGGGGCCGAACGGCAAAGCCGCCGTTGGGAAATATCGCGAAGGCCGCGGTCAGGGCCAGTGGTGTCACCAAGCCGCTGCCAAGGGCGAGCGACGGCACATCGGGCAGATCCTCGAGGCCGGTCTGCGACGCCAGCCGCAGTACCCGCCGCGTCCCAACCTGCTGCTGTAACGAAGTCGCTGCGCGGTTGTTCGACTCGATCAGTGCCGCCCGCAGCGTGAGGGAATCGGGCGCGTCATCCCTGACATTGCGCGGCGTCCACTCGTCCGGCCCCTGCGGCGGAATGGAGTTGAGCCCCGTCAGGATCGAGACCGGCGACATGCCGCGCTCGAGGGCCGCGGCAAACACGAACGGCTTGAACGCCGACCCTGGCTGGCGCCGGCTGCGACTCGCGCGGTTGAACGGCGAACGCAGGTAACTGCGGCCGCCCACGATCGCGAGCAAGTCGCCGGTCGTGGGGTCGATCGCGACGAGCGCCGCCTGAAGCGTCGGCTTGCCCAGGCTGCGCAGGCCGCGCTCCACGGCGCCCTCGGCGGCATCCTGCAGCGACGCAACGAAGGTGGTGTCCACGCGCCAGTCGGGCGGATGGTCGCCGCCGAACTCATCGCGGAACCGCTGCCTGAGGTAGGCCTTCGCGTAACCCTGCCGGTCGGCGTCGCTGCGGAACGGCCGGATGCGAAAGGCGGCCCGGCGTGCCTCGCGGTCCTGGACCGCGGTGATGAACCCGGCATCGCGCATCCTCGACAAGACTACATGGCTGCGGTTGGTGGCCTCCTCAAGGTTCGACCAGGGCGACAGCGCCGCCGGGGCGCGGGCGAGGCCGGCGATCAATGCGGCCTCGGCAATTGACAGATCCTTGGCCGCCTTGCCGAACACCCGCTGCGACATCGCCTCCACGCCGTAGATGCCGGCACCAAGAAAGATGCGATTGAGGTAGAGCTCGAGAATCTGTTGCTTGGTGAGCTGGGCCTCGATCAACACCGCCAGCACGGCTTCGCGCGCCTTGCGTCCGTAACTCTTGCGATTGGATAGAAAGAGCGTGCGCGCCAGCTGTTGTGTGATGGTGCTGCCGCCCTGCACCGTGCCAGGCGCACGCACGTTGCGCCAGACCGCACGCCCGAGCGCGATCGGGTCGACACCGGGATGAGTGAAGAAGCGATGATCCTCGACGGCGACGAACGCGTTGCGAAGATGGGGAGAAATCGCGGCGATCGACACGTCATGCCGCTGCTCGTCGAGGCGAAACCAACGCCGGCCGTCGGCCGTGTGAAACCACGTGTCACCGACGCCGCGGGTGAGTTGGTAGACCGAGTAGCTTTGCTTCGCCAGCCAGCCGACTGCGAGGCAGCCGACCACGACAAACGCCGCCAGCAGCGCCCGGGCCCATGCCAGGTCGCTGCGTAGAAATCTCCGCGTCAATTCCCGGACCGACGTTGGCTGCTCCCCCCGGCCAGTCTCGCACCAAACCCCGGCGCGAGAAAGCTCGAGCGTGCGCATGCTATTGAGCGCGTAATGCGATGGCCGGATCGACCCGTCCCGCACGCCAGGCCGGACCGGCGATCGCGAGCGCGGTGGTCACTGCCAGCACGATGATCACTGCCGCGAACGTGTAGGGATCAAGAGGCTGCACGCCGAATAGCATCGCGGTCAGCATGCGGCCGAGCACGGCCGACAACAGCAGGCCGATGAAGGCGCCGGTCACCACGAGGCGAACCGCGCCGCCGACGACCAGGCGCATGACGTCGCCCGGCGAGGCGCCCAGGGCGCGGCGTACACCGAAGTCGCGACCGCGCAGCTGCACGGAATAGGCCAGGATGCCGAACACGCCGACCATCGCCAGCACTACCGCGAGCGTCGCGAACGCGGTGACCATCATCGCGCGAAAGCGATGGCGGCCGGTCGATGCCCGGGCGATCTCGTCCAGAGTTACCACGCCGGCAACGCTGACCAGCTGTTCACGATCGACTCGGGAAATGGCCGACCGGACCGACGGGGTGAGGTCTTCAGCGCGGCCGCTGTGTGACCGCACCATCAGGATCATGTCATCGGACGGGTCTTGGACCATCGGTACATACATCTGCACGAAGTCCGCCGGTTCGTCGGGCCGCTGCTTCACCTGCCTGGCCACCCCAACAATCTCGGCCGTGGCCGGCGCACTCGGCGAGTCGGCCGGCTTGAACGACACGCGCATGCCAATCGGCGAACGCCCACCCAGGCTGCGCGCGAACGCCTCGTTGACAATGCAGACGCGCGGGCCCGCCGCGGTGTCACGGCTGTCGAAGGCGCGGCCCGCGACGAGCGGGAGATCGAGCGCCGAGAAATATGTCGGGCTCACGAGCTGATAGGTCGTGGTGGGTCGTTGCGCCTCGGTCAAGGGCGCGTCGCCGGCAATCTCATACGTGAAGGGATACTCGCCGAACAGCGAGTCGCCCAACGGCAATCCACTGGACCAGGCCACGTCCTGCACGCCGGGGACCGTCCGCACTTCTCCCTCCACCTGGTCGAAGAACTGCTGCAGCGTCTCTGGTGTCGGATAGCTCGAGCTGAGCGGATCGACCAGCATCGTCAGCACGCTCTCCGCGCGGTAGCCGCGATCGAACGATTCGACCGCGACGAGCGTGCGCAGCAGCAGACCGGCACCAAACAGCAACAGCACCGCCGTCGCCACCTCGCCCGTCACCAGCAGGCTGCGTAGCCGTCCGCCACCGCCGGTGGTGGTGCGGCTGTCGGCGCCCATGGCTTCGGACGTCGAGATGCTGGTCGCCTGCCAGGCCGGGGCAATGCCGAAGATCACCCCAATCAGCAGGGCGGCCGAGATGCAGAACGCAACCACCCGCATGTCGAACGCCAGCGTGACCGTGGCCGGCAGCAGTCCCTCGGGAATCAGAGCCGGCGCCACCTGCAAGATTGCCGCGCCAACGCCGAGGCCGAGGCCGCCGCCAATCAGCGACAGGACCACGCTTTCAGTCAGCAGTTGACGGATGATGCGCCGGCGGCCGGCGCCGAGCGCCGAACGAACCGCCAGCTCGCGCGCTCGCGCAGTGGCCCGCGCCAGCAGCAGGTTCGCGACATTCGCGCAGCAAATCAGCAGCACGAAGCCGACGACGCCAAGAAACAACAGCGAGGTCGTCTTGAGGTCACCGCCGATCATCGTGTCGTGCATGGGCTCGAGCCGCACGCCGCGGCCGGTGTTGGTTTGCGGGAACTCACCGGCGAGCCCGTTGGCGACCGCCGACAGGTCCGACTGGGCGGCGCCGATGCTGGCGCCTGGCTTGATGCGTCCCACCACCTGCAAGCCGTACGATGAGCGCGCCTGCGGCGGCAGGTTCGCCACGGACCGCATGGCCCACACGCTGGTGCGACCGAGAATCTCGAACTCTTTCGGCATGATCCCAGTGACGGTCCATAACTCTCCGTCGAGTTTGATCTCGCTACCGACGATGGCCGGATCGCGGTTGAAGCGCGTCTCCCAGAACCCCTCGCTGAGCGTCACGACGTTGGCGCGCTTCTGCTCCTCTTCCGGCAGAAAAGTTCGCCCGGCGATCGCCTTTACGCCCAGCACGTCGAAGATGCCGCCGGTGACCCACTGGCGCGACACCGTCTCGGCGTTGCCGTCCCGGCCCGCCATCACCATGCTGGCCACCCCGGGGACGAAGCCGGCCATCGCGTCGAAGGTCCGGCTACGCGAGCGCCAGTCCGTCATGTTCAACGGCGACGCGAAGCTGCGGTTGTTCGTAGCGTTGGTCTCCCAGATCGTCACGAGACGATCGGGCTCGCTGTACGGCAGCGGCCGCAGCAACGAAGCATCGACCAGGGCGAAGATGGCGCTGTTGGCCCCGATGCCCAGCGCCAGCGTCGTCACCGCCACCAGCGCGAAGACTGGCGCGTTTCTGAGCTGGCGCACCGCAAACACCACATCGTCACGAAACTCTTCGAGCCATAAGGCCATGCGTAACTCCCGATCTCGTTTTCGACCAACATCCACCATGGTTCGCTTCACACGCGCGACGTCGCCCATTCGGCGCACGGCGGTCTCTCGAGCGCGCACCGGATCCATGCCGCCCTCGATCAGCTCACGCGTCCGCATGTCGACATGAAAGGCAATCTCCTCGTCGACCTCCTGGGCGAGCGGCACACGCCACAGCCACGAACGCAGGGAGCGCCTCACGTCGCGAACACCCGTGACACGCCGGCGGAGAATCTTCGCCAGCTCGCCACTTCAGCGGCCAGCTGGGTGCGGCCAGCAGGCGTCAGCCGGTACAGCTTGGCGCGGCGGCCAAGTTCTGAAGTGCCCCATTCAGCGTCGATCCATCGGCGGCGTTCCATCCGGTAGAGCGCGGGATAGAGCGAACCTTCCTCAACGAGCACGGCGTCGGCCGTGGTGTCTTCGATGAACCGGGCAATGGCGTAGCCATGGCGGGGGCCGCTCGCCAACGTCTTGAGGATGAGGGCGTCGAGCGTCCCGTGCAGCAGGGCGTTGGTGGTTCTGGGCGACATGGGCCTCCGGCTCTCATACCAAGACTGTCTTGGTATGTGCTTGGACGGAATTGCCGGCGGAAAGGTTTGCTGAGGCTTACGGAGCGAGGCCGGCGGTCACCAGCACTACGCACTCGGGACACATGCCGTGGGTCAATCGCGGTACTTCGGCGTCGAACAACTGGAGCTCGCTGACGACCGCTTCGATTTCGAGCCAGCGGTCGCCGAGCTGCGCGCGGTTGCACCAGCTGCAGATCGACAGCAGTCCGCTCGATTGGCGCACGCCCGGTTCGAGCACGGCAACGCTGTCGCGTGACTGAACCCCGACGACGTGGGACCGGAACTCGATTTCGTCAGGACCGTGTGCGGCGATCGACAAAAGCATGTGGCGACGCTGGCTCGGACTGTCGCAGCGGTAGGGCAACTGCATGTGCACGCCGGCTTCGGCGCGCCTGGAAATGCGGTCGTAAATCAGCTTGGTTTCAAGGCCGGCGATATAGTCCGACACGGGATGGCCCAGAACCGCCGAGCCGATCAGTTCGGGAGTGCCGTTCTGTTCAGCGAAGACGTTCCAGCCGTCGTTGACGAAAGTGAGGCGGCCCTTGGCGTCGACGCGATAGACGACATCCAAATCCACGCCGTTTTCCTCGCGCTCGCCGTCCATGACTGGGGGATTCAAATCGTCGCGGATCAAGATGTCTCTCGAGGTTATCGTAGCTGGAAACAGATGAGAGCGCCGCCCGCCATTACCGATGAGTTTGAAGAGCATCGCGATCGCCGCTGGCAACGCGAAGGCGCGCGGCAGGTCGAGACCGCAGCCGACGCCGAGCGTTTTGTCGAACGGACGGGGTTCGCGCATTGCCTGACCGATTCGCGCAAACCAGGTCCCTCGCTCTATGTGGCGGTCTGCGGCCGCCGCGACGCAGTGATGCCGCGTAACGTGCAGAAGGATCCCGAAGCGTCGCTGACCTGGGTCATCAAGGACGAGGTGGTCAAACGCGGCAAGGTGTATTACGGCAAGCTGGCGCGCGGCAAGACCATGTTCATCGCGCCTCGCATGGTTCCGTATTTCCACGCGATCTGGGGCATGCGGCGATCGGAAGAAGCCGCTCGGCTGAGCCAGCCCGCGCGAGCCATCTTGAAGGTCCTGCGCCGGGAGTGGGAAATGGCCACCGGCGACTTGCGAAAGGAGTCGGGCGTTGCCGACCGCCAGGCGTTCACGAAAGGCATCGACGAACTGCAGGCCGCAATGATCGTGATGCCGAGCGAAGTGCTCTACTCGCCGAAGTTCACTTACATCTGGACACTGGCCGTTGGCCGCTTCCCCGATGCGTTACGCCAGCGCATCAAGCGGGACGTCGCGGTGCGGGAGATCGCCCGCTGCTTTCTTGCAGATGCGGGCATGACGATTCCCGGCGAGCTGGCGCGCGTGACCGGACTGTCGCGGCCGGAAGCAGGCCTTGGCAACCTGGCACTAGTGAAGGAAGGCTTCGCCCTCAGATTGGCACCTGGGCTATACCAGTTGAAGCAGCAGACATGACGTATTCTCGGCAGGTGCAGGAAGCGAGCAGCGACCACCGGCAAGCGCTGCGAACCCGCCGCTTCCTGATGGCGGCCGGGACGTCGCTGATGGTGATCGCCCTGCTGGGCGTGGCGTACCTGTTTGGCGGACTCGAATGGACCGGGTTGGTCCAGGGCACGGCGCTGATCCTGCTCTGGGTTGCCGTGTTCTATGCCGCGCTGCGCACCGGCCTCAATCTCAAGTTAAGTGATCCCAGCATGACCGTGCCGCAGGTGGCCTCGTCGATGGTGACGATGGCCTACATCATGTACTACGCCGATGTGGGGCGTGGCGCGCTGCTGGTGGTGTTCATGGTGGCGTTCCTGTTCGGCGTGTTCAGGCTGCGCCTGCGGCAGTTGCTGCTGCTTGCCGCCATCGCGTTCCTGTCATTCGCGGTGCTGGTGCTCGCGCTCTATCGCTTCAAGCCCGGCACGGTGGAACTCGCCGACGAGATTCTGGAGCTGATCGTCCTGGCCATCACCCTGCCGTGGTTCGCCGCGATGGGCGGCTACGTCAGCAAGCTGCGCGACGACATGCGCGACTCCAACCGCGAATTGGAGTCGGCCAAGACCGCGGCCGAAGCCGCAGCCCTCGCGAAGACGACCTTTCTCTCGAGCATGAGCCACGAGATTCGCACGCCGATGAACGGCGTGATCGGCATGACCAGCCTGCTGCTCGATACCAAGCTCAGCGATCAGCAGCGCGAGTATGTCGAGACGATTCGCTCGAGCGGCGACGGCCTGCTCACCATCATCAACGACATCCTCGACTTTTCGAAGATCGACGCCGGCAAGCTCGATCTCGAGCGGCAGCCGTTCGAGCTCCAGGGCTGCATCGAGGACGCGTTCGACCTGGTGGCGGCACAAGCGGAGGCGAAGGGCCTCAACCTGAGTTTCCAGATCGACCCTACCGTCCCGCGCGCGATCGTCAGCGATGGCGGGCGCGTCCGGCAGATCCTGTTGAACCTTCTCGGCAACGCGGTGAAGTTCACCGACCACGGCGACATCTCGGTCTCGGTCAGCGCTACTCCGCTGCCCGACTCACCCCTGCTCGATGTCCGTTTCGTCGTCGAGGACACCGGCATCGGCATTCCGGCCGATCGCATCGACACGCTGTTCGACTCGTTCAGCCAGGTTGACGCCTCGACCACGCGCAAGTACGGCGGCACCGGCCTCGGTCTCGCGATCTCGCAACGCCTGACGGTGCTGCTGGGCGGACGGATCTGGGTGGACAGCGAACTTGGCAAGGGCACGCGTGTGTCGTTCGTCATTCAGGCACCCGCAGCTCGGGCGCCGGCCGCCAGCGTTACTGGCAATGGCGCGACCGCCGACGCCGGCGAGCCGCTCTTGAGCGGACGCCGCGTGTTGATCGTGGACGACCATGCCGCGACACGGCGGTCGCTGCTGCGTCAGTTCGAGGCGTGGGGGCTCGCGGCCAGTGCTGCCGCCTCGGGTCACGAGGCTCTCGCGTGGATCGGCGAAGGGCGGCAATTTGACCTGGCCGTCATTGACATGCAGATGCCTGACATGGACGGCTTCGGTCTGGCCGCCGAGATTCGCAAGCGCCTCGGCGGTGCGACCCCGCCGCTGATCATGGTGTCGTCACTCAGCCGGCCCGAGCTTGACGCCACGCACACCTTTGCCGCGGCGCTGACCAAGCCGCTGCGGGCATCTCGCTTATACAACGCGGTTTCCGATGTGCTGGTGCCCGAACTGGCTTCCGCCCTCCCGGCATCCGACATTCTGCAGCTACCGCGGCTGGCCGACCGCCACCCGCTGCGCATACTGGTGGCGGAAGACAATCTGGTGAACCAGAAGATCGCGCTGTTGATGCTGGAGCGCCTTGGCTATCGCGCGGATCTGGTGGCGAACGGTCTCGAGGCGGTTAACGTCGTGCGACAGGTTCCGTACGACGTCGTCCTCATGGACTTGCAAATGCCGGAGCTCGACGGCCTGGATGCGACCCGCCAGATTCTGGCGGAACACCCGGCCGGCCGCCGGCCCCGAATCGTGGCGCTGACCGCCAACGCGTTTGAAGACGACCGTCTCGAATGCCTGGCGGCGGGCATGGACGATCACCTGAGCAAGCCGTTGCAAAAGGACAAGCTCGAAAGCGCCCTGCTGCGCAGCAGCCGGATTAGTCCTCCAGGCTGAAGCCGACCTGCACGTTCATCAAGACCTCGACAGCCTCTCCGTTGAGCAGCGTCGGGCTGAACTGCCACTGGCGCACCGCGTCGGCGGCCGCCTTACCCAAGTCGGGATGCGCTGGAGAACCAATCACCCGCACCGACGAGACACGGCCCTCGACATCAATCAGCGCCGTCAGTGAGACGACGCCTTCGAGGCCGGCGTCGCGCATTGACTGCGGATAAACCGGCCTGACATCAACCAGCTTGCGGGGCGGCTTGATGTTGCCGCCAATCCGCACCGGCGTGCGTTCGGCGCGGCCGGGCGCGGTTGACGGGCGCTGCTCCCTGACGGTGATCGTTTCCTGGAGGCTGCCGACCGGGATGGTCAAAGCCAATTCCCAATGCCGAGCGTTCTCCAGCCTCACGTCCTGGGCCAGCGACATGA
This sequence comes from Acidobacteriota bacterium, assembly GCA_031392125.1. GTDB lineage: Bacteria > Acidobacteriota > Vicinamibacteria > Vicinamibacterales > UBA2999 > 12-FULL-67-14b. Next base: position 27,780 of record JANMUX010000147.1, on the reverse strand, counting down.
AGCCGGGCAACTTCGAGCCGACCTGGTAGCGGCCGGGGGCGACCGAGCCGAAGTCGAAGCGCCCGTCGCGGTCGGTGGTCGCCGTCAGCCGGGTGTCCGTGGCATCGTCCAGTGTCAACGCGACGCCCGGCAGCACCGCGCCAGTGACGTCGTACACGGTTCCAGTCAACGGCAGCGGCCCCAACTGCCCTTCGGCGCGGAAGCTGGCCGTCGTCAGCGTGATGCCGACGATGACCGCGAAGGCGAGTGCGAGCGTGCGGCGCGTGGGGCGTGTTCGAATCAGCGTGTGGTTCAACATTGCAGCAATCCTCCATTCAAGCGTGGACCGGCGAGCCATCGGGACGAGCGTCGCCATGGGTGACGGCCGGCGGCACGTCCTGGCGATCTCTAGTAAATGTGAAGCGTAATCAGATGCAGGAACGCCGGCCTCGAGCACGGCGTTGTCACAGGCAGCTTCGCTCTCGCGGCGCAGGCGCGCGCAGGCGAACCAGAACAGGGGGTTGTACCAAAACACCGCGCGCACCACGTCGGCTGCCATCTGCACCGCCCAATCAGCGCGTCGAATGTGCGCAAGCTCGTGCCCCAGCACGATGCGGATGCGATCGTCGCCCCAATTCTCGCAGCCGGCCGGCAGCAGCACCGCCGGCCGATGCCATCCCCAGGTGCCAAGGGTCGTCGACAGCGCTGTCTGCCGCAGCGCGACGTCGTGGCGCACATCGAGGCTGCGTGAGAGCGCTTTCGCCATCGCAACCCACCGCGCATCGGTCAGCCTCTGCGCCTGGTTCGTCAGCCGGGACAGGCGCCGCAGGCTCACGAGCATAGTGATGATGCTGACCACGAAGCCTCCCGCCCAGACCGCGTCTGCGATCTGGGCGATCGAAAACGGCAGCGACGATGCCAATGGAGGCGACCCAACCCGAGCCGGACGCTCGGTCGCACGAGCGGGCGACTCGTCGCCGGACGTCGCAATCAGCGGCGCCTGAAGGTCGGCTGGCGCCGGCAAATCCCACGCCGGCAAGGCGAACCCGAGTGGTGCCACCGCGAGGGCCGAGATCAGGCCGGCGGCGAGCACCGCGTGGCGCAGCGCTGCCGAACGCTGACGAAGGGCGAACGATGCCGCCAGGGCGACGAGCACCACGACCGATGCGCGCAAGCCGATATCGAGGGCAGTCACCGCCCCGCCTTTCTTGCCGACGCGATCAGCTCGGCAATGCGATCGAGATCATCATCCGACAGCCGGGCCGCGTCGCTGCCGAGCAGCGTGGTCACGACCTTGGCATGTGAACCATCGAAAAAGGTGTCAACCAGGTGATTGAGGGCCGACTTGCGGGCGGTATGGCGGGGCACGGTCGGCAGGTAGACGAAGCGCAGGCCGTGCTCTTCGTGGCGGGCGTGGCCCTTCTCTTCGAGCACGCGCAACTGGGTGCGCACGGTCGAGTCGCTGGTCTGTCCGGGCAGGCTCTCGCGGATCTCGGCGGCGGTGGCGCGGCCGAGGCGGTAGAGCGCGTCCATGATTTGGCGTTCGCGCTTGGTGAGGACGGCGTGGCGGCTGGCAGTCATGTTAGTTTTATAACATCTCCGCGACAAAAATAGCAGGACGTCCGCCGGCTGTCAAGCGGCTCGCGGGCGGTCCGCCGGCGCCTTCGTTATAGTCGTCATTGATGGCGACCAAGCCGCAAGCTGAAGTGTTGGTGGTCGGCGACCGCGAGGTGTCGATCAGCAACCCCGAGAAAATACTGTTCCCGCAAGCCGGCTACACCAAGCTCGACCTGGCGCGCTATTACCTCAGCGTCGCCGGCGGCGCCCTGCGCGGCTCGGGCCACCGGCCCAATGTGCTGGTGCGCTATCCGAACGGCATCGGCCAGGAATTCTTCTACCAGAAACGCGCGCCGGAATCGCGGCCGCCGTGGGTCGAGGTCGTGGCGCTGAAGTTTCCATCAGGCCGCACCGCTGAAGAGGTGGTGCCACGCGACGCCGCGGCGCTGGTGTGGATGGCCAACCTGGCCTGCCTCGAACTGCATCCGCACCCAGTGCGCGCCGACGATCTCGATCATCCCGACGAGTTGCGGGTCGATCTCGATCCGGTGCCGGGCATCGAGTGGCCGCAGATTCGCGCGGTCGCCCACGAGGTGCGCGCGGCACTGGCGGAAGTCGGGCTGGTCGGCTGGCCCAAGACCTCAGGCTCGCGTGGCATTCACATCTACGTGCGCATCGAGCGGCGCTGGGGTTTCGACCAGGTCCGCCGCGCGGCACTGGCGCTGGCGCGCGACGTCGAGCGCCGCGTTCCGCAACTCGCGACCAGCAAGTGGTGGAAGGAAGAGCGTCACGGGGTGTTCCTCGACTACAACCAGAACGCCAAGGACAAGACCGTGGCCGGCGCCTACTCGGTGCGGCCCACCGCCGACGCGCGCGTGTCGGCGCCAATCGACTGGGACGAAGTCAACAGCTGCGAGCTCGGCGACTTTACTCTCGCGACGATGCCGACGCGCTACGCCACGATCGGCGATCCGCACGCCGACATGGACACCCACCCCGGTTCGCTTGACGCGCTACTCGAATTGTCGGCGCGACAGGAACGAGACGGTTTGGGTGATGCGCCATGGCCGCCGCACTACAAGAAGCAGGCAGGAGAAGAGCCGCGTGTCGCGCCTTCACGGCGGCGAGTCCCCGCCGATCCGTCGAAGCTCGCCGTGCGAAGAAGGCAGTTTCCGACCATCGAGATCGGCCGCGCCCGCGAGAAGGCCACTGCGCTGGCTGGCGTCGAACGATGGAAAGCGCGTCACCCCGAGGCCGCCGCGCACCTCGAGCCTGCCGACCTGCTGGTCGATGCCATGCGGGGCCGCTTCCGCACGTGGACGCGCATCCGCATCAACCTCCAGCACATTCCCGAGGAGTTGAGGCCGACGCAAGAGCCACTCGACCCGAATGAAGACATGGCGACCGATTGGCCCGGCAGACCTGAGGGTGCCTCGCCAGACCAGCCGGCTACGCGCCGAAGACCCGCGAAAGCTCGTACGGAGTCGTGACCTCCAGTTGATCGTAGCCGCAGGCTGACGGCGGTTTGTCTGGTCGCCAGCGCTGAAACACCGCCGCGTGGCGGAACCGCGTGCCCTGCATGTGGTCGTACTTCACCTCGCATACGCGCTCGACACGTAGCGGCTCCCACGACAGGTCCTTGCCGGCGCTCCAGCGGCTTTGGCCGCCCGGCTGGCGCGTGGCTGACTCTCCGGCCGACGCTTGTCCGGAGCGAGACGAATCGGCCCATTCGCTCCACGGGTGATTGTCGAGTGCGTTCTCGCGAATGCTCGCAAACTCTTCGGCCAGTGCCTTGCGCTTGAGCATGGTGAACGACGAAGTGACGCCAACGTGCTGCAAGCGTTGCTGGTCGTCGTAAAGCCCGAGCAGCAGCGAGCCAACCAGTTCACCCGGGCCGCTCTTGTGCCAGCGAAAGCCGGCGACGACGCAGTCTGCAGTTCGCGCGTGCTTGATCTTGATCATCGTGCGCTTGCCAGGCTGATACGGGCCGTCCAGCGGCTTGGCCATGACGCCATCCAGACCGGCACCCTCGAACTGGGCCAGCCAGTCCACGGCCTGGCCGCGGTCACGCGTCACTGGCGTGAGGTAGATCGGCGGCTTCACGCCAGCGAGCATCTGCTCGAGCCGCGATCGCCGCGCCTGTTGCGACATTTCTCGGAGGTCCTGGCCGTCGGCCGCCAACAGGTCGAACGCCACGAACGAGGCAGGAATCTCTGCCGACAGCTTTGCCACCCGCGACGCGGCAGGATGCAATCGCATTTGCAGCGCATCGAAGTCGAGGCCGCGCGGCGTGGCAATCACGATCTCGCCATCAAGCACGCTCCCGTCGGGAAGTCCGGCAATCAGCGCGGCGCTGACCTCGGGAAAGTAGCGGTCGAGCGGCTTCAGGTCACGGCTCTGAATGTAAACCTCGCCGCCGCCGCGAAAGACGATTGCACGAAAGCCGTCCCACTTTGGCTCATACAACCATGCCCCCTCGACTGGGACCGCGGTGGCGAGCTTGGCGAGCATGGGCTCGATGGGGGGAACAATGACGAACGGCGGCATGCCCCAAGCCTAACGCGCTTCCCCGATCCCCGATGATGTAGGATGCGGCGCATGCGCGTGCCACTCGTTGTCCTCTGCATTGCGGTGATCGCGGGCGCCTCGAACGCGGCGGCCCAGGGCTTTGGTGTCGGCGGGCTGCTGCCCTTCACCGACAAGTGCGCGAGCTGCCACGTGAATCCAGAACCCGGCAGCCGCGCGCCAACGCGCGCCCAACTGCAAGGCCGGGCGCCAGAGGCGATTCTCACGGCAATGACCACCGGCAGCATGGCGCCAATGGCCACCGGGCTGACCGAGGCGCAAATGCGGGCGATTGCCGAGTACGTATCGGGACGAGCATTCGGCACGGCAACCGCCGGACATGCGTCGACCATGACCAATCAGTGCGCCGCCAGGCCGCTGGGCAATCCGCTCGATGGCCACGGGTGGAACGGGTGGGGTGCCGACACGGCGAACTCGCGCTTCCAGCCCGCGGCCGCTGCGGGGTTGACCGCGGTCACCGTGCCAAAGCTGTCCCTCAAGTGGGCGTTTGGTTTCCCGGAAGGCCGCCAGGCATTTGGACAGCCGACCGTCATGGGCGGCCGCATCTACGTCGGCTCCGACAACGGCTTCGTCTACTCACTCGATGCGGCGAGCGGGTGCGTTTACTGGTCGTACCAGGCAAAGGCCGCCGTGCGCACCGCAATCACGGTGGCGCCGGTCAAGGCTGGCGCGTCGCGCTTCGCGGTCTTCTTCGGTGATGTCAGGGCGAACGTCTACGCGATCGACGCCGAGAGCGCAGCGCTGCTGTGGACCAAGCATGCCGACCCCCATCCAGTTGCCCGAATCACCGGCGCCCCCGCCTTCCACGACGGCCGGCTCTACGTGCCGGTGTCGTCGATCGAAGAGGCCATGGGTGGCAACCCCGTATATCCCTGCTGTTCGTTTCGCGGCAGCGTGATCGCGTACGACGCCAGCAGCGGCGAACAGCGCTGGCAGTCGTTCACGATCTCCGAAGCCGCCGTGCCGATGAGGAAAACGTCAATCGGCACGCAGCTGTGGGGGCCGGCCGGCGCCGCCGTTTGGTCGGCGCCGACCATCGATCCGGTCCGTGGACGGCTCTACCTGTCGACGAGCAATGGCTACACCTACCCGGCCGTCAACACGACCGACGCCGTCATGGCTCTCGATCTCGCATCCGGCAAGCGCCTGTGGACGCGTCAGCTGACGCCCAACGACGCCTACGTGATCGGCTGCGGTCCCAACGCCAAGTCGGAAACCTGTCCTCAAGAAACAGGCCCCGACTTCGCCGTGGGGACTTCACCCATTCTTCGCACGCTCGCTGGCGGCCGCCGCATTCTTGCCGTTGGACAAAAGTCGGGCCTCGCCTGGGGCATCAACCCGGACGACGGCAGCATCGTCTGGCAACATCGGGTCGGCCAGGGCACGGCACTGGGCGGCATTGAATGGGGAGGCGCGGCTGACGATCGATTCGTCTACTACCCGAATGCTGATGGCCTGCTCGGGATGAAAGCCGCCGGTGGACTCGCCGCCATTCATCTCGCGACCGGCGAGCGCGCGTGGTGGGCGCCGCCCATTGCCACTTGCCCCGACCAGACCATGAAATGCATTCCGGCGCAGTCGGCGGCGGCCAGCATGATTCCCGGCGTGGTGTTCTCCGGAGCGACTGACGGGATGATGCGCGCCTATAGTGCCGTCGATGGCAAGGTTCTGTGGGAGTTCGCCACTGCCCGCGACTTTGAGACCGTCAACGGAGTCAAGGCGCGCGGCGGCTCCATCAACGGTCCCGGCGCTACCATCGCCAACGGCATGGTCTTCACCAACTCGGGCTATGGCTCGTTCGGACAGATGGCTGGCAACGTGTTGCTGGCGTTTGGCGTGCAGTAAGCTGAAAGGGCCTTGGGCCCTGATCTCTTGATCTGCACTGCGACCGAACTCGAAGGCGCGTTGCTACGCCGACACGCCGACCCCGCTCGCGTTACGGTGTTGCGCATGGGTGTCGGGCCGGTCAACGCCGCCCACGCCGTGACCCTCGCCATCACCCGCTCGCGGCCGACCGCCATCGTGGTGTGCGGCATCGGCGGCGCCTATCCGGAGTCGGGTCTAGGCATCGGGACAGTCGCCTGCGCCGACAGCGAATGCTACGGCGATCTCGGCGCCACCAGCCCAGCGGGTTTTCTCGACATGCAAGCGATCGGTTTCCCGATCGTGGAAGGCCCGCCGCCAATCTTCAACGTGCTGCCGATGCAGGTGTTCCCGTCATCGCGGCGAGTGCGCTTCGTGACGATGTCGTCGTGCACGGGAACCGATGCGGCAGCGCGCGCCATCGAGGCTCGGACCGGCGGTGCGGTCGAGAACATGGAAGGCGCGGCGGTCGCGCACGTCGCCGCCCTGCATGACATTCCCGTCGGCGAACTGCGCGGCATCAGCAACAGGGTGACCGACCGCGACACCTCGGCGTGGCGCGTCTCGGAGGCCGCGACGGCCGCACAGGAGGCGCTGCTCGCGTGGATCGCCCACCGCTAGATTTCGGCTTCTCGTCGTGCCCCAACGACACGTTCGCCTTTCATGCCCTGGTGCATGGGCTGGTGCCTGGACCGGCCGTGACGCCTTACATCGACGATGTCGAGGCGCTGAACGTGCGCGCAGGACTGGGCGGTGCGGAGATAACCAAAGTCTCGATCGCCGCGTATGCCCGCATTCGCGAGCGCTACGCATTGCTGCGGGCTGGCGGCGCGGCGGGGTTTGGCGTCGGACCGATCGTGGTGGCGCGCTCGGCGCGCGCCGTCGGCGGCCGCGTCGCAATCCCCGGCGAGCGGACCACCGCGGCCTTGCTGCTGCGCCTGCTCGGCGAGTTCGAAACCGTGCCGATGCGGTTCGATCAGATTGAAGGCGCTGTGATCGGCGGCGAGGTTGACTGCGGTGTGTTGATCCACGAGGGCCGTTTCACTTACGAAGCCAGGGGCCTCACGTTGCTGACCGACCTCGGCGCCGTGTGGCACGAGCGGATGCAGTGCCCGCTGCCGCTGGCGGCCATCGCCATTCGACGCGACTTGATCGCGCGCTATGGCGCGGCGATCGATCTCGCCCTACGCGACAGCGTGGAGTACGCCCTGGCGCATCCCGAAGCCAGCGCTGCATACGTCGCCGCACACGCGCAGGAGATGTCGCCCGACGTGGTGCAGCGTCACATTCGCTTGTATGTGAATCGCTACACGGTCGAACTGGATGAACACGCGGTCGGAGTGATGCTCGACTGGCAGACGCCCCCCGGTTCAGTCAGCAGCAACGCGAGTCCAATTTTCGCGTAGGCCGTTGGCGATTCTCGCCAGCTCGGCGACAGTCAATCCTTGGTACGTGCCTTGCAGCCATTGCTGTCGGGGGACGTGTTACATGGCTTTGTCGAAAGTTCGTTATGCCGTGGTCGGGCTTGGCCACATCGCGCAGGCAGCGGTACTGCCCGCATTCGCGCACGCCAAGCGCAACTCGTCACTTCACGCGATCGTCAGCGGTAGCGTGGAGAAGCTCAACAAATTGGGCGATCAGTACCGCGTGCCGGTACGTGCGAGTTACGACAACTACGAACGCTGCTTGAAGGAAGTTGATGCAGTTTACATCTGCACGCCGAACTCAGAGCATGCGGACTACGCTGTGCGGGCCGCTCGAGCTGGCGTGCATGTGCTCTGTGAGAAGCCGCTGGCGGTCACAGAAGCGGAATGCACGCGGATGATTGAGGCCGCGTCAGAGTCCAACGTGCGCCTGATGACCGCGTATCGGCTGCATTTCGAACCGCTCTTTCTCGAGATCGTCGACCTGGTGAAGTCGGGCAAAATCGGGGAGCCCCGGTTCTTCAACTCGTCATTCTCAATGCACGCCAAGCCGCGGGGCATCCGAACCACGCGAGAGCTGGGTGGAGGCACCCTATTTGACCTGGGCGTGTACTGCATCAATGCAGCACGGCTGCTGTTTAGGGCCGAACCAACCGAGGTATTCGCCTACTCGATCGATGGCGCGCGGGCGGAGATGCCAGAGATTGATGAGATGACCTCTGGCATGCTGCGGTTCGACGGCGATCGCCTCGCCACCTTCACAACCAGCTTTGCCGCCAACGGCGTGTCGGACCTGCGTGTCGTCGGTACTGAAGGCAACATCCACGCGGAGCCGGCGTACGAGTACTCGGAGGCCCTGGGCTACACGCTCACGGTTGGCGAGGACGTGAAGAAGAAGAAGGGGCGCCGCCGCGATCAGTTTGCCGCGGAGTTGGTCTACTTCTCGGACTGCGTGCTCAACAACAGGGATCCGGAACCTTCAGCCGAAGAAGGTTGCTGGGACGTGCGCGTCGTGGATGCGCTGTATGAGTCGGCCCGCACCGGAGTGCCGGTGTCGTTGCCGCACTTTGGTCCCGAACGCTTGCCGATGCGCAGCCAAGGGGAAGATTTTCCGCCGGGCACTCGCGAACCCCTGTTGGTGGCGGTCGAGAAACCGCACGACTAGAAAGCGAAGGCGAAATTCCCTGGAGACCGTCGCCCGTCAGGGCGACGGTCTCTTGCACGGGGTCGGCCAGCCCTCGCACGGTCCAAGGACCGTACTCTTCGTGTAGGTGAGCGTGCTGGTCGCCTTCTCCGCAGCGCTGGTCGTGATGCGCACGCTCAGCACCTTGCCGTCTGCGCTAATCGATACCTGTTCGCTCAGCGTGGTTGTGTCGCCGTTCGGCGCCTTCATCGTGCCTTCGCTGATCAGCGAACCCCGTTCCCACTTCGTCGTCATCGTCACGGCACCGCCCTGGCCGGCGGGTGTCGTGGTCTGCATGCCAGGCTTGTAGATGCGAACGTGCGCCTCGTTCACCTGGCTTTCCACCACCAGCGTGCCATTGGCCGGCTGCGTGATGTGCAGCGTCTTCGGCGCGCCGGCTGAGATCAGGCCGGTGAACCCGGCAGTCGCCACCACCTCGCTCCTGGCCGCGTCGAGCGCCCACGTGCCCGACAAGTCGGGCGTCTGCGCGGAGAGTGGCACCGCAGCTAATGTGACGGCAAGGAAGCACGCCACCACGGCGCCCCCCAATCCCTGGTCCCCGATCCCCGATCCCTGATCCCCGATCCCTGAGCCCTGCATCACTGTGCCCCCAGGTTGAGCGCGACAATTTTCTCTCGGTCGCGCGCATAGAGCGTCTTGCCCACCAGCGTCGGCACCGTCCACGTCGTCGTGTCGAAGACCTTCTTAGCTTCGGAGAGGATCGTCACGCCCTCAGGCGCGAGCCTGGCGAGCGCCAGATCGCCGTCTTCGTCCATGATGATTGCCTTGCCGTCGGCATAGAGCAGGCTGGCGCGGCCAAATCCGCGGTGCTGCCATGCGGCCTGGCCGGTCTTGATGTCGAGAGCGGTCAGGAACGCCGGGCCGAAGTCGCCAGTCGTGCCGTAGACATGATCACCAAGGCGAATGGCGTTGAGGAACATGAAGCGCACCCGGTTGGTGAACCACAACTCCTCGGCGTGGGTGGCGGCGCCGTCGTGTTTCAACTGGATGGCGCGGCTACCGGCTCGGTAGGCCGACGAAACGAACAGGATGTTGTCGGGGCCGAATAATGGCATGGCGCAATTCAGGTCGTTGCCGGGATCGTGCGGATGCGACCACAGCACCTTGCCGTTGGCCGGGTCCAATCCGTTGACCGTGCCGCCGCCGAAGATCACCAGCTGGGGCCGGCCACCCATCTCGATCATGATCGGCGGTGCCTCGGAAGTGAGGAAGTCTCCGCTTCTCCACACCACGCCGCCGTCGCTCTGCCGAAAGGCCATGACTGACTGGCCCGGGCCGCCGACGCTGCAGATAATGGTGTCGCGATACGCAATAGGGCTGCAGCCGTAACCGGTCTTGACCACCGGGCGGATCAGCAACTCGGGTGAGTTGAATTCCTTGATGAGATCGTGCGACCAGAGAATGCGGCCCGACTTCTTGTCGAACGCGAACAACTGCTTGTTGGTGCCGATGGTGAACAGGCGGTCGCCGACGATCAAGGGTGTCGAGTGCGGGCCGGCGCCAAAGCTGAAGTCTTCGCGCCGCGACGGGTATTTGTGTTCCCAGAGCGTCTTGCCTGACGCGGCGTCCATGGCGACAACTGTCTCTTCGGCGTCCCACGGCCCCTGCTTGGCGCGGCCATTGCCCGCGCGGTACATCGTGTAGAGGCGGCCCTCGTCGTTAAGAATCGCCGAGTGGCCGGGCCCGAGCGGGCGGCTCCAGAGAATGGGGGGGCCGGTCTCCGGCCACTTTTCGGCGAGGCCGGTTGATGGCACCATGAAGTTGCGCGTGGGCCCGCCCCATTGACGCCACGCATCGGCCGCCGCTGGCGCGACTTGAGCACCCACGTCCACCGGCGGTATCAACGCCGGGGTCAGCGCTGCCATCGCAATCATCGCCACGAAGATTCGCATGCGCGGGACTATGCCATAAGTTGCCGCGCGGAGACGAGACCCGCCACGTTGCGCGCGCCAGCCCTGCCGTGCGAGTCGCAGTATGCGCAAAGGCGCGATTAGCGCCAGCCTTTGCGAGTGTCATCCAGTATTTCCATGACGTCGCGATCGCCTCGCGCGGCCAGGATCTGCTGCATGCGCGCGTAGACGGCCTGGCGCGCTGTCGCCGGCAAGGCGTCGAATGCCGGCGAGTAGATCAGGTAGCTGCAACGATAGCGGAACAGGCGAGTGCGGAGGTCGAACTCGCGCAAGGATCGGCCGCGGCGATCGCGCGGTCCGCGCTCCTCGAAGACCCTCGTGAAGCCCGACACCCCGACTACCTCTGAGGTCAGTGGCGGTTCATCCACGAACAATAAATAGTCCGCGGTTTCTTCGACTAGGCCGCGCAGCTCGCTTGCGGACACACTTGCGCGCCCATCCGCGGCCGCGATGCGGGCTTCCCAGCCAAGGCGGGTCAGCAGGTTCATGCCACGGCCCTGGTGGTCGAACACCATCAGCGCCGCGATGTCGCTCGTCGGCAGCGGATAGGCGCTCGTCTCGACGCGGGGATCCAGGCTGGCACGATTGAGCGTGGTGTCGTTGACGGCGGCTTCCGGTGCGATGTTGTCGGTGACCATCGCGTTGCCCAGATGCCGGGCCGTGCCGTGCGACCCGGTCACATACCAACCGCCCCAGCGCTTCTCGAGCGGCGTGCGGTGATCGACCAACGAGCTGCCCAGCTGCGGTCGCGTGCGGCCGGTCGCGTCGGTGAACATGCTGCGCACGAGAATGCCTGGCACGTCCAGGCTGTTCGCCGAGAGGTGGCACGTCAGGCACCGGTCCGGCCGTGCCAGTTGCGGCGGTGCGGCATGGTCCTGCTTCAGGGTCTGGAAGATCACGCCCTGCAAGGCGTCGTGCGCGGCCGTCTCTATGAACGGGGCGCCAGGAATGTAGCCGACCACCACGCGATCGTTGAAGTAGAGGGCGCGCGGATGCTCGGGATCGGTAAATGGATGCTGGATGCCGGTCTTCGAGAACAGCAGCACTTGCGATTCGACCGGCACCTCCAGCCGCGCCAGTAGTGCGCGCAGGAATCCCTGGCGGCCGTCAAACGCCAGGGTGGCCGCGCCCGATGCCAGATCGCGCTGCAGCGTCGTCACCGCGTCGTTGGTGGCCGCCCCGCGGTAGTCAATCGCCGGATGCTGGTCGATGGTGCCGGGGAACAACGTCCGTGGCTGGCCGGCCAGGCCGGTCAACGTGATCGCCCACAGGGCGCCGGAGCATACGATCCAGCGAATCATGGTCTGGCGCTAGCCTACAACGAAGGTTGCCCAGTTGGGACGACTGGTGGGACGCGACCACTCCATCGCTCGGCGGGTCGGTACCATCGCAAACGCCGTCGTGCATAATTACGGAATGCTCACACTTCGCCTGGTAATACTGTTTGCCCTGCTCGCCCCCGCCACTTCGTTTGCCCAGGCCTCGCAGCCCCCCAGTGTCACGCTGCCGACCGTGATTGTCACCGCGCAAAAAGAGGCCGCGGACGTGAAAGAGGTGCCCGCCAGCGTCACCGTGGTGACCGGCGCGACGATCGCCGAGGCCGGGCTGCGCGTCATTTCCGACGCGGCGATGTTTGCCCCGAACACGGTGTTCACGGAGTTCACGGCCCGCAAGGTCAGCAACGCGCGCTTCCGCGGCATCGGCTCGAGTCCGGGCAACCCGGCGATCACGACTTACCTCGACGGCGTGCCGCAGTTGAACAGCAACTCGTCAAACGTCGAGCTGCTTGATGTCGACCAGATTGAATTCGTGCGCGGGCCCCAAAGCCCGCTGTTCGGCCGCAACACCCTCGGCGGCATCGTCAATGTCACCAGCACGCGGCCGTCGACATCGCGATGGACCGGGTCGATCGTCGCGCCGTTCGGCGACTTCGGGTCGAAAGAAGTCAGGGGCAACGTGTCGGGACCGCTTGGCGACCTGGCCGCGATCAGCTTCGCCGCGGGACGGCAGCAGCGCGAGGGCTTCACGGTGAATCAGATCACCGGCAACGACCTCGACTCCCGCGATGGCACGTTCGCCAAGGCACAATTGATGCTGACGCCGAATGCCAACTGGCAGGCGCGCGTAATTTACTCGCACGAGCGCAATCGCGACGGCGACTACGCGCTGGGCGACCTGGGCGCGATTCGCACCACGCCGTTCGTCGTGTCACGCAATTTCGAGGGCTTTACCAACCGCGACATCAATGCCACAACGATCAACCTGCGCGGTAACGGCGAGCGGGTGTCGATCGAGAGCACGAGTGGCTTCGTCAAGTGGAACACCGACGATGAGACGGACCTGGATTACACGCCGCTGGCGCTGGCCACCCGCAGTAACAGCGAAGAGGACTTCCAGTTCACCCAGCAGGTCCGGTTGGCGTCGCCCGAGAACGCGCCGCTGCAGCTTTCGGATGCGGTCATGCTGAAGTGGCAGGGCGGCGTCGAGTACTTCAAGCAGAACTACGATCAGCTGGCGGTCAACAGGCTGGGCGCGTTCGTGTTGTCGCCGCAAATTCCCTTCGCGGTGGCCCAGACGTCTCCTGAAGCGGCCATCGACAGCACCGGCATCGGCGTGTTCGGCCATGGCACGCTCACGTTCAACGACAAGGCCGACCTCACGCTGGGCCTGCGGTTCGACCGCGAGCAAAGCGAGGCCGCGCTGAACACGTTCTTTTCGCCGGCCATCGCCCCGGCTAATCCGGTGGCGGCCGAGAACACCTTCTCGGACGTCTCGCCGCAGTTCGCGTTCGCCTTCCGCCCGGCCGCAGGCAGCTCCCTCTACGCGTCGGCCAGCCGCGGCTTCAAGGCCGGCGGATTCAATCCCGCCGCCTTGCCCGGCAGCGAATCCTACGGCGAAGAGCATGCGTGGCACGTCGAGGGTGGTCTTAAGTCGACGCTCGCCGGAGGGCGCGTGTCGGCCAACGCCGCGGTCTTCTCGATCGACTGGGATGATCTGCAGCTGAACGTGCCCAACCCGTTCGTGCCCGGCCAGTTCTACATTTCGAACGTCGGCGGCGCGCGCAGCCGCGGCGTTGAACTGGACCTGACTGCTCGCGCGCATCCGTCGCTCGACCTGTTCGCGTCGTTCGGCTACACCCACGCGCGCTTCGCCGAAGGCACCAGGTCGGGAGGCGTCAGCGTGGCCGACAAAAAGCTTCCCTACACACCCGAGTACACCGCGGTGGTCGGCGCACAGCTGTCGCGCGCGATCACGCCGGCCGTGACTGTCTACGGCCGCGGCGAGGCCGTCATGCTTGGCGCGTTTGAGTATGACGAAGCCAACCTGGCGCGGCAGGATGCCTACAGCCTGGCCAACTTCCGTGCCGGCGCGCGCGGCAAATGGCTGTTCGGCGAGGCGTGGATTCGCAACGCGTTCGACACGATGTATGTGCCAATCGCGATTCCCTATCCCGGATTGGCCCCGTCGGGATTCATCGGTGAAAACGGACGGCCCCGTACGTTTGGCGTGAGCGCGGGTATTCGGTTCTGAAGTGCTAGGAGGGCGGCACTTTAGCGCCGCCGCGAGAACAAGATGGCCACACAGACGATGAATCCGTCGGCGCCAATGGCGGTCGAGTCGCGCGCCCTGGTGCCGGGTCCGGCGGCCATGACGGCTGCCGTGATTGCGTTGGCGGCCTGGTATCTCTACGCGGTCATCAGCTGGCGCCAGGCTGCGCTGTTCCTGGTTGGCACCGGCGCGGGGGTCGTTCTGTATCACGCGGCCTTCGGTTTCACCTCGTCCTGGCGCGTGTTCATCTCCGACCGGCGCGGCGCGGGCCTGCGCGCGCAGATGTTGATGCTTGCGATCACCTGCGCCGTGTTCTTTCCGTTGATTGCTGCCGGCACCGTATGGGGCCAGCCGGTGCGGGGTTCGGTGTCACCAGTCGGCATCGGCGTCGCCGCCGGCGCCTTTATCTTCGGCCTCGGCATGCAGCTTGGCGGCGGCTGCGCTTCGGGCACGTTGTTCAGCGTCGGCGGCGGCAGCACCCGCATGCTGGTGACGCTGTTCTTCTTCATCATCGGCTCGGTCATCGGCACCGCACACACGCCGTGGTGGAATGCACAACCGTCGTTCGCCGCCACCTCGGTGGTCACGCTCTGGGGACCGTGGCTCGGGCTGGCCGTGTGCCTAGGATTATTCGGCGGCATTGCCTGGGTCACGCGGGTGGCCGAGCAGCGCCGTCACGGGCGACTGCTGGATGAGACGCGACCTGCGAAAGGTCCGCGCTGGCTCACCGGCCCGTGGCCGCTCGTCGCCGGCGCGATCGGGCTCGCAATCGTCAACATTGCGACGCTGATGATCGGCGGACGGCCATGGGGGGTCACCTCGGCGTTTGCCCTCTGGGGTGCGAAGCTGTTTGCTGCCCTAGGCGTGGACGTGGCGTCGTGGGCCTATTGGACGGCGCCGGCACAAGCGACGGCACTGCGATCGAGCGTGCTGATGGACGTGACCTCGGTGATGGACTTCGGCATCATTCTCGGCGCGTTGACGGCGGCCATCCTGGCCGGCAAGTTCGCCCCGGTGTGGAAGGTGTCGAATCGCTCGCTGGCCGCGGCAGTGATTGGCGGCATTCTGCTCGGCTACGGCGCGCGCATTGCCTATGGTTGCAACATCGGCGCCTACTTCAGCGGCATTGCTTCAGGCAGCCTGCATGGATGGCTGTGGCTCGTCGCGGCTTTCGCGGGGAACATTGCCGGGACGCGGCTCCGTCCCGTCTTTGACCTGAACGTCGAAAAGACACAGACCGCGTGCTGATTAGGTGATTTCGAGATCTGGCGATTTGGGGCACCAAATCATCAACCCCATCTCCTTCATTTCATGTTGCTAAGCGTCCTGGTCGCACTGACGACCATCATGGTGACTGCCCGGCTGGTGGGCGCGCTCTTCAAGCGGCTGAACCAACCGGCGGTCATCGGTGAAGTCGTCGGCGGCATTCTGCTCGGCCCCTCGCTGCTCGGCCGGATCTCGCCTGAGGCGGCCGCGTTTCTGCTGCCGGCGGAAGCCGCGCCCTTTCTCGGGGTGATCTCGCAACTGGGTGTCATCCTCTACATGTTCCTGGTCGGTCTCGAGCTCGATCTGAAGGTGCTGCAAAGCCGCGTCGCCGTCACCGTGGCAATTTCGGTAACCAGCATCGTCGTGCCGTTTGCCATGGGCGCCGGGCTCGCCTGGCTGCTCTTCGAAAGGCTGGCGCCGGCCGGCGTCGGGTTTTCGTCCTTCGCGCTCTTTCTTGGCGTATCGATGTCGATCACCGCCTTCCCGGTGCTGGCGCGCATCCTCGGCGATCGCGGGCTGCAACGCACGCAGATGGGCATCGTCGCGCTGACCTGCGCCGCGATCAACGATGCGATTGCCTGGTGCCTGCTGGCGTTCGTGGTGGGCGTGACGCAGGCGACACCCGGCGCTGCCGTGCAGACCGTGGCGCTGACGGCGCTCTACGTGACGCTGATGCTGACGGCCGGGCGCCGGATTATGAGCCGGGTGGTCGCGCGCTTCGATTCGTCACCGCGGATTGGGGAACGCAGCCTCGCGCTGGTGCTCGTGGCGGTTCTGCTGTCGGCCGTGGCTACCGAGTTCATCGGCATTCACGCGATCTTCGGCGCGTTCCTGCTCGGCGCGATCATCCCCCACGAGAGCACCATCGCGAAGCACGTCACCGAGCGGCTGGAGGACATCGTCCGGGTGATGTTCCTGCCGGCATTCTTTGCCTTTACCGGTTTGCGTACAGAGATCGGCCTGGTCACCACGCTCGAAGACTGGCTGTGGTGCGGCGCAATCATCGCCGTGGCGACCGCCGGCAAGTTTGGCGGCACGTTACTGGCCGCGAAGGCGGTGGGCCTCGACTGGCGTGACAGCGCGGCGCTCGGCATCCTGATGAACACGCGTGGCCTGGTCGAGCTAATCGTGCTGAACATCGGCCTCGACCTGGGCGTCATCAGCCCGCGGCTGTTCACCATGTTGGTGATCATGGCGCTCGTGACGACGATCATGACGTCGCCGGTCTTGTCGAGACTCTTGCGATCGCGTCCATGGACCGTCGCTCCTTGATTGGCGATTGAGGCCGCGCTCTTTGGTAGCGGTAGGGCTCGGTCCCGCGGACCTTCTTGGGCCTCGGGCGCTTCGCACCCTCGTAGGCATGCACTCCCCACGAACGAAGTCAGACCGACGAGTAGCGAAGCTACAAGCCCCATGAGGACGCGAAAGCGTCCGAACTCGCGCAAACCGTCGTTTACAATCGGACGTCAGAAACCCATGCCAACTCCAGCCTTCCGCTTCCTTCTTTCCCTTGTCAGTGTCGCCGCCCTTGGCGCAGCCGGCAGCGCCCAGGCACCGGCGTCCTGGACCCAATGGGGTGGCCCCACGCGCGACTTCATGGTGGCATCGACCGGGCTGGCCAACAGCTGGCCCTCAACCGGGCCGAAACAGTTGTGGAGCCGGCCACTCGGTGAAGGCCACTCCGCCATTCTCGCGGAGGGCGGGCGGCTGTATTCGCTCTACCGTCCGGCGTCTGCGGCGCGCGGGCGCTTCGCGCAAGAGGAAGCCGTGATCGCACTCGACGCCGCGACCGGCAAAACGATCTGGGAGCACAAGTATCCGTCGGCGACCGATGGGGTGAACTACACCGAGGGCGCCGGGCCTCACGCCACGCCGCTGATCGTCGGCACCCGCTTGTTCGCGGTCGGGTCGCGGCGCGAGTTCTTCGCCTTGGACGCGGCGACCGGCAAGGTGCTGTGGTCGCACGACTTGATCAAGGAGTACGGAGCCCCCGAGGTTGACCGCGGCATGGCAAACAGCCCGTTGTTGTTCAACAACACGCTGCTGCTGCCAATTGGCGGCAAGGGCCAGGCGGTGGGCGCGTTTAACCCGGCGACCGGGGCGTTGCTGTGGAAGGCGGGCGATGTTGAGTACTCACCGGCATCACCCAGCCTGATCAGCGTTGACGGCCAGACGCAGCTGGTGATGTTCGGCGGCGATCGCATTGCCGGGCTCGACCCGGCGAGTGGCCGCACGCTGTGGAGTCATCCCCACCGCACCGACTGGGGCCTCAATATCAGCACGCCGGTGTGGTCGGCTTCGGATCACCTGCTGGTCTTCTCGTCAGCCTACGGCAGTGGCAGCCGCGCGCTCGAGCTCAGGCAAGCGGGCGGGGTCACCAAGGTCAGCGAACGGTGGGCGCTGAACCGCGTGCGTGTCCACATCGGCACCATCATCCGCGTCGGCGACACCGCCTACATGTCGAGCGGGGACTTCGGTCCGGCCTTTCTCTCGGCCGTGAACACCACGACCGGCGCCATGTTGTGGCAGGACCGCGCATTCGCTCGCGCCCAGTTGCTATACGCGGATCAGAAACTGGTTCTGCTCGATGAAGAAGGCGTGCTCGGCCTGGCCACGGTGTCACCGCAGGGACTCAAGGTGCTGGCGCGCGCGCAGATTCTGGAGAGTCGCGCCTGGACGCCCCCGACCCTGGTCGGCCGCACCCTGTACGTTCGCGACCGAAAGACGATCGCCGCCTACGATCTCAGTTGATCACCCTGCGTCGAGCACTTCGCGGACCTTGCGGCGAATCCCTTCCGCCGTGAACGGCTTCTGGATGAACGCCACCCCGCGCTGCAGCCGTCCCGTTCGAAACACCGCATCGTCGGTGTAGCCCGACATGTAGAGCACCTTCAGCCGCGGATCGCGAAGTGCCAGCCGCTGGAACAGCTCGGGGCCACTCGATCCTGGCAGCACCACGTCGGTGATAACCAGGGTGATGAGGCCGGAGAACTCGAGGTGGCGGGCCTCGGCTTCACGGCCGTTGGCGGCCTCGATCACGCGGTAGCCGGCGCGCGACAGGATCATGCGGCTGAGGATGCGGACGGCCTCCTCGTCCTCGACTAGCAGCACGGTCTCGCTGCCGCTCATGAGCGGCGCGATGAGCGGCGCCACCGTGACCGACGCGATCTCACCGGTCAGCCTCGGCAAGTAGACCTTGAAGGTGCTGCCGCGTCCCGGCTCACTGTAGACCCAAATGTAACCGCCGGCCTGCTTCACGGCGCCGTAGACCGTCGCCAGGCCGAGGCCGGTGCCCTGCCCGCGTTCCTTGGTGGTAAAAAACGGCTCGAACATGCGCCCGCGCACTTCCTCGCTCATGCCGACACCCGTGTCAGTCACCGCCAGCATCACGTAACTGCCGGCCTTCACCGCAAAGCGTTGAGTGCCGTACGATTCGTCGAGGTCGACGTTGGCGGTCTCGATCGACAGCCGCCCTCCTTCCGGCATGGCGTCGCGCGCGTTGATGGCCAGGTTCATCACGATCTGCTGCAATTGCACCGGATCCGCGCGGACCTGGCCGACGTCGGTCGAGAGCGCCGTCTCCATCTCGATGTGCTCGCCGATCAGGCGGCCCAGCAACTTCATGCTCTCCTTGACGGTCGTGTTGATATCAACGATGGCCGGCTGGAGCAGTTGCTTGCGGCTAAACGCCAGCAGCTGCGCGGTGAGGTCGGCGGCGCGACGGCCGGCGGTCAGGATCTCTTCGACGTGCATGCGCCGCTGGTCGCCAGGTTCCAGGCTGTCGAGCACGAAGTTGGCGTAACCCAGGATGGCCGTCAGCAGGTTGTTGAAGTCGTGCGCCACGCCGCCGGCCAGCTTGCCAATCGCGTCCATCTTTTGCGACTGCTGCAGTTGCTCTTCGAGGTGCCGCTGCTCGGAAATATCAAAGCATACGCCCAGGATGCGAGTCGCGCCCGACGCGTCGGCCAGCAAGCGCGAACGTCCAAGCGCCCATTTGTAGCTGCCATCCGGTTGCAACGCGCGGAACTGGATCTCGTGCTCGCGTCGATCGGCCGCCTCGCGCGCCATGCAAGCGGTCACCGCCGCGCGATCGTCGGGGTGAATCAAGGCCAGCACGCCGTCCTGGCTGGTCGGCAGCTGCGGCATCTCGAGCCCGAACAGCGGCGCCATGGTTTCGGAGAACTCGACCTCGAGCGAACGCAGATCCATCTGCCACGTACCGACTCGCGCCGCGCCGAGCGTGTAGCGCAGGCGGTCTTCATTGGACTGCAGGCGGTGCGCGGCCTGCTCGCGTGCGGTCACATCGTTGGCAATGGTCGCAGTCATTGAGTCGAAAGCGCGGCCAAGCCGCCCGATCTCATCATGCCGGGCGGTGCCCACTTTGCGCGTGTAGTCCCCGGCCGCCACGGCCTCGGTAGCCGCGGTCAGCTCGCCGAGCGGCTTGGTCAGGCGGCGGAGAAGAATCGCCACCAGGAGCACGCCGGCGACACCGAAGGCGGTACCCAGTCCGAGCATGCGGCGTAGGAACTGGCGCGCTGGAGCCCTGACCGCAGCCACTTCGAAGTCCACCCACACGACCCAGGGTGTGTCGCGCACCGCGGCGGTCGCATCCAGACGATCGTCGACGCCAACCTGCGCTCCCTCAAGTGATTGAGCCGGCCGGCCGGTGACTATTTCTCCCGTCGCGATGTTGAACCACAGGCTGCCGTCGGCATTCCCGACAATGACCCTCGCATTGGAACCGACCAGGCGACCGATGGCTTCGGCCGCCGAGGTGTTAATGGCGCTTCGCAGCACCAGGAAGCCAAGCGGATTCAGGGTTGGGAAGTTGTCGGCCACGGTGGCCGCGACGTCGAAGTAGACGAAGGAGTTTGCACGGCGGAACGGGCTGATGCCGTCAACCTGAGGCGGCGGCCCCGACTGCCAGGGCACAACTTGGGCGCCAGCCGAAGGGTCGGGAACCGCAATCTCCGCGATCTTGGCCGCATCGCGCCCCCATAGCGTTACGGTGCGCGGTCGCGAACCGTTCGCCGGGACCCGCAGCTCCTGCTCGGCCTCGGCGTGCAGTTCTGGAGCGCGGGTCAGCGCCGACGCCCGGATGGCGGGGTGCGCGGCGCTCAGACGCACCTGGGCCACGCCGGCGCGCGCGGCACTTTCGAGTAAGTCGGCGACCTGTGTCGCTCCGGCCCGGGCGCGTTCCGACGCCGCAGATGCCAACGCCGCATTTACCTCGCGGTAGGCGAACCACACCACGACCGCCAGCATGAAAGCCGCCAGCAACGAAATGGCGGCAACCAGCCGCCAGCTGAACGAATGCCAATGGTCGCGCAGCCGGGAGACGCGAGGAGGCGTCATGGTATCTCCAGCGAAGATTCACACAGATCGGCGCAAAGCTCAATGTGACTGGTCGCGCCCCTCGATTAGCGCGCAATTGAACCGAGCGCCGCGAGCGGGTTACCATGAACGAAGCATTGAAGCAGGCCAAGCTCGGCCTTGCGAAGGAGATATTGATGAAGCGAACTGTTCTGGCCATCGCGGTGACCGCGATGGCATTTGGCGCCGCCGTCAGCGCGCAGAAGTCCACCACAGTCCACCCCGGCAAGGCGGGCAGCCCGCATGTCCGCACCGAGTGGACAATTGACGGCAGCAACCTGTCCATCGAATACGGCCGGCCGTCGCTCAAGGGCCGCACACCCGGCAAGGACGTCGACCCCTACGACGGCCGCGAGTGGCGCACCGGCGCGGACGAGGCAACGACGCTCAAGACCGACAAGATGCTGATGTTCGGCGCGCTGCACCTGCCGGCCGGCACCTACACGATCTACACGATCCCGACGGGCGGGACCTGGCACCTCGTGATCAGCAAGAAGACCGGCCAGTGGGGCGTGCCCTATCCGAAGGGCGAAGACCTCGGCCGCGCCCCCATGACCCTCGGCAAGGCACCGGCCGCCGCCGAACAGCTGACCTTCTCGGTCCAGGACACGCCCGCCGGCGGAACGCTCCACATCGACTGGGGCACTACCCGCGCGAGCATCCCGTTCACGGTCGGATAAATTCAGGTGCCGAGGTGCTGGGGTGCCAGGGTGCTGGAGAGCACTTCAGCACCCCAGCACTTCAACACTTCCATCCGTGAGTCTTTAATGTTCCGGCGACTCTTGCTGTTGACCGTCGTCGGTACCGTGGCGGCGGCGGGCGTCGCACGGTCCACCACGGTCATTCCGCCGACCTTCGATGCGCTGGTATCTGGCGCCGCGACCATCTTCGTAGGTGAGGTCATCAACGTACGCTCCGATTGGGACATCACCCCACACGGCCGGAGCATCATCACGCTCGTGACATTTCGCATCGAGGACGTCTGGAAGGGCAACCTCGGCGTCGTCACACAGCTCGAGTTCATGGGCGGTGAGGTCGGCGACATCGGCATGCGCGTTGAGGGCAGTCCGGCGTTCAGGCTCGGACAGCGCGATGTACTGTTCGTCGGTTCGACGGTCCGCGCGGTCAGCCCGCTCGTAGGCTTCATGCACGGGCGCATGCGAGTGGAACGCGATACGCTGTCGGGCGTCGATCGCGTTCGCACGTTCGACGGCCGCCCGCTCGGCAGCGTGGCGCAGATCGGCCCCCAACGCACTGCCCCGTCGCTTGCGTCGATTGCGCCAATGCGGTTGACCGACTTCGAATCAGCCGTGCGATCGCGCGTCGGCGCGGCGCGACCGAGGTGAACGCCCGCCACCGTACCGCTTGCGGCGCGTTAGCCGCCCTGGTGCTTGGTGCCATCACCATGGAGCCGATGCGCAGCTTCTCGGTTCTTCCCAACAAGTGGGCGAACGGCACCGTCACCATGCACTTGCAACTGCAACTGGCATCCGCATCGGGAACCCTGATCGACGGCGCTGATAGCTTCAACGAGGTAGCGGCCTCGGCCCTGGCGGCCTGGAACTGCCACACCGATCTCGTCAAGTTTGCCGCCGTCGATAACTCGACGGAACCACGCGTTGAGAACGACGGCGTCAACAGCGTGTTCTTCGACGCCTCCGAGTTCGGCCGCCGCCTGGACGGCAACACTCTCGCCGTCGCGACCTCGTGGTATCAAGTCAGCACCGGCAATAAACTTGAAGGCGACGTGGTGTTCAACAACACCGTGAACTGGAACTCGTACCGTGGGGGTCTGCGTCCATCGCACGACTTCCACCGCGTCGCGCTGCACGAGTTTGGCCACGTCCTCGGCCTCGACCATCCCGACGAGAATGGCCAGCGGGTGACCGCGCTGATGAATTCGGGAATCACCCACCTGGACGCGCTGGCGGCTGACGATATCGCCGGCGGTCGTGCCCTCTACGGTGCGGAAGTGCCGTCAAACATTGGTTTTTTCGGGACCGACTCCCAAGATCCTGCGTCTTATTTTGGGTGCAGGCACATCCAATGACCGAGCCCTCCCGTAGTATTAGGGACGATGGGTCGCGGCAGATGGACGAGGCGGTAATTGACCGCATCGTAAAGGGCGATCACAGTGCGCTCGGCGCGCTGTACGACCTGCACGGCCGAGCGGTCTACTCGCTGGCGTTGCGCATAGTCGGCGACCCGGCAGAGGCCGAGGAGGTCGCGCAGGACGTCTTCCTGCAGGCATGGCGGGCGCCGGGCCGCTACGACAAGAGCCGAGCAACCGTGGCCGGCTGGCTGCTGATGATGACGCGGTCGCGCGCCATCGATCGGGTGCGCGCAAGGCAGGCCCGCCCAATCGGCGCAGCCGCTGGAGAAATCGCGATCGCGAGCCTCGCCGATGGCGCCGTCGGGCCGGAGGCAAGCATCATTACGGGCCAGGCCGTCGAACGACTGAAGGTCGCGCTGAGGGATTTGCCCAATGCCATGCGGGCCGCTATTGAGCTCGCCTATTACGAGGGGCTGACGCAGTCGGCAATCGCAGAGCGGCTGGGCGAGCCGCTCGGGACCGTCAAGACGCGCATGCGCACCGGCCTGCAAAAGTTACGCTTGGCGCTTGGGCCAGATGCCATCCCATGACTGATCACCAGCAGCTCGGCGAACTAGCCGGCGCATACGCTCTCGGCGCTGTCGATGCCGCCGACCGCGAGGCGTTCGAGCGGCACCTGCCAACGTGCGGCGAGTGTCAGCAGTTGGTGAGCGACGCGCGCTTGGTGGCCGAAGCCATGCCTTACATGTTGACGCCTGTTGAACCGCCGGCCGCGCTCCGCAACCGCATCATGATGGCGGCCAGCCCGGTCAAGAGCACGTCGTCTGTGGCCTGGCTGGCAGTCGCGGCAGCCCTGCTGGCGGCAGTGGCCGGTACGTTCGCGTGGACGCAGTATCAACAAGTGGCAGCGTCTCAGGTGGCCGCTGCGCAATCGCAGGCACAGGTCGAAACGTTGCAGGCGCAGCTCTCGGCGCTGCAGGGCCAGGCCGACAGCGCACGACAGGCGATCGACATTCTCGCCGCCGACGACCTGGCGCGCGTAGAGCTCGCAGGCCAACCGGCCGCTCCATCATCAACCGGCCGCGCATATTGGAGTCCGACCAGGGGATTGCTGTTCTCGGCGGTCAACCTGCCGGCGTTGCCGCAGGGTCGCGTTTACCAGTTGTGGTACGTGACCGCCGCCGCTCCGGTGAGCGCGGCACTGGTCACACCGGATGCCGCAGGCCGTTACACGCTGATCGCCAAGGCGCCCGCGGGCGTAGCCCCGACCGCATTCGCGGTGACCATTGAGCCGGCCGGTGGATTGCCCGCGCCAAGCGGAGCCTTCTACCTGCTCGGCGCATTCTGATTCTGTTCGGACCGGTCGAGAATGGTCCGGTAATCGCCAGGCGTGTCCATGTCGACGAAGGCGCCCGGGTCGGTAATGGCGACGTCCAGCCGTCGCGATGCGTGAATCGCAAACACCGCCTTGGCGCCGACATTCGGGTCGGCGCGGCGCAAGTCCTCGAACACGGCGCGGTCAAAGATGACGGGGTGACCGTGACGCTCGCCGTCAACCGGCCGCACGATGGGCGCCCGGGCCACCCGCCACGCGCGAACGATTGCCGCCACGGAGTCTGGCCGCACCAACGGCACGTCAACGAGGGTGACGAGAATCGCTTCGAGTTGTTGATCGTCCACGGCAGCGAGTCCGGCGAGTAGCGACGACAGCTGTCCCTGCGCCCACCCGTGATGCTCGACCACCCGCACTCGCGGCTCATTAGCAGGCATCGCGGCACGAACCGCGTCGATGTGCGCGCCTGCAACCACCGTCACGCTTGGCAGGCCGGCCGCCAGAAGCGTCCGCACCACCCGTGCCACGACGGTTTCGCCGGTCGTCCCAATAGGCAGGGCCGCTTTTGCCTGACCCATGCGCGACGAGGCCCCGGCGGCCAGAATAATCCCGCGAATCATCCCCATTTACCCAGCAAAAGCGGGCAATTTTTTGTTTGCCTGTCGAGGTAGGTGCACACGGTTACAAACTGAGACATTTGCTTGACTTCCCATTGTTGACCTGCCTACACTGACCGCGTTTTCCGCGTCCCCCTGCCTGTGGCCACAGTGTAATCGGCCTCATTTCTGATACCACCGGTATCGTGGGTGCGGCGGCTTGGAGGGCGTTTCCTTCTGGCTTCGGTTCATCGGAGGACAGGTTATGCCGACCGGAACAATCGCACGGCTCCTTATCGACAAGGGCTTCGGATTCATTCGCGACGAATCGGGCCTGGAGCATTTCTTCCACCGCAGCTCGGTTCACGGCGCAGTCTTTGAACTGCTGCGCGAAGGACAGCGGGTTGACTTCATCATCGAGGAGTCGCAAAAGGGGCCTCGGGCAGGAGACGTGCGGCTCGTTGAAGGGTAGAGTAAGGTCCGGCCCCGCACGGTGGGGCCGGAGTTCGTCGATTGAAACGTAATCTGCTTCGCCTGGCCGCGGTCGCGGCACTCATCCTGGTTCTCGCCGCTGCTGCCGCGCCACGCCTTGGCGCGTGGCTGGTGGTCGAAGATTCACTGCAGAAGGCCGACGCCATCTTCGTGCTCGGCGGCACGTTGTTCGAACGTCCGCTCGAGGCGGTGGACTTGTATCACGAAGGCTGGGCGCCCCGCATGCTGCTGATGCGCCAGATCGCAGATCAGGGCGAGATCGAGTTGCGGCGGCGGGCGGTGCCGTACCAGAGTGAAATCGACGTCCAGATCGATGTCCTGACGCGGCTTGGCGTGCCGCGATCGGCGATCGAGATTCTGGCCGAACAAAACAGCACCAAGGACGAAGCCGACGCCCTGCGCGCCGTCGTCGTCGCCAATCATTGGACGCGCGTGATCGTTGTCACGTCGAAGCAGCACACGCGGCGAGCCAGGCTGGTGATGAATCGCCGGCTGGCTGATACGGAAGGAAAAGTCATTCTGCGCGCATCGCGCTATGACAAGACCAATGTCGATGCATGGTGGCGCCAGCGCGGGACCGTGCGCTTCACGCTGTTCGAGACGCAGCGGTTGATCGCCTACTGGCTGCGCATCGCCGACTGATATGATCGGACCGGAAGTGAACGGGGCCCGGTGGCCCTCCCGGTCTTCAAAATCGGTCGCTGCCTCCTTGCGGGGCAGGCTGGGTTCGACTCCCAGGCGCTTCCGCCAGCCTTCGCTCAGCAGAGCCCGGCGGGCTTCGGCTGGCAAGCCATGAAGGCTGTCCACCGCAGCCTTGGCGAAGGTGAACCTCAGAGCAGCAGTGCCAACACCGCTTCCGTATCAGACAGGTCTGCCAGCACGATGTCGGCACCGGCAGCGCGCAACTCTTCCATCGAATGTCCGCCGGTAGCGACGGCAATCGACTGGGCGCCGCCGACGCGGGCACATTCGATGTCGTACGGCGTGTCGCCAATTACGACCACCCGTGCCAGGGCTTCAGCCGGCACGTCATAGGTTTCGGCTCGCTGTCGCGCAATCGGCACGAGCGCGTTGCGATCGGCGGCATCGTCCGAGAAGGCGCCCCATTCGAAAAACTCCGACAATTCGAAGTGCGTCAGCTTGATCTCTGCGGCGTCCCGGTAATTTCCTGTGAGCAGCGCCAGGTGAAGGTGGTCGTGGTCGCCAAGAGCAGCGAGCAGTTCGCGAACGCCAGGCATCAGGCCTTTGTGTCCGGCGCCCGGCTGTTCAATTTCTTCGGCGAGCAGGGGCAGGTAGGCGTCACGAAACCGGGCGTGGCTCTCGACGCTATCGGGCAAACCGGCGGTTCGGAGCGCGTGACTGACGAGGAACGAATCGGTGCGCCCCCCAAACGAGGAGCTGGCAAACGCGTCGGCAACGCCGAAGGTCTGGGCGAAGGCGCGGGTCATGGCGCGCAGGCCGGCGCGGCCACTCAGCAGGAGTGTGCCGTCGATGTCGAACAGGATAAGGGCGGGGGTCATTGGTATCACAGGGATCGGGGATCAGGGATCAGGGTCAGCCGAAGATCTTCTTGAACAATCCCGGCGTCTTCAGTTCGCCGGTCGCGGCAACCAGTTCCAGTCTCTGTCCGCCCATGGCTTTCGCGAGTTCGTCGTCCGCGGTCAGCGTGAGCAGCGCCAGGCCGCGCGAGCGGGCCAGGCGGGCGAGGTCGGCGCCGAACGCGGCGACCGTTTCACGCGGCAGGCTCGCTGATGGATGCTCGGCGATCAGCATGCGCGGCCCCAGGGCCAGCGCACGCGCCAGATGAATGCGCATGTGATCGTCGGCGGTCGAGCGGCCGGCCGCCACCTCGAAGCTCGCCTCGGCGAGGCCAGCTTCGCGGGCGAGCGCAACCGCCATGGGCAAGACCTCGGGATCGATCGGGTCAACCTCGAGCGTGAACGACATGGCGATGTTCTGCAGGACGGTGAACATTTCGATCACGATGCCGCGAGATGTCACCATGCCGAGGCCGTCGAGCGACTTCAGCCATGCCGTACTGTCGGTAATCGCCCGCGTGTTCTGTCCAAACAGCGCGATGTCGCCGCTATCGGGCAGGATGGCTCCCATGACCAGGTGCACGAATGTCTCGGCGGCCAGCGCGTCGAGTCCGTTGACTGACACCACGTCGCCGGGGGAAAGGACGAGCGACTTGATGCGAAGCGGGCGCAGCCCCTGGTAGTCCTTCACCACGCCGTTGATGTCGAGCAGCGGCGCGATCACGACGGAGGTTTCATGCCGGCGGCGCGGCCCTCGAGCGCGGCGAAGTCATCGGGCGGCAACATCACTGCGCCCAGCGTGCTGCGCCGGGCGCGCGATTTATCGGCCGGGGCCTGGGGATCCTCGCCGTGAAAGTCGGACCCGCCACTCACCAGCACGCCGAGCCGCTGCGCGAGGCCGCGGTAGAGCTGCACATCTTCCGGCAGATGATCGGAGTGATACACCTCGATGGCGTCCAGGCCGAGGTCGGCCAGCGGCCGAATCAGGTCGTCGCGCCTGGTCACGCCCGGATGCGCGAACGACACGACCCCGCCGGCAGCGTGAACGACCTCGACA
>JANMUX010000125.1:0-18059 GCA_031392125.1 Acidobacteriota bacterium | reverse complement strand
GGCGCCCACGGCCTTACGGCTCTTGGCGAATCCTTCGAGCACATCGATCACTTCCGACGGCACCGTGAACGAGAGCGCCACGTTCTTGCCGTCGCCCGAAAGAATCAGGGAGTCGGCCAGAGCCTGCATGCCGGGCTGGTTGCCGGCCTGCATCTTGGCGAGGGCCAGCAGGCCTTTGAGCACGTCGCGCAGGTTCTGCGCCGACGCCTCGTCCTTGGTCTCGGCCTTGAGCACACCGCTCACGCCGCCGTTAATGTGACCCGCGGCAGAGAACCACGAGATGGCCGGGATGTGTGAGGCGATTTCGGAAGGCAAGCCGGTCTGTCCGGCGATGGCGTCAAAGCGGCCGACCGCCCACGCGTTGGCGTTGTCGAGCTCGCTGACGAGGCGCATCATCTCGATATTGCTGACCACATTGCGGTTCTCGCGGCGGGCGTCGATCGAGGCCTTCACGGAGGTCACGCTGCCGAACGCGATGAGGTCGGCTTCGACAAAGCCTACGGCCATGTCTTCGTGCTTCGACGTGGCATTCGAGGCAATGTCAGCCGAGTCATTGTCGTGATGAGTGATGAGGCGCTTGCCCTGGTATTCGGCAATGGTCGCGCCGTGTTCAAGGGCCAGCGCTTCGAGGCGGGCGGCCTGGAAGCGGCCACGTGCCAGGATGAGGAAGGCGCCTTCCGGGTTGGTGGCGAGGTTGCTCTTCGGCATCATGGCCGCGACCACAGTGTCGATGTCCTGCTCGAAGTTGAGGCCGGTCTTCTCCTCGAACTGGTTCTTGTGTTCCTGGGAGGGCTCCAACTCCTGGAAGCGCTTGCGCAGTTCGGAGTTCATGACGTCGCGCACGTTGGCGTAGGCGACAACCGCCGCATCAGCCGGCACGTACTCGAGTTCCTCGGGACCAGCGGCGCTGGTAAAGACCGCAGCCGACACGCCCAAGTAGGACGCTACGATGCCCGTTCCCAGGCCAATCACTAGAATCGCTCCGGTAACGGCCACGAAGTATCGCGTTTTGTTCG
Source organism: Acidobacteriota bacterium (assembly GCA_031392125.1). Classification (GTDB taxonomy): domain Bacteria; phylum Acidobacteriota; class Vicinamibacteria; order Vicinamibacterales; family UBA2999; genus 12-FULL-67-14b. Next base: position 17,043 of record JANMUX010000125.1, on the reverse strand, counting down.
ACATGCGGGGTCTCCTGTCTTTGTTATACGGACCCCGGGGGGCCAGGTTCCGTGCCGCTCGACATTTCTGGGCCGAAATGCACCCGTCGAGTTGGCCTTACTGCTCGAGAATATATTCCTTGCGCTCAACCACCCGGGTCGCCAGGTAAAGAAACACGCCTAAATACGCGAAAAGCCAGCTGAGGCAGACCCAAACGGGCGGATTCTCACGGAACATGCCCTGAAGAATACTCGCCACCCCATCTGAGGGCATGGCGTGGGGCACCAAGCCCTGCATATAGAAGGCGATGGTGAACTGCTTGAGGTAGCCGGGCAGGGCCATGACCACCTGTTCCCAGCCGAAGGCGAACAGCAGGCCGATGACCAGGGGCCTCTTGAAGTAAGCCCCAACAAAAGCGAAGACGGCACCGTAGACCGCCAGGCCGAGGCCGAGCAGAGCCATGTCAACGACCAGAGACCCAAAGGTGGCCGGTAGCGCAGATAACGGCACCAGCAGGAAGTAGACAATCATCACCGACGGCAGGACCACGAGCAGCGTGCAGGCCAGATAGGCCAGGTACTTGCCGACCAGCACCGCGCCTCGCGGAATGGGGCGCGTGAACAAGTAGGTAATCGTCTTGTCTTCCACTTCGTCGGCCATCAGCGCCGTGCCGTAGAACACGCCGAGCACGGGAACGATGAAGCGGAGGAAGAGCATCCAGATCATCACGCCGAAAATGCCGAAGCCGGCGACGCGTTGGCCGTTGACCCGCAGCGCCGACATGCCGAACAGCTCGACGCCCTTGACGATCAAGGCGAGCAGCACCGGACCGCCGACGACCAGGCCCATGAAGATGGTGCGGCGCGACCACAGCATTTCGCCAAGCGACAGGTCGAAGACGCGCCGTGACGCGTTCCAGAAACTCAGACCGCCGCGTTTCAGCGTCGCCGGTGTCATCTGCCCGCCCTGAGCATTGTCGAAGGGCGGCCCTGGTGTTGTCGCATCTGCGTTCATGACTTCACCAGGTACTTGAATACCGCCTGCAGGTTGTCGTCTGGCGACTGCACTTCGTCGATGCGGCCGGCCTCGCCCGAGGCAGCCAGTTCGGTGAGTCGCGCGTAGAAGCTGTCGGGCTTCGAGGTCTCCACGATCACGACGCCCGGCTCGAACTTCATGCTGAGCACGTCATCTTCGGCCATAAAGCGGCGCGCCAGCGCGCGCGGGTCAGCGCCGCGCACGAATACGGTGTGGGGGTGCGTGTCGATCAGGTCGCGAATCTGGTGGACGTTGCCTTCGGCCAGAATGCGGCCGTTGTTGATCAACAAGATGTTCGAGGTCATCGACTCGATCTCGTGCAGGATGTGACTGGAGACGATGATGTGCTTGCCGGCGCGGGCCCAGTCCTTGATCAGGCGGATGGTCTTGCGCCGCATCAACGGATCCATGCCGGTCAACGGTTCATCAAGGATCAGCAGTTCGGGATCGTGGACGAGCGCCTGGGCGAGCTTGACGCGCTGGCGCATGCCCTTGCTGTAGGCGCCGATCTTTTTTTCGGCCGCGTCGAGCAGGTCAACCTTGTCGAGCGCGCTCTTGGTAGCGGCTTCGGCTTCGGCATTGCTGTAGCCGTTGAGGCGGACGAGTGCGTTGACCCATTCGAAGCCCGTCATGCGGTCGTAGAACGAGTCTTGCTCCGGGCAGAAGCCAATGCGCGAGTAGACGCCGGGATTGCCCCAAATCGGCTCGCCGAGCACGCGAATGGTGCCTTGGCTCGGCTTGAGCTGCCCGGTCATCAACTTCATGAAGGTTGACTTGCCCGCGCCGTTTGGCCCCAGCAACCCGGTGATGCCGGGCGGAATCGAGACGGTGACGTCGTTGAGGCCGCTGACCTGCCCGTACCACTTGGACACGTGGTCGGCCTGGACGAGAGTGTTCGGGGTCGGAATCATGTGACGATCTCGACTCCGCGCACGCGGCGGCTCAGGATGTAGAGCGAGCCGCCGATCAACAGCAGCACGGTCAGCCCGGCCAGGCTCGGCGACAACTGGTAGCGCGGCGGCAGCCGGAAGATCACGTCACCAAGCTGTTCGAGCGAGGCGGTAGGCGACAGCCAGGCAAAACTGGTGCGGCCGGTGATGCCGCGCAGGGCGTTGAACAGCGCCGTGGTGAAAAAGAACAAGCCGGCAAACATCACCGCTACGAAGCGGCTGCTCTTCGACAGCGACGACAGCGCCAGCATGGTGGTCGACGCCAACAGCACTTGCGCCAGCGAGAACAGGGTGATGGCCGGCAGCAGGTACAGGTTGTTGCTGACGAAGGTCAGGCTGCCGGCGAAGATCGCCTGCGTCAGCAGCAGCATCATGGCGGGCAGGAAGGTTACCGACACCAGGAACATGAAGAGAATGGCCAGCTTGCCGGCAATGTACTCGGCGCTCGTCATCGGCTTCGACAGGTAGAGCTGCAAGGCGTTGGCGCGACGGTCGTTGGCAATCAGCCCCGCGCCGACGTAAATGGTCACGAAGAACACGAACGCGCCCTGCTGATCCAGGAATTCGCGGAACGTCTCGCCCTTGGGCGCCAGGAACGATGCCTGCTGAAAGGTTGCGGAGACGTAAATCTGCACGGCGCGGACGACAAACGGCGCCCACGCAAACAGCATCAGTCCGAGGAACTGGCGCTTCGAAATAATGCTCATCACCCCGGCCCGGGTCATCACCTGCCAGGCACGTCCGATGCCGGCGCGGGTGCCACCGTAACGCCGATAGCCTTGATCATGAATCGGCATCGGCTACTTCTCCCCGACCGCGCGCGCGAACACGTCTTCAAGGGTCGGCACGCTGGGGCGCACGTGGCGCACCTGGACGCGCTCGCGGGCGGCAAGCTCGAACAGCACTTTCGGGTTGTCGCCGCTCGTGCCCGGCACGAACACCCGCATCACGTCTTCGTCCGAGTCCTTGACGTCGAAACCCTCGTTGCGCAGCACGCTGATGAACTGGGTCTCGTCGCCCTTGATGCGCAGTTCGTAGACCCGGCCGGTGGTGCCCTTGAGGGCGTCGATCGGGCCGTAGGTCGCGACCGTGCCCTTGTCCATCACGACGACGTGGTCGCAGGTGAACTCGACGTCGGGCAACAGATGCGAGGACAGGATCAAGTTGACGTTCTTGTGGTGCGCCAGGTCGTGGATCAGCTCGAGCATCTCGTCACGGCCCTTCGGGTCCATGCCGTTGGTCGGTTCGTCGAGGAACAGCAGGTCGGGGTCGTGGACGATGGCCTGGGCCAGCTTGATGCGCTGCTTCATGCCGGTCGAGTAGGTTTCGATGTTGCGGTAGCGCGCCTCGCCGAGGCCGACGTAGTACAGCACCTCGTGGGCCCGCTGCATGGCGTCGGTGGCGGGCAGGCCGGACAACTGGCCGCAATAGGCAACGAACGACACCGCGTTCATGCCGGGAATGTGGGAATCGCTTTCCGGCATGTAGCCAATCCGCTCGCGAATTTCGAGCGGCGAGGTGGCGACATCGAGGTCAATCACTTTCATGCTGCCCTGGTCGGGAACGATGAACCCGAGCAGCGATTTGAGCAGGGTGCTCTTGCCGGCGCCATTGGGGCCAAGCAAGCCGACCGCACCCGCCGGGAACGACGCAGTGACGTCCTTCAGCGCCCAGCTCTTGCCGAAGCGAACGCTGAGGTTCTGGCACTGGACCACCGGCCCAGCGAACCGTTGCGCGTCCAACGGGTGCGCCTGATCCGCCGCTGGCGTCGTCTGCGTCATCGGCGACTCCCTTCGACTCGGCGCTCGTCACCGGCGAAGGTCGCCTCGCTCAGGGCAAGCTGGCTGGACTCTGGGGGCATCTGCGTTGAGTATACGGGCGGCAGGGTTACAGCGTTCCCCGCAGTCCCAACGCGTCGGCCTCGAGGCGCAGGAAACCGATCACGTTGGTGACGTGCTGGTCGAGCGGCAGCCCCATGAGGTCGGCGCCGCGCAACAGGTGGTCTCGCGGCACCTGGCGGGCAAAGGCCTTGTCCTTCATCCGCTTGATCACCGACGCGGCCTCGAGGTCGAGCACGCTCTTCGAAGGCCGTACCAGCGAGGCGGCCGTTACGAAGCCCGCGAGCTCGTCGCAGGCGACCAGAGTCTTCTCGACGGGCGTTTCGGGCTCCACGCCGGTGATCTCGGAGGCGTGCGAGAGGATCGCGCGCATCACCCACTCCGGATAGCCCAGCGATCGCAGGTGCTCGCAGCCCTTGTTCGGATGGTCGCCGAGGGTCGGATACTTCTCGTAATCGAAGTCATGCAGCAGCGCCACCACGCCCCACTCTTCTTCGTTCGCGCCCTGCTGGCGCGCATAGCCGCGGACCGCGGCCTCGACGGCCAGGGCGTGCTTGCGCAGGCTTTCGCCCTGCGTCCATTCGGTGAGCAGTTGCCAGGCGGCTTCGCGGGTGAGAATCATGCTGGAAAAGAATACTCCAAGCCCTTGCGAATGACCGCCGCCGCGTGGGCGTTCACGCCGTAGGTAGTGAGTTCGTCAACGCCGGCCCACGCCACCGCTTCGGCGTCGGAGCCGGCCACCGCCTCGCCCTGGGGCGCCTCGCAGACGAAGTCGACGATCACGAAGTGATAGCGGATGCGGCCGTCGGGGTCGCGGTGCACGCGGTCGAAGGTCTCGATGATCGGGCCCGGGTGCACGTCGAGCCCGGTCTCCTCTTTCACCTCGCGGCGCACGGCATCAATTAACGACTCGCCCAGGTCGAGCAGGCCGCCCGGCAGCGACCACTCGCCGCGGCGAGGTTCGTGGCCTCGCCTGATGAGCAGCGCGCGACCGTCGCGCACGACGACCGCGCCCACCCCGACCACCGGTTGCGAAGGGTATTCTCTAGGCATGAAGTCGCATACAGAATATCTGACGTTCAACGTCCCCGCGCGCGTCGGGTTCGAGAACATCACGCCTGCGGTCGAGGCAGCGGTCGGCAAGAGCGGCGTGCGCGAAGGGCTGGTGCTGGTCAATGCCATGCACATCACCGCCTCGGTTTTCATCAACGACGATGAGCGCGGATTGCACCAGGACTACGCGAAGTGGCTCGAGGCGCTGGCGCCCTTCGATGCCTCGCCGGCCCGCTACGCCCACAACCGGACCGGCGAAGACAACGCCGACGCCCACATGAAGCGCCAGATCATGGGCCGCGAAGTGGTGGTCGCCATCACCAAGGGCGCGCTCGACTTCGGACCGTGGGAGCAGATTTTCTACGGGGAGTTCGATGGCAAACGCGCAAAACGAGTCCTGGTTAAGGTGATTGGGGATTAGTGGCCACAGAGGACACAGAGGACTCAGAGCCAAAATTTGAAATGCCACTCCCCGTTACGAAGCACCTTGAATTTTGAAAATCGTTTCTCGGTGTCCTCTGTGGCCTCTGTGGCCAATTTAGAGCGGCAGGCTGGCGGCTGCGTTCAGGTCGGCAGGCGCGAGGCGGCCGGCGTTGAGCAGCCGCATGCCGGCGGCGGCAATCATCGCGGCGTTGTCGGTTGAAAGCGCGAGGCTCGGAATGTAAACCGGGACGCCGCTGCGCCCGGCCCTCGCAAGCGCGTCTTGTCTCAAGCGGGAATTCGCGGACACACCGCCGGCAATCCCAATCGCCTTGGCACCGTGCCACTGTGCAGCAGCAAAGGCCCGCTCGATCAAGGTTTCGACGACGCGCCGCTGGAAGCTGGCGGCCAGATCGGCGATCTCACTGGTGGGTAACTGCTCGCTCGCCAGCGCCGCCTGCCGCTGCCGAACATGCCTGAGCACCGAGGTCTTCAGGCCGCTGAAACTGAAATCGAACCGGCCATCCCGCTCAGGGGCATTGCGATCCGGACTGGTTAATCGGGTGCCGGGAAAGTTAATGGCGGTGTCGTTGCCGTCCCTGGCCAGGCGGTCGATGATTGGCCCCCCAGGGTAGCCCAGCCCAATCAGCTTCGCCACCTTGTCATAGGCCTCCCCCGCCGCATCGTCTCGCGTACGGCCCAGCAGTTGGTAGTGCCCTTCTTGGTTGACCAGGTAGAGGCTGGTGTGGCCACCCGACACCACGAGAATGACGGCGGGCAGTGGAATCGGGCCGTGTTCGAGCCAGATCGACTCGATGTGGCCGGCGAGGTGATGCACTGCCACCAACGGCTTCTGCAGCGCCCAGGCTGCCGACTTGGCGAACGAGACGCCAACCAGCAACGACCCCACGAGTCCGGGCCCCTGCGTCACCGCGAGCGCGTCGACATCCTTCCACGTGGCGCCGCCATCCGACAAGGCGCGCTCGACGACACCACAGATGTCGCGCACGTGTTGCCGCGACGCGAGTTCGGGGACCACGCCGCCCCACTCGCGATGAATGTCCACCTGCGAGGCGACCACGTTCGAACGGATGGTCCATGGTCGTGCCGCGGAAGTCTGTTCCACCAGCGCCGCGGCGGTCTCGTCGCACGACGTTTCGATGCCGAGCACCAGCATGGCTCAGGCCCGCAGGGTTTCAAGATACGGGGGCTTCACGATTCCGCGCTCGGTGATGATCGCCGTGATGAACTTGTGGGGTGTGACATCGAACGAGGGATTGCGGATCTGCGCGCCCTCGGGAGCCACCCGCGTCGAGCCGACGTGCGTCACCTCGCGCGCGTCCCGCTCTTCAATCGGAATGGCCGCGCCATCGGGCGTGGCGAGGTCAATCGTCGACCACGGCGCGGCGACGTAGAACGGAATGCCGTGCTCCTTTGCCAAGACCGCGACCGTGTAGGTGCCAATCTTGTTCGCGGTATCACCGTTGGCGGCGATCCGGTCGGCGCCGACCACTACCAGGTCGATCTCGCCGGCGCGCATGATGGCGCCGGCCATGTTGTCGGTAATCACGGTGGTGTCGATGCCGTCCTTCACCAGCTCCCACGCCGTCAGCCGCGCGCCTTGCAGGAATGGCCGGGTCTCGTCGGCCAGGACACGGACCTGGCGGCCGGCCTCAATCGCACCGCGAATGACGCCGAGCGCCGTGCCGTAACCCGCCGTGGCCAGGGCACCGGCGTTGCAATGGGTCAGGATGCACGCCGTATCGGGCACCAGCGTGGCGCCGTGCGCGCCAATCGCCCGGCAGCTCGCGACATCGTCATCATGAATGCGATCGGCCTCACCGCGCAGTCGTGCCCTCAACTGGTCAACCGATTCGCCCGAGAGCGCCCCTTCAGAGAACGACCGCTTCATTCGCTCGATCGCCCAGAACAGGTTGACGGCGGTCGGCCGCGTCGCGGCGAGCAGATCGCAGTTGCGTTGGAATTCGGTGGTGAACTGCTTGGTGCCGCTGGCCTTGCTGCGGGCTCCGCCGAGGGCCAGGCCCATGGCCGCGCACACTCCAATGGCGGGCGCGCCGCGAATGACCATGGTCTTGATCGCTTTGGCCACGTCATTCACGCTGCGGCAGGTCACATAGACCTCCGCGGCCGGCAGCTTACGCTGATCGATCATCACGATGTCGTCATCGTGCCAGGCAATGGTTGGCAGCATGTGTTAGATGATCATACCGAGAGCACAACTTGCCGGAAGGGCAATTCTTGACCGGGTCGCACTTCTTGACGGGGTCAGAGCAAGCGCTTGTCGAACGGCAACGGCAGCAGGTCTTGCATCCGCAAGCTCGCGGTCACGACCGAGAGATTGGCCATCACCACTTCAATATCGCCGCAGAACTCCCACATGATCTGCCGGCAGGCGCCGCACGGGGGCGTGGGCGAGTCGGTATCGGCGACGACGACAATGCGGGTGAACGCGCGGTGGCCTTCGGAAATGGCCTTATAGATCGCGACGCGCTCGGCGCAGATGGTGAGGCCGTAGCTCGCGTTCTCGACATTGCAGCCGGTGAGAATCTGGCCGTCCGAGGTCTCGAGTGCCGCTCCGACCTTGAAGCCCGAAAAATCAGCGACCGCCCGTTCGCGCGCGGCGCGCGCGGCGGCGACCAGCGCGCCTGTCATTTCAGAGGCGGCCAATGATCCCCTCCAGCAGCCCGATGAACTGGCCTTTCACCTGGCGCGCCGTTTCCATCACCTCGTCGTGATGCAGGGGCTCAGGGAACACGCCGGCGGCCGGGTTGGTAATGCACGAGATACCGAGCACTTCCATGCCCATGTGGCGCGCGACGATCGCTTCTGGCGCGGTGGACATGCCGACCGCGTCGGCGCCGAGCACCCGGAACGCGCGGATCTCCGCCGGCGTCTCGTAGCTTGGTCCGAGCACGGCGACATAGACACCGTGCTGCACGGGCGCGCCCTGTTCCTTCGCGGCCTCGTCGGCAATCGCCCGTAAGCGCGAAGAGTAGACCTGGGTCATATCGGGAAAACGCAGCCCCAGGCGCTCGTCGTTCGGGCCGACCAGCGGATTGGCGCCCATCAAGTTGATGTGATCGTCGATCACCATCAAGGCACCGCGCGAGCAGTGGGGCGAGATGCCTCCCGCAGCGTTGGTGAGAATCACCCGCGGCACGCCGAGCCGTCCGAGCGCGCGGATGGCAAAGGTGACGGTGGCCATGTCGTGGCCTTCGTAGGCATGAACGCGGCCCGACAGCGCCAGCACCCGCTTGCCCCGCAGCGTGCCGCCGACCAGCTTGCCGGCGTGGCCGATGACGCGCGAGGCCGGCCAATGCGGAATGTCGGTGTAGGCGATGGTGAACGAATCGCCGAGGTGATCGGCAAAGTCGCCGAGACCCGAACCGAGCACCACCGCCACGTCGGCGCTGCCGCAGCCGTGACCGCGCAGCCATTCGGCTGCTTCTGTCGCCTGATCGAAATTCACAACAAGAAGCCCACGATGATGGCGGTCAGGAAGTTGGCGAGCGTGCCGGCCAGCATGGCGCGCAGGCCAAGCCGCGCCAGGTCGCCGCGACGGGTCGGCGCCAGCGCGCCGATGCCGCCAATCTGCATGCCGATGGAGGCGAAGTTCGCGAAGCCGCAGAGGGCGAAGGTCGCGATGGTGAACGAACGCGGGTCGAGTGCGTCTTTCATGCCACCCAGTTGCGCAAACGCAATGAACTCGTTGAGCACCATGCGCGTGCCGAGCAGGTTGCCGACCGTCGCGGCATCTTTCCACGGCACGCCCAGGCTCCACGCCACCGGCGCGAAGACCCAGCCGAAGATGGTCTGTAGCGAGAAGCCCTCGAGGCCTACCAAGCCGCCGGCGGCGCCCAGCACGGCATTCACCAGCGCGATCAAGGCGACGAACGAGATCAACATGGCGCCCACGTTCAACGCCAGGTGCAGGCCTTCGGCCGTGCCACGACCGGCGGCGTCGATGATGTTGACATCCTCGTTGACCACCTCGAGCTTCACCGTGCCGCGCGTCTCGGGGGTTTCGGTTTCGGGCACGAACATCTTTGCCATCATCAGCGTGCCTGGCGCAGTCATGATCACGGCCGTCAGCAGGTGCTTGGCATCGATGCCGAACGCGATGTAAGCAGCCATGATGCCGCCCGAGATGTGGGCCATGCCGGAGGTCATCACGGTCATCAGCTCCGACTGCGTCATGCGAGCCAGGAACGGCCGAATCGTCAGCGGCGCTTCGGTCTGGCCCATGAAGATGCTGGCGGCGACATTGAGCGATTCCGCGCCGCTTGCGCCCATGACCTTGTTCATGACCACCGCAAACAGCCGCACGATGAACTGCATCACGCCGATGAAATAGAGGATCGCAAACAGCGCGGCAATGAAGATGATCGTCGGCAGAATCTGGAAGGCGAAGACGACGCCGTAGCGCGCGCCCTCTTCCCCGAGCGCACCGGTCATGACGCGGCTCCACACCGAGCTGTCGCCAAGCGCGCCAAACACAAACCCCGAGCCCACCACCGAGAACTCGAGCAGCTGCCGCATCTTGTCGCCAAGCACGGTGAACACCTGCTGGCCAATGCTGGTCTTCAGAACGATGAGCGCGAACAACACCTGGAGGCCAAGCCCCCAACCGACCACGCGCGGGCTGATGGCACGGCGATTGGTCGACAAGGCATACGCCAGCCCCAGAATGCCGACGAGTCCGATCAGCGGTTGCAGCGTGCTCAGCATATGTTCCTCGTCATCCGTGTCTCTCCGCACCTACGCACGCCGGCACCTCAGCACCTCAGCACCTCAGCACCCAAACCCTACATTCCCCCGACGAACATCGTCTCGCCGTTCTCGTGCACCCATCCCAGCACCAGTGGCTGAGCAGCGGGCGCCAGGTCGCCGACGACCAAGGCCTCGGTCGCGAGCGTCGCGGCCGCGTCCAGCCTGGCCGGATCGTTGTAGCGGAGTTCGAGCACGGGCTCGCCCGCCTTCACCGCATCGCCCGGCTTCTTGTGCAAGAGAATGCCCGCCGACAGGTCGACCGCGTCGCCCTTCTTGTCGCGCCCGGCGCCCAGCGCGACCGCGGCACGGCCCACCAACAAGGCGTCGAGGGCAGTGATAAACCCGGCGCGCGGCGCAGGAATCATCCGGTTGAGCGCTGCCGAGGGCAGCCGGCCGACGTCATCGACGACCGACGCATCGCCGCCTTGCCCCGCAATCATGTCGCGCAGTTTCGCCAGGCCGGTGCCCGACGCGAGCGCATGCCGGACCTTGGCTGTTGCTTCGTCATCGGTTGCCGCCTTTTCGGCGAGGCGCACCATCCTGGCGCCAAGGCTGACGATGACTTCGGCCAGATCGCTTGGGCCTTGCCCCTTGAGCAACTCGATGCACTCCGCGATCTCCAGCGCGTTGCCGACCGCGCGGCCGAGCGGCACATCCATGCGCGTAATGAATGCCTCGGTGCGCACGCCGGCAGCGGTGCCGATCGAGACCAGCGACCTGGCAAGGGCTCGCGCCTCAGCCGGGCTCTGCATGAAGGCGCCTCGCCCGCACTTGACGTCCAGCACCAGGGCGTCGCTGCCTTCCGCCAGCTTCTTGCTCATGACGGACGAGGCAATCAGTGGCAGGCTGTCGACGGTGGCCGTCACGTCACGCAACGCGTAGAGAATCTTGTCGGCCGGCGCAATGGTGGCGGTCTGGCTGATCAGGCAGCAGCCGACCCGGCCGAGCATGGCCTTGTACTCGTCCAGCGACAACGCGACGCGAAAACCCGGGATGCTTTCCAGTTTGTCGAGGGTGCCGCCAGTGTGGCCGAGCCCGCGGCCCGACATCTTCGGCACGGTCACGCCGCAGGCCGCCGCCAGCGGCGCCAGGACGATCGAGACCTTGTCGCCGACACCGCCGGTACTGTGCTTGCCGACCTTGATGCCAGGAATGTGACTGAGGTCCACACGGTCACCCGACCGTGTCATGGCGTCGGTGAGCCACCCTGTTTCGACCGCGTTCATGCCCTTCAGAACGATGGCCATGAGTAGCGCCGACGCCTGATAGTCGGGCCACGAACCGTCGGTCACCCCCAGGACAAAGTCGTCGATCGCTTCGCGCGACAGTGCGTCGCCGTCCCGCTTAGCGCGAATGATGTCTACGGCTCGCATGGACGGTCGGCAGTATATCGTAGGGTCGTTGAAGCTTTGGATGAGTCGACGGTAGGCATCGACCCGCTGGCGTACTTATAATTCCGAGTTACCTCTTCCAAGGCGCCGTCCACCACTACCCCAACGGCCCCGTTGTCCCCCGAAACGGCCGGACGTCTGTCTGAGTATGCCAAGGCCTGCAAGGCGGCGACGCGGGTGGTGTCGATGTACCCCCCCAGCCATCCCACCATCCAGGCGGCGCTTTCGCGGATTACCGAGGCCGGCAAGCAGGCCGTCTACAACGGACCGTTGCCAATCACCGTGCTGCCGGATGCGCTGCTGGTCGGCGGCCGCGGGTTCGCGAGGCCGGAGCCGGCCGCAGCCGAACTTGCCGCGCTTCTTCATCAGCAGTTGATTGGGGAGATGACGCTGCTCAGCACGCTCGGACCCGACGAGTGGCATGGCTTCCTGATGCTGCTGGCGAAGACCCCGGAAGACGCGCGCGCCGTTGGCGGCCTCGCGCACGCCTGGACCACCGCGGGCAACAAGTCGATCACGCTGAAGGAAATTGACTATGCCGAAGTGCTGCGCGAACGCGCCGGCAGCGGCGACTCAGCATCGTGGGACCGCATTCTTGCGACGCTCAGCGAAGAGAAAACCGACGACGCGGACGGCCTGGAACCTGGCATGACCGGCATGCTGGAAATGGCGAAGGATTCGGACCGTCTCGCCCAGTTCGCCGAGCGCTTACAGGCACATGGCCGCGCCAGCGGCGATGATTCAATCCAGCAGCGCAAGTCGCTGCTCGACCTGATGCACGGCCTGGCGAATTACGCCGCCGAGCGCCAGCCCGAAGAGCTCGACGCCGTCCTGAACCGAATGGCCGGCGCGGCCGCACAGATGTCGCCGGACATGCTGCTGACACTGATTACTGATCCCCCGCCGCTGCAGCCGCCTGGCACCGTCGCGCCCCGCATGGACCTGGGTGGCGAACTGCAGGCGCGCCTCACCGATGAGATGCTGACCAATTTCCTTGTCGAGAACGTCGTCAAGGACCGCGGCGCGAGCAACCGTCTGGCCGCGGCGTTCCAGACCCTCGTACCCGACCCGGAGCGCCAGCAAAGCATTCTCGCGGCCGCGGGCGAACAAGCCGCGGCCATGTTCGGCAAGGATCCGCAATTCGAGAGCGTCTGGAACAGCTCCACGCAGATGCTGACAACCTATTCCGACTCGCAGTTCGTGTCGGACGACTACGCGCGCGAGCTGACCTCCGCCCGGACGCTGGCGATGGACGTCGAGAAAATTGGCGACGACCCGCCGGTGCGCATTCGCGCCTGGGTCTCGACGGTCAGCGACGAGGAAGTGCGCGCCCTCGATCAACGGCTGCTGCTCGACCTGCTGAAGATCGAGGCGCGCAGCGAGGCCTGGGCCGGCGTGCTTGACCTGACTGTGGGCAGCATCGAACAACTGGTGCTGGTCGGCGACCTGGCGCTGGCGGCTCAACTGGTTGACGCCGTGGTCGGCGCGTCGAAGAAAACCGACTCCCCCAACGGCGCCTACGCCGCCGCCGGCGTGACGCGAATGGCCGACGGGTCACTCGTGCGACACCTCGCGCTGTTCCTGAGACAGGCGACCGACGGTGAGGCCGGTCTCGCCGCGCAGATTTGCCGGACCATCGGTCCCTCGCTCGTCGAACCATTGGCCGATGCCCTCGCCGCGGAAGAGAACGTGCGCACGGTGCGTCTCCTGCGCGACATCCTGATTGGTTTCGGCACCGCCGCGCGCCAATACGCCGATGAACTGCGCACCTCGCCCAATCCGGCGGTCCGCCGGGCCGCTGTCGATTTGCTGCGGGCCCTTGGCGGCGAAGCGGCGCTCCCCGACTTGCGCGGACTGCTGGACGATTCTGATCCGCAGGTGCAAAGAGAGGCGCTGCGCGCGATCGTGCAGATCGGCACGAACGAAGCGTACGGAGCCCTCGAACAAGCGCTCAAGACTGGCAAGCCACACACCCGCGAGGCCATCCTGCAGGCCCTCGGGTCGCTGCGTGACGAGCGCGCCGCGCCGCTGTTTGTGCACCTGCTCACCCACACGGGTTATTCAGGCGCGCTCGAGGGCGACTACCTGGTGTCGATCGAATCGCTGGGACGGGTGGCCAACGACGAGCGATCGGTGGCGACGTTGAAGGACATCCTGCAGCGCGGGGAGTGGTACGCGCCGGGCCGCACCGCGCGAATTCGCGCGACCGCCGCTCGCGCGTTACGCGCCATCAGCTTGCCGAGCGCCGAACGAGTGTTGACCGAGGCGGCTGAGAGCGGGCCCGGCGGCGTCAGGCGCGCCGCCAAGGCAGCATTGGCCGAACCGCCGCCGACGCGGCCGACGCTCAGAAAGGCGGGCCAGTAATGGATCCCGTCACGCGGCTTCGGATGGCCGACGAGTTCATGCGGCGTCTCGGCGCGGCGTTGCGTGGCGCACAACTGTACGCCCCGTCGCATCCGCTGGTGCAACGAGCCTTCGACGGCCTGAACGAGTCGCTCACGCAGATCCTGACCGAGCAACCGTCGATCGCCATCGGCATCATCGGCCAGGAAGTGATCGTCGGCGACATGCCGCTGCCGCGCGCGGCCGAGTCAATGGGCGAAATGATCCGCCGGCTCAAGTCGCTGGGCATCGAGCGCATCGTCTTTGACCGCGGCGTCACTCCTGAAGAGCTGTCGACGCTGGCGCTGACGATTGCCCACCCGGAACGGCGGCCAGGCCAGGCCGGCCCAGGCGTGGAAGCAAGCGACCCGCTCGGTGTGCTGGGCAACCTGCCGCACATTCGGGTCGGCCGCATCCAGGTCGAGAAGAAAGTCGAGAAGTCGGCGGCCGACGTCGCGACGATTCGCCGGTTGTATGCCGACGCATCCAATGTCGCCGGTTCGGTATGGGAAATGGCCAAGACCGAGGGGACGCCCGACCCGAAGGCGGCGCGCGCGTTGATCGACTCGCTGGCACAGGCCGTGTCGGCCAATCGCACCGCGCTGATCGCGCTGACCGCGCTCAAGAACTACGACAACTACACCTTCACGCACATGGTGAACGTGTCGATTCTCACCATGTCGCAGGCCCGGGCGCTCGGCATGGATGGCTCGACGCTGCGCGAACTGGGCCTGGCGGCGTTGATGCACGACATTGGCAAGGTGCGCACGCCGACCGAGATTCTCAATAAACCCGAGAAGCTCACCGACGCCGAGTTCGCGGTCATGCGCATGCACGTGGTGGACGGTGCGGAGATTCTCCGCCGCACACCGGAGATGCCGGCGATCGCGCCGGTGATTGCCTTCGAGCATCACCTGCGCCTGGATGGCACCGGCTACCCGTTCGGCGTCTCGCGTGCCGGCCTGAACCTGGGCACCATGCTGTGCAGCATCGCCGACGTCTACGACGCCATGCGCTCACAGCGTGCGTATCAGCAGGCGTTTCCGTCGGACCGCATCCTCGAAGTGATGAAGCGCAACGACGGTCAGCAGTTCGACCAGCACCTGGTGCGGCGTTTCACGCAGTTGCTTGGCATATACCCGCCCGGCAACCTGGTGCGTCTCGATACTGGCGCTCTTGCCGTGGTGCTCGCGGCACACGCGCCCGATCCTTATCGGCCTCGCGTCCGCGTGATCCAGACCGGGGCGCGGGATCGGCTGGAGATCCCATTCGAGGTCAATCTCTGGGAAATGTCGGCAGACAGCTCCGGGCCGAAGAGTGTCATCTCGCCGCTAGATCCCGCGGAGTACGGGATCGATCCGCTTAGCTACCTGTAGCAGCGGCGAGCCGTGTGGGCCGTGCCGCTATACTCACACGCATGCGCCGTATCAATGCCCTGCTGTGCCTGGCGATCGCCGCCGGCTGCCAAACGAGCGACCCCGCCCCTCCCGCCGACCTGATTATTCACAACGCCCGCATCTACACCGGCAGCGACGCGCAGCCACAAGCCGAGGCGGTCGCGGTGCGCGCAGGGCGTTTTGTCGTCGTCGGCTCGAGCGCCGATGCGCTGAAGTTGCGCGGACCTAACACGCGCGTGATCGATGCGGCTGGCCGCGCCACGCTGCCGGGTTTGCAGGACGCTCACGGGCACTTCACCAACCTGGGCGAAAGCCTTCAGGTGCTGAGGCTGCGTGGCACCACGAGCTTCAATCAGGTCGTCGAGATGGTGCGCGTGCGCGCCGCCACCGCGCGGCCAGGCGAGTGGATCCTCGGCCGCAGCTGGGACCAGAACGATTGGGACAACACGGCCTGGCCGGCACACCAGCAGTTGACCGCGGTGGCGCCAAACAATCCCGTGTACCTCACGCGCGTTGACGGACACGCCGCCATCGTCAACCAGGCGGCCATGACCGCTGCCGGAATCACGCGCGCGACGCGCGACCCCGATGGCGGCCGCCTGATCCGCGATGCCGCGGGTGCACCAAGCGGCGTGTTGATCGATCAGGCGCAGGAACTGGTCGCCGGCAAGATTCCCGATGTCAGCGACGCGCAGCTGGAAGAGCAGGTTCTGCTCGCCGACGCCGAGACCCGGCGACTCGGCCTGACGATGGTCCATGATGCCGGCGCGACGGTGCGCGAAGTGGAGGTCTACAAGCGGCTGATCGACCAGGGCAAGCTGAAGACGCGCCTCTACGTGATGCTCGCGGGCTCCCTCGATACCCTGAAAGAAGAGTTCAAAAAGGGACCGATCAAGGACTACAAGCAACGTCGCCTGTCAGTGCAGGCGATCAAGATTGTCGCTGACGGCGCGCTCGGCTCGCGCGGCGCTGCCCTGCTCGGTCCATACGCAGATGAAGCGCGTAACGTCGGCCTGCTGACCACGCCGCCCGATGAGGTCTACGCCAAGACATTGGCGGCGGCACGGGCCGGCTTCCAGTCGGCAATCCACGCGATCGGCGACCGCGCCAATCGGCAAGTGCTCGACACCTTCGAGAAGGTGTCGGCAGAAGTGCCGGGCGCGCGCGATCTGCGGCAACGGGTCGAGCATGCGCAGATCATGGACGAGGCCGACATCCCGCGGTTCAAGGCCTTGAACGTGATCGCGTCGATGCAAGCCACCCACGCGACCTCTGACATGCCATGGGTCGCCGCCCGCCTCGGCCCCGACCGCACCGCCGAGGGCGCGTATGTGTGGCAGAAGATTCTCAGGACCGGAGCCGTGCTCGCCAACGGGTCCGACTTTCCGGTCGAAGAGCCGAACCCGATGCCCGGACTGTATGCCGCCATCACCCGCCAGGACGCCGCCGGCAACCCGCCTGGCGGCTGGATGCCGGACCAGCGCCTGTCGAGGGCCGAAGCCCTGAAGTCATTCACGTGGAGCGCCGCCTTCGCGGCACACGCCGAGCAGGACCTGGGGTCGATCGAGCTGGGCAAATACGCCGACCTGTTGCTGATCGATCGCGACGTGATGACGGTTGAGCCGGCGCAGATTCCCGGCACCTCAGTGCTACTCACCGTGATTGGCGGTGAGATCGTCTACCAACGAGCGAGATGAAGAAGAAACAGAAGACTGAATTGGCTCCGCGCTAACATGGCGATATGACTGTGTCGGAACCAAGGTGGCGGTTGGTCCGTCGCGCGGGCCTGGTAAGTGTCGCGATGGC
>JANMUX010000509.1:0-6626 GCA_031392125.1 Acidobacteriota bacterium | reverse complement strand
GCGCCCCTGGATGGCGCGGTTCTGCAGCGGCCGCAGCTTGTCGGTATTCAGCTGGTTCCACGTCGTCCGGTCAATACCGGTGGCGAAGTCGTTGGGATCGAACGCCGGCAGGCTGGTCAGCGTCAGCACGTCGCCGCCCTTAGGCTCGAGCACGACCGCCGATCCCCAGTAACCGTAGGCCTTGAACGCGTCTTCCGCGGCCTTCTGCATCGCCGAGTTGATCGATAACTGCACGCGGCGGCCCTGCACGGGCGGCACCTCTTCGAGGGTGCGGATTTCGCGGCCGACGCTGTTGACGACCACGCGGCGAGCGCCGTCTTCGCCCATCAGCATCTTGTTGTAGACCCGCTCGATGCCGAACTGGCCGACGATCGATCCGCTCGCGAGATGATCGGCTGACACCTGGTCTTCGCTCGCTTCACCGACGTAACCAATCAAGTGCGCGGCCATCGCCTGGTCCGGATATTCGCGCGTCGGCACTTCCTGCACGATCACGTCAGGCAGTTCGAAATCGAGCCGGCGGGCGGTGACCGCGGCGACCTGCGACAAGGTGGCGTCATGAATGACGACGATCGGGCGGTAACTCGGCTCGCGGCGCTGGCGATCGACAATCTCGCGGACGATTTTCTCTTCGACGCCGGTAACCGACGCCAGCGTGCGGACGGTGCGGTCGAGGTCCTTGGTGTGCTCGCGGACAATCGAGATGTTGAAGGAGTTGCGGTTCTCGACCAGCAGGCGTCCGGTGCGGTCGAAGATGATGCCGCGCGGCGCACGCAGGGTCAGCGTGCGCTGGTGATTGTTCTCGGCCATCTCCCGGAACTTGGCGTGCTGCACCACCTGGAAGAACCAGAAGCCGCCCGCCAACAGGCCGAAAGCGACGGCAACCGACACCTGCAGCACGATGAGCCGAGAGGTGAGGCGCCGTCTGTCTTCTCCGATGGCCATACGATCCTGTAATTATCGCTTCAAAAACCGCCCGGCGCGACGCCGGTCTACGAAGCCGGGCAGCCACTCGAATAACTGGAACCCGACCACCCCGACGAATCCGTTGCCCAGCGCCTGTCCGATTACGGCCGGCATGGGGTCTGGAAACTCTCGCAAGTCGAGCAACATGTAGAGTCCCATGAAGATGGCGGCGTGCAAGCCCGTCGCCATGAGCAGCAGCACGAACCTCGGCAGCGGGCCATTGAGGATGAACTGAGTGGCCAGCACGCCCGAGAGAAAGCCCACCATGGTCTTGGCCAGCCCGCCAATGCCCAGGATCGGATTCGACAGGGCATCCTGGATCAGGCCGGCCACGGTGCCGGCGACCAGCCCAGTCGTTGGTCCCGACTTGAGCGCGATGTAGACCACGACAATCAATACCAGGTCGATGGCGGCGGTGCCGCGAACGACGAGCCCGGCCAGCGTGGTCTGCAAGGCCAGAGCAACGAGGATGGCCGCCGCCGCCGCGGCCGTTTTCACTGCTTACCCTCGGACACTTCGCGCGACGCTGGGGGCGTGCGCACGACCAGCACTTCTTCGAGGCGGGTAAAGTCCACCGCGGGCCGCACGGTGATCACGTGATAGCCGCCGTTGCCCCGCTCGACCTGCTCAATGGTGCCGATCACGAAGCCCTTCGGATAGATGCCGTCAATGCCCGACGTGACGACCAGGTCCCCGGGCTTGACGTCCGAGGTGGCGGGCACGTATTCCATCCGCAGCGACCCATCGCCGAACCCTTCGACCACGCCCTGCACGCGGGTGCGCTCGATCAGCGCGCCGGCTGCGGCGTTGCGATCGATCAGCAACTGCACCTTCGAGGCGCGCCCGGCGGGCAGAATCACGCGGCCGACCACGCCCGCTGGCGAAATCACGGCCATGTCGGTCTGCAGGCCTTGACGGGTGCCTTTGTCGATGGTGACGGTGCGAAATTCCGGAGAGGCCGCCGCCGCGATCACTTCCGCGGCAGTGGTATCGAGGTTGGCGCGCTCGCGCAACTCGAGCAACTGGCGAAGGCTTACGGTGCGTTGCGCCTCGGCGCGCTCTTCCTGCACCCGTACCTGCAGCGCCTGCAGTGCCTGCTTGAGGGCTTCGTTCTCGCGGTGGACACCTCGCAGCGCGATGTAGCCCGACCAGAAGTTGCGCACGCCATCAACGGTTGACATGGTCCCGCGCTGCACTTCGGAGAACGACCCGAACGTCACCACCTGCAGCATCGGCAGCCCCGACGCCGTGTTCACTTGCGCGGAGATCAGCACCACGTGCAGGAGGATGGCTGCCCCCAGCAGCACACCGGGACGTTGTCGAATGTCGGCCAGGGCCATACAGGGTCTATCGCTGGGCGGGAACCGGAAGACGGGAACGGAGAGTCGTGGTACCCGGTGGCCTGACTGCCGCTTCCCGCTTCCCGACTCCCGCTTCCCGACTCCCGACTCCCGACATCGGCTCTAGTCGATGGCGATCTTGCGGAGCAGGTCGAACTCGCCCAGCATCTTGCCGGCGCCGAGCACCACAGACGACAGCGGATCTTCCGCGCTCGACACCGGCAGGCCGGTCTCTTCGCGCAGGCGCTTGTCGAGGTTCTTCAGCAGCGAGCCGCCGCCCGTGATCACGATGCCGCGGTCCACGATATCCGCCGACAGTTCAGGAGGGGTCCGCTCGAGCGCGATGCGCACTGCATCGACGATGACATTGACGGTTTCGGAGAGCGCCTCGCGAATCTCCTCGTCGTTGATGGTAATGGTCTTCGGCACGCCCTCGATCAGGTGGCGACCTTTGATCTCCATGGTCATCCGCTCTTCGAGGGGATACGCGGAGCCCAGTTCCATCTTGATCTGCTCCGACGTGCGCTCGCCGATCAACAAGTTGTAGGTCTTCTTGATGTACTGGATGATCGCTTCATCCATCTCGTTGCCGGCCACGCGCACGGCTTTGCTGTAGACAATGCCCGCGAGTGAGATGACCGCGATGTCGGTCGTGCCGCCGCCGATATCAACGATCATGCTGCCGGCCGGCTCGGTGATCGGGAGGCCGGCACCGATTGCCGCCGCCATGGCTTCTTCGATCAGGTGCACCTCGCTGGCCTTGGCGCGGTACGCCGAGTCCTTCACCGCGCGCTTCTCGACCTGCGTAATTTCCGACGGCACGCCGATGATGATGCGCGGCCGGACCCAGACGTTGCCGTTGTGCGCCTTCTTGATGAAGTACGTCAGCATTTTCTCGGTGACGTCGAAGTCGGCGATCACGCCGTCCTTCATCGGCTTGATGGCGACGATGTTGCCGGGGGTGCGCCCGAGCATTTCCTTGGCGCCGGTGCCGACCGCTTCGACCCGCCCGGTAACCTTGTTGACCGCCACCATGGAGGGCTCGTTGACGACGATGCCGCGTCCCTTGGCGTACACGCAGGTATTGGCCGTCCCGAGATCGATGGCCAAGTCAGTGGAGAGAAACGAGAGAAACGAACCAAGACCCATGTTTGTGCAGAACCGTGCATTCTCGCCCGCCTATTCGGCTTGAGCGATGCGAACCCCGTTTTTACCCGAATCTTTTACCTGGTACATCGCCATATCGGCCGCACGCACCAACTCTTCAGCCGAGGCCGCGACGTCGGGGAGTGTGGCCACCCCGACCGACGCAGTGAGACGTAAATTCAAGCCATTCCCCGCCAGGAATGGATGAGCCGCCAACCGTTCCCTGACGCGATCGCCCACCGCCGACGCACCTTCGGAGCCGGTATCGGGCAGGATGATTGCAAACTCGTCGCCACCGAAGCGCGCAACCATGTCGGTTTCACGAGCGCACCGCTTGATCACCGCAGCCGCCTCGACCAGGGCGGTGCTCCCCGCCTGGTGACCGTGGTTGTCGTTGACGCCCTTGAAGCCGTCCAGGTCGAGGAATAGCAGCGAAAGCGGACGACCCGAGCGAGAGGCACGCTTGGCCTCGCGCCGCAGCACCTGGTTGAGGAACCGCGAGTTGTAGAGCTGCGTCAGGTCGTCGGTCACCGACAGTGCCTCGGACCGCCGCAACCGCAAGGCGTTGTCGAGCGCCTGCGCAGGCCCCTCGAGCATCGTCCCCAGCAACTGACCCACCGCGGGCGTCAGGTGCGGCGCTTGGGTCGCCGCCTGGCGTTCCGCGACCACCAGGGCTCCCACGGTCTGGGCCCGGCAGCGCAGGGGCCATGCCAGCACTGCGCCGGCCGCGCCGGTGACGCGCGGATCTTTCCGCAGGTCGGCCGAGGCGAGTTCCCGCCCGTGCGCCAACACCCAGCGCGCTACGCCAATCGCCGCGGGCGTGAGCGCCGGCCCCATGCCCTTTGACGAGAGGCCCACGACTTGTCCGTCGAGGTCAGCAGCGAACACCCCGCACACGGGCGCTTTAAACCATTCGTCCGCACGGGCCACGACGAGCCGGCCAATGCTTTCGGGGTCAAGCGAGTCGTGCGCGGCGCGAAGTAGGGCCAGGACGGACTCAGTCCGTTCGAGACGGCTTTTGAGCGCGCGCTGGCCGCGACGCAGGCGTGCCGCCAGATCCGGACGGCGAGAACCGCCGTAAGTCATTCAACTGCCTGAATATATCATGCGAAATCCGGTTCCGCACGCAGGTTTCCCCGCTGGGGAACCTTCGTGCTACGATTCCCTTTTCCCAGAGGATTCTGACCGATGACGATGCTCGACCGGATGCGGCGACACAAGGGCTGGCTCAAATGGAGCCTGGCGCTGGTCGTCCTGACCTTCGTGGTCTTCTACATCCCCGATTTTCTCACCACCACCACGGGGGCTTCGCCTAGCGAGGTACTTGCCGATGTCGAGGGTGAGCCCATAACCGTGGGCACCTTCACGCGGCGCTACAACGCGCAGGTGAACGCCTATCGCAACGCTTACGGCGGCCAGATGAACGACCAGCTGCTGAAGCAGCTCGGCATCGACCGTCAGATCCTCCAGCAGCTGGTGGACGAACAGGCCATGGTCGCCGAATCGCGCAAGCAGGGCATCACGGTAAACGATGTCGAGATTCGCGAACGCATTCTCGCCCTGCCCGGCTTCCAGGAAAACGGCACGTTTGTCGGCGAGCAGCGCTACCGGCAGATCTTGCAGATTCAGAATCCCCCGCTCTCGACCACCGAGTTCGAGAACAGCCTGAGGCGCGCGCTGCAGATTGAAAAGCTGCGCACCGCGCTCACCGGCTGGATGTCAGTCAGCGACGCGGACGTGATCGCGGAGTTCAGGAAGCGCAACGAAAAGGTCAAGCTCGAGGTCGTACCGGTAACGGCCGAGGCCTTCAAGAGCCAGGTGACGGTCACCGACGCTGAACTGCTCCCCTACTTCGAGAAGGCCAAAGACAAGTACCGCATGGGCGAGAAGCGCAAGATCAAGTACGCGCAGGTCAACGTCGACCAGGTGCGCGGGACGATCACCGTGCCCGAGACCGAGATCGCTGCGTTCTACCAGCAGAATATTCAGCAGTACTCGACGCCGGCGCAGGTGCGCGCCAGCCACATCCTGTTCAAGCTCGAAGGCAAGGACGAAAAGGCGGTCCAGGCGATGGCCGAGGACGTGCTGAAGAAAGTAAAGGCTCCCAACGCCGACTTCGCCGCGCTGGCCAAGCAGTATTCGGAGGACGACACCAACAACATGAACGGCGGCGACCTCGACTACTTCGGCCGCGGCCGCATGGTGGCCGAGTTCGAGCAGGCCGCGTTCGCGATGAAGGCCGGCGAGATCAGCAACCTGGTGAAGACCGCGTTCGGCATCCACATCATCAAGATGGTGGACAACAAGCCTGACCAGACACGCGCGCTCGCCGAGGTTCGTGGCGAACTCGAGGAGCAGTTGAAGTGGCAGAAGGCGCAGGCCGAAGCCGAGCGCATTGCCAAGTCGCTCGAAGCCACCACCAAGACGCCCGCCGACCTCGACAAGGTCGCAAAGGACCGCAGCCTGACCGTGGTCGAGACCGGCCTGGTCAGTTCGGACGAGCCGATTCAGGGAGTCGGCGCGCAGCCGGAACTTTCGGCCCGCGTGTTCGGCCTGAAGGACGGCGAAGTCACGCCCGCTATGCGCGTCGCAACCGGTTGGGTGTTTGCGACCGTCACCGGCCGCCAGGACTCGTACGTGCCGAAACTGGACGAGGTCAAGGCGAAAGTCGCCGACGACGTGCGCCAGGAGAAGGCCGCGGAGATGGCCAAACAGCGCGCCACCGCGATCGCCAACGACCTGAAGAACGCGAAAGACTTCACCGCCGCCGCCAAGCGGGCCGGTCTCGAAGTCAAGACCACGGAGCTAGTGGCCCGCGGCTCCGCCATTCCGGACCTCGGCATCAGCGAAGCGGTCGATGCCGCGGCGTTCGCGCTCCCCCAGGGCGGCGTGAGTGATGCTATTTCCACTCCGACCGGAACCGCGGTCATCCGCGTGGTCGAAAAGGTCGGCGTGACCGACACCGAAGTCGCGTCAGGCAAGGACGTGCTGCGCGACGAGTTGGTGAACATGCGCCGCGACAAGTTCTTTGGCGCCTACATGCAGAAGGCCAAGACCGGGCTGAAGATCAACATCCGCCAGGACACGCTCGCACGGGTCGTCGGAGCGCGATCACGATGTGCCGGTACGGCCGCCGGGACGGCTGCTCAATCAGCAATCGTCGCAGCCCGTTGG
>JANMUX010000502.1:0-3060 GCA_031392125.1 Acidobacteriota bacterium | reverse complement strand
CACAGGCTCGCGAACGTCGAGGTTGCCCCAGAAGAATCCGAAGACCTCGAATCGAACACGGTCACGTCGGTCGCCGGCAGCGCGGTTCACGAGACTAGATCATCCATGCTGCATCCGCCTACTGCAAGGCTGCCGCCACGACCGGTTACACGGTCTTCATAGAGAGAGACACCGGATGACGCAGGCACGACGGCCCGGAAAGTCTTCCGTGGGACGACTATATTCGGTACCTCAGTAGACGTTCGGGATCTCGATGGAACGCCCTGGGTGTGCAATCCAGCACAGTGCACCTACTCCAATTGAGTTACCTTCCGAAGCTCGTCCCTTTGTCGTTGGCCTGCGTGGCCAACACCGCAAGGTTGCTTCAAATGCTTCAAGAATTCATCGTCGCCGAGCGGCAGACCATCATCGAACGCACGCGCCTGCGCGTCCAGCGCCGCACCTGGCCGTCAGTGTCGAGCCAGGAGCTCGAGTACGGCGTGCCGTTGTTTCTAACTCAACTGGCGGAGACCCTGCGGCTGGAATCTTCGGGTCAGCCGTTTCCCGACACTAACATCGGCGTCACCGCCACGCACCACGGCGCCGAGATGATCGCGCAGGGATATAGCGTGTCTCAGGTGGTCCAGGATTACGGCGACATCTGCCAGGTGGTGACCGAGTTGGCGGTGGAGAGCAACACGCCCATCAGCAACGAGGAGTTCCAAACCCTGAACCACTGCCTGGATGTCGCCATTGCCGGCGCGGTAACCGAGCACGCACGCATCACCGGCCAGACTCGCCAGGGCGAAGAGGTTGAGCGGTTGGGCCATACCGCCCATGAAGCGCGCGACATGTTGAGCACGGCGTTCCTCGCCTTTCACGCCCTGAAGCGGGGCGACGTGGCGATTAACGGCAGCACCGGCGCCATGCTGGGTCGTAGTCTCATGGCGTTGCGCGACCTGATCGACCGCACCCTGTCGGAAGTTCGCCTCGTCGCCAATGTTCGACGGACCGTACGGTTGCCAGTGGCGGCGTTCGTTGACGAGATTGCCGCCACCGGTCTGCTGCACGCCGAGTACCGGCAAGTGGCCTTCAAGGTTTCGCCGATCGAAGATGCCTTGACGGTCGATGCCGATCCCCAACTGTTGAGCTCGGCGGTCATGAACGTGCTGCACAACGCGTTCAAAAATACCCCCACGGGTGGACAGGTCACGCTCAGGGCGTTCGCCGCAGACCAGAATTTCTGCATCGAGGTCGAGGACCAGTGCGGCGGCATTCCCGCCGACAAGGGTGACCTGTTCAAGACGTTCAGTGACCGCCGCGGCCGCGATCGCACCGGCCTCGGCATGGGGCTGGCGATCGCGCGCAAGGCAGTGCGCGCCCATGGTGGCGAAATCGAGATTCGTAATCTTCCCGGACAGGGCTGCATCTTCGCCATCTGCGTGCCCCTGGAGGCAACGCCAGCGTCGGTTCAAGAGTCGGTCTGATATGATGTTGAGCTACGCGCCCATAGCTCAACTGGATAGAGCGTTGGTCTCCGAAGCCAAAGGTTGTAAGTTCAAGTCTTACTGGGCGCACCAGCCTTCGCCCACCTTGCGGTGGGCCAAGGCGGCACTCCCGTAATTTCAGGCCAGCAGTAGGGTGACTGAGTGCCCTACCGACGAATCGCCGGAATCACCTGTTGCTCGACCAGGTCGTAGATCGCGCCGAGGTGATCGCGCCGCTCGCGGCTGACATCGGGCCGGGAGGTCGTCACCACCACCAGCTGCAGGTCGGGGACGATGAAGATGAATTGGCCGCCGTAGCCCCAGGCGTAATAGCTGTCGTGGCCGGCCAGTTCGCGAATCCAGAAACCGTAGCCGTACTCGCGATCGCTGCCCCACCGGGATCGGCCGCGCGGCTCACGCGTCCGGGCGACCCAGTCCTCTGACAGCACTCGCGTGCCCCCGGCCCGCCCCTGGTTCAAGTAGAGCTCTCCGAAGAGCACCATCTGCCGCGGCGTCATCGACATCTCGTTGCCGCCAAAGAAAATGCCTTGCGGATCTTGCGTCCACCGCGCCAGTGAAAAGCCGAGCGGCCTCGCCAGCTCCTGTTGCGCGAACTGCCAGGTGCTCATCTTCGTCGCCTTGGTCAGGATCGCCGAGAGCAAGTGCGAGCTGCCGGTGCTGTACTCGACGCGCTGCCCTGGCCGATCGATCATCGGGCGCGACACGACATAGCGCACCCAGTGCTTGCTCTGGACCCACGCGCCGTAGCCACGGCCGCTGGTCGACTCGAGACCCGAGCGCATGGTGAGCAGATCCTCGATCGAGATGCCGCGCTTGACGCTGTCCGAATCGCCCGCCAGTTCCGGGAGGTAGCGTGCCGCCTTTTCGTTCACGCTGGGAATGTGCCCCTTGGCGATGGCGATGCCGACCAGCGCGGAGATCACGCTCTTCGACGCCGACTTGATGTTGGCGGCTTGAATCGCCCGCGCGCCATTGAAATAACGCTCGAGGACCAGCTGGCCCTTGTGGCTGACCAGGAGGCTGCGCAGCCGGGGCAGCCTGGCGGCATCGGCCGAGACCCGATCGAGTGGTGCCGCCCCTGATGGCTGGCGTTCCCCTGACGGAGTGGCCACGACCAGTGCGGCCACAATGCCGGCAACACAGACGATCTGCTTCACGCAACGTAGTTTATGAAAAACCTTCTGCGCTCTCTGTGCTTTCTGTGACCCAGGTCACCACGTCGAGCTCCTCGGGAGGCGAGCGTCAGTTGCCGGCCTTCTCGTAGACACCGAGCAGGCAGTTCTCCGGATACTTCAAGCGCAGACCTTTCAACGCCCGCCAGGCGACCAGCTCCGCGTAGTTCAGGGACTTGAAACGGCCGAACACCGACAAGTCATCGACGTAGGCGAAGTGGCGCTCCTCGAATCCTCCGGCCGCAAACACGGTCCGCAATTGCTCCCGCGTATTCATGCGATACGCCGTCGGGAAGGTATCCTCTTCGTCGCCCGCCCAAAACAGCTTCTTGATCGGATGGTGCAACCCGAACGGAACCAGGCTCGAGACCATCGTCACCGGAGACCACCGGTTGACGGTG
>JANMUX010000473.1:0-16980 GCA_031392125.1 Acidobacteriota bacterium | reverse complement strand
TGCGGGGCCAGCCGTTCGTAGGCCCGCCAGTGCGTGCGCGCATCGACTGACCGGCCCATCTTCTCGAGCGTGACCGCCAGATAGAAGTGCCCGTCGGCGTAGGTATTGTTCAGCGCCAGCGCTTCGCGGTACGACACCTCGGCCTCGCCGTAGCGGGCAAGGTCGTGATGAATGTTGCCAAGATTGAAGTGCGCTTCGAAGTACGACGGATCGAGCGCGATCGCGCGCTCGTAGAGCGCTTGCGCTTCTGCCAGCTCGTCGCGTGAGTAGCGGATGTTGGCCAGGTTGATGATGGCTGCCACCAGGTCGGGGTCATCCTCGAGAGCGCGGCGATATGCTTTGACGGCCTCGTTCACCCGCTCGGGCGTCCCATCGTCCAGCAGCGAACCCATCAGGAAATACTGTTCGGCGGGAGAAAGGTCCCTCGCGCCACCCGTGGTCAAGGCGCCCAGAGTGCCCGCGGTGCCAGCATTGCGGGTGCCTGCTCGCGACTTCAAGTCGATGATGCGCGCCGGCTGGGCATCGAGCCTGAAGTCAAAGGCCAGCTGGCCAATGCGCGAGGCCTGCAGGTTGCGCAGGGCTGCGCGGAAGGCCGCGCCCTGCTGCAGCTCGCCGGCCAACTGCCGCAGCGTGGTCAGGCCGCTAAAACCGAAGAAGGTATCGGCGTTGTTCTTGAAGGCGGGTTGAATAAGTCCGCATTTTTCCAGGTAG
Source organism: Acidobacteriota bacterium (assembly GCA_031392125.1). Classification (GTDB taxonomy): domain Bacteria; phylum Acidobacteriota; class Vicinamibacteria; order Vicinamibacterales; family UBA2999; genus 12-FULL-67-14b. Next base: position 16,269 of record JANMUX010000473.1, on the reverse strand, counting down.
CGCAGATGGTCGAGGCGCAGCGCCGGGTACATCGCGAGAATGTCTTTCTGGCCGTAATGCTGCGTGCGGCGCTCGGCGACGGCAGGCTGACCGGCCTGGCGGCAGAACTCGTCTTCGGACTGCACGCGAATGCGGCCTGGCGTCTCGGCGTTGATCTGGGCCACGCGCCGCAGCTTCTGGTTCTGGGTGCTGGTGTCGTCGAGCAGCACCGACAAGTCGGGGGCACCGTCGGGATAGCTGGCGGCGCCAACGACCAGCAACGTGGTGCGCACGGTGACGTCCTCATCGGTGGCTCCGCCGAGTTCCTCGACGAGCACGCGCGCTTCCTTGCGACCGAAGGACCAGAGCTTGCCGGTGAAGACAACGGTCTCGTTGTGAAGCGGACGGCCGGCGGGCGGATCGAATGGCAGTTCAGGCATCGATCGGTTCAAAGATGTGGCAGAACGCTGCTGAAGTCAACCCGCTTCGTCAAGGGTCAGGGTTTCCGAAACACGATAAACGACGGTTGACCGGCCGGCTCGGTCACCACCAGGCTTCGGCGCCATCCATTTTGATCCAACGTGGCTGCCAGCGGTTCGCGGGCGGAAGCCACCGCCACGGAGCCCGCGGCCGCAAGCATCGGCACCTCGGAATCGGCGTCGAGAATCGCGGGAGGTGTCGTCGCCTCTCCGTTCAGTGCGCGGGAATAGAACTGCCAGTAGACGTCGGCATACGGAATGCCGCTGCTGACATAGGCCCGACCCGATTCCGGCGGGTCTTGAATGACTTCCACGAGTGCGCCGCGGAGATTGCCGCCATACCACTCGCTCGAAGCCACGCGGTATGGACCCATGTAGTCGCGGTAAAAATCCCAGAATTGTAGCGGCACCGTAGCGAGCAACAGCACGCCCACAATACGACAGGCACGTTTGGGCGATGCAAGAAACGCCTGCAATCCATACGTCGCCAGCAGCACGCCGAAAGGCAACACGAACAGACCGCGATACCGGTGCAGGTGCAACACGCCAGTCAGCACGACCGCCAACGGAGCCGTGGCAAAGCCGATTGCAATCACCCGTTCCACGCCCTGACGCCGGGCCGCACGCCAGAGCCCCACCGGCAGAAAGACGGCCATGGCGAGCGGGAACAGACCGGCGCGTCTCGTCGAGTTGGTCAGGCTGCTGTCGCCAGAGAGAAACAGGTAGGTCGGATCGAAGTACAGCCACCACTCACTGAGCCGGCTGCGCCAGTCTCCTGGCGTGATGGCGTTGGTGGCGTCGATCACGGTGGATTGAGCGGTGACCTCGCCGGGCCGGTAGGCGCGCAGCAGGTCGCCATAACGTTCGGGATGGGCGACGCTCCACAAAACGATCGGGATCAAGACGATGGCGAAGCCGGCGAGCGCCCACCGCGTGACTGCGAAGCGACCTCGAGCGGCCAGCAACAGCGCGGTCAGCGCGAGATAGAGCGGCATCATCACCCAGCTGGCCAGGTAAGCGTAGATCCCAAGTCCCAGCACCGCGCCGCTCGCCAGCACCGAGCGACGGCCGGCACCCTGGTCCACTTTGCAGAGAACGATCAGCCACACGATTACGAACGGCAGCGGATACAGCACGCTCAGGGCCAGCCGGCTGTGAATGAAATGACCAGGAGACAGCGCCAGCAGCAGCCCGGCGGCAATCGCCAGGCGGCTGTCGCCGAGCAGCAGGCGCGCCAGCCAGGCGAGGAGCAGCACATTCATCACTCCCAGCAGCGCCGTCGGCAGCCGGACCGCCGATTCCGACAGCGGCAGCACCTTGAGCGCCAGCGCGGTCGCGTAAATCATCAGGGGATCGCGGCCGGCGGTAAATTCGGGCTCGGAAAAATAAACCGGCAGCAACCGGCCGTTCAAGTCTCTTCCCGAATCGGCAATCGATGCCGCTTGCAGCGAGAAATTGATCTCGTCGTGGATGAGATAAATGGGAGCGAACGCGAGACGGGTCGCATAGAGCGCCGTCAGTAACGTCGCCAGGACTACGACAATCGCGATCTCGCGGCTACGCACGTTGAGGTCCTGGCGACTCGACCCGCGAACCCTGGATGGGCATCAGGCCAACTCGTTCGAGTGCCGCCACCACCGACACCGCCACGAACATCAAGAGCAAGGGCTGCACCGTGACGGTGTAACGCATGTTGATCAGGACGAATGCGATGGTCGCGGGCAGTGAGGCAATCACCGCGAGTGGCACCAGGACGGCATAGCCGCGGCGCCAGCCGATCCAGGCGCCGGCGAGGAACAGCAGGAAGAAGCCTGCCGACACCGCGGTTCCCAGCATGTAGACCAAGCGGCTGTTCGCGAACTGGTGCGCGGTGCCCTGGTCGTCGCTGCCGAGGATGACGAACAGGCGGACGCTGCGATAGAGGACGCTCCAGGCGTAGGCCAACGGATCACGGCCGATGTTGTCCAACGCGAGGGCGGTGTAGCGGCGCATCTCGTGTGGCTGCACCCGATAGAAGGGGGAATTGATGGTGACCTCACCAGGCGCGAGGCACCGCTCCGACATGGGTTCCTTGGGGGCCGCGCGATGCTCGCCCACCCGCCGGCGCGCGCTCAGTACCGACGCTGCCATGCCGTCGGAGACCTGCAGGTCGGTAAACACGCCGGTCCACTCCCGTGGCACCACAAGCTCGCTGCCATCAACAAAGGTGACGCGCACGTCGGCGGCAGAGATCCGCAGGCCCGACAGCCGGTCCACTGGCGGCCCTCCCCTATCCAGGTGCGTCAGCATCAATTGCAGCAGCCCGCGGAGGTCGCTTTCGTTCACCTGTCCATTGCCATCGTGATCGAGGAGAGCCGCGGTCGCCAGGGGTTCCTGCCACGCGAGGTGACGAAGAACCCTGATCAGGTCGAACACATCCCACACCATCGCGTCGGCATCGAGGTCGCCGAGGTGATCGGCGCTGATGAAATACACAAAGGGATCGGCGGCGCCGCCCGGCGGCGAGCTGCGAACCGGCGGTTGCACAGTGGCCTGGGGCCAGGTGGCCTCAAGCCAGTAGTAGAGCCGACCGGCGCGGCCGAGCGCGGGCACCGCACCGGTCCAGTAGCGGTCGGCATCTTGTACGAGGTCTACGCGCTGCACAGTCGGGTCGGCGTCGGTACGATAAAGCAGGGCGACGCCATCGGCCCGGCCGGGCGGGCAGGTCATCGACACGCGGAACAGAATCGGCTGCCTCACCAGGCTCGTGTAGTCGAACGGCGGCGTCTCGAACAGCCGGCGAGGGTTGTGCGCGCGGCTGGTCAGGAACGGCCCGGTCTCGAGGGAGCCGTACCATAACTGCACGCCCCCGTGCGTGCTGGTGGGGATGAACTCGCCGGTCAGGCGATAGTTGCGCAGGGTCCAGGGGGTCAGCATCGCGGCAGCCACCACCACGATCAGCAGCCCGTCCCGGAAGGCTCGCCACGCGAAGCGGCGAGTCACCACGTGGAGCGCCGCCAGCCCCAACGGCAGCAGCAACAGGTTCGGGCGGAACTGCGCCGCGAGGCCGAGCAACGCGCCGGTCGCCGCGAACAGCGTCCAGCGGTCGCCTTGGCGCCCCTCGACGAAGGTCCACAGCATCGTCATGAACAGGAACGTGCAAACCGAGTCGGACGCTTCCGTGGATGCGTAGACGGTATTGAACGACAAGACCGCCACTAGTACGGCGGTGACCGCCGCGACGTGCCGATCGAATAAGCGCAACGCCACTCGGTAAGCCAGCACCGGCACCAATGCGTTGAGTACGACCTGCGCCACCAGGGCCGGTACTGGCGTGGGCCCGAACACCCAATAGAAACCCGCCAGGAAATAGCCGTAGCCCCAGGGCACGTCGATGGTCGGGAAGGGCCGGCCCGCCGCCAGGTCGATGGCGATTTGATGGTACTGGTCGATGCCGAACCAGCCCCACGGATGCGGTGCCCAAATAAATATGAACAGCAACCCGAGCGCCAGCGAGATGGCGGCGGCGATCGCGGGCAGTCGCGGATGCGCCAGCCAGTGGTCGAGACGCTGACCAGTCATTTGCGCAAGACCGAGAACCAGGGCACGCCGTCGGGCTCGGGAATGGCCGCAACGCGCGTCAGGCCAGCGGCCATCAAGGCACGCTCATCGAGCGCGCGGCACAACAGCAAGCTGCCCGCGGGGATGGTGCGAACATCAAGCGTCTGCACGTCGACATGAATGGTGTCGTGCGCAAGCTCGGGGCGCCGGTGCTTGGCGAGATAGAACTGCCAGTAGTAGGGCGCCCATTGGATGTTGTCGGCAATGTAGACCGGCACCGGCGGTGACGGCTGCCGGCGGATAATCTCTTCCAAACCGCCGCCGATGTTGTATTCCAGCCACCGCGCCGAACGCACCCGGTAGTCGCCGAAGTAGTCGCGATAGAAACCGGCGAACTGGAGCGGTATGGCGATCATCAAGAGCAACGCCAGTCCGCGGGAACTGCGCCGCCCGGCGGCCCACAACGCCTCAACCCCCATGGCGGCAACCAACGACACAAACGGCAGCAACACCAATGCTCGATTGATGCGGTAACGCTCCCCTACCACTGCCGCAGCCAGCGGCGACGCCAGCAAACTCAATGTCACAAGCGTCGTCGTCGTCACGCCGTAGGTCGTCAGGCGTGCCAGGCCGATCGGCAGCAGGACAAGCACCGGCAACAGGAACACGCCCGCATATCGGGTGCCGTTGATCAGACTGGTATCGCCCGCGAAGAACAGAAAAGACGGATTGAAGTAGGCCCAGTATGCCGCCACGCGATCTGTAAAGCTGATGGCACTGGCCGCCGGCGTTTCGCCCAACGAATACATCTTCATTTGATCGAGGTACTGGACTGGGTGCGAGAGATGCCAGGCGACAAATGGCACGAGCACCAGCGCGAATCCGCCGGCCACCGCGACGAATGGCTGCCACCTCCGCACCCCGTGGCGCCACAGCAGCAGCCAGGTGACCACCGCGCACGCGGGCATGATGATGAGCGCACCCAGGTAGGTATACACACCAGCACCGAGGATGGCGCCAGCCAGAAACAGCCGCGGCACCGAAAACGAGTTGCGTCCAATCAGGCACACCGTCCAGGCGAGCACGGCGGTGACCGCGTATTCGTGATCGGTGGCCAGCCGGCTGTGAATGAAGTGCGCCGGCGTCAGGGCGAACAGGCCGGCGGCCGCGGCGGCAAGCCATGCCCGCGAGAACACCCGTCTCGCCACGGCATGCAGTAGCACGATGTTGGCGAGGCCTACCACCACGCTTGGTAATCGCGTCGTTACTTCCGCGAGGGGCAGGACCTTCAGGAACAGAGCGGTGAAGTAGATGTTCACGGGTGTCGCGAAGAACCCTCCGGTGACGTAGATCGACACCGGCAACAATTGCCCATTGAGATCGCGCAGAGTCGTGGCGATTGCGTGCGCGTTGATCGCGTACACCACCTCGTCGTGGACCAAATAGAGCTGGTCGAGCGACCAGGAATACAGCACACCGGCCGCGATCATGACCGCGATGAATCCCCAGCTGACCCTTTCGAGACGGGGCCGGGTCGCGGAGATCGGCCCGCCTGGCATCATGTCGCCTCGCGAATGGCGGCGCCCAGTTCGCCTGTGGTCGCCAGGCGACTCGCCGGATCCCAGGCCAGCGTCCGCATGATGACGTCGCTGACCGCGACCGGCACGGTGCCGACCAGTTGCGACGGCGGCACCGGCTTGACCTGCAGCATCTGCCCCAACAATTCCGGTACCGAGGCGGCCTTGAAAGGCAGACGGCCGGTCAGCATTTCGTACGCGAGGACCCCGATGGTGAACACATCAGCGCGCGCGTTCGGAGCGCTGCCCATCAAGACTTCAGGCGCCACGTAGGGCAACTCGTGCTCGCTGGCTTCCTGGCCGCGCAGTTCCTGCTCGCGCATGGTGGCCAGCACGTCTTGGACGGACCGGATGCCGGCAGACGAAACGACGATCTGTTCGGACCAACCTTCCACCTTCGCGCTGCGCGCTTCGGCGGACAAGAAAGGTTTGTCGCCACCGACATCCCCACCAGCCCCACCAGTCCCACCTGCCCTAATGCGCACCATGTCGGGGTTCACCCCGCAGATGAAACCGCCGCTGCGGTGGAGGGCAGACACGGCGTCGAGCGCCTGCTCCAGCAGGACCGACGCGCGAGCCCAGCTGAACACCCCGCACTCGGCCAGCGCCTGTCGCAGGCTGGGGCCGTCAACGAAGTCGGTGACCAGGAACACGCTCTGCTCGTCCTCGCCGAAGTCACGCACCTGCAGGAGACCGGGATGCGGCACCTGCTGGGTGCGGGCTTCAAGCAGGAATCGCGAACGCACCGCTTCCCAATGGGGTTGCTCATCGCGCTTGAGAATTCGAATCGCCACCGGCACACCGAGCGCGCGGTGGGTGCCGCGATAGATGATGCTGCCCAGGCGGCCCCGGCCAATCAGGCCGCCCAACTCGTAACGCGCCAGCAGGCCGCCATCGGTTTCTGGCCGCACGGGCACAGCTTCGCCTCCCGCATCCCGCAAGGCATTGACGAAGTCGGTCGCGCTGCGCCACCGCTCCAGGGGATTTCTGTCGAGCGCGCGCATCACGGCGCGATCGACCGATTCCGACAGGCCGCCATGTCGCACGGCCGGGCTGACCGGCCGCGCCGTCAACATCTGGTTGATCAGCGTGACGCGGTTACCCGAATCGAAGGGCCGTGCCCCGGTCAACATCTCGTAGGCGATCACGCCAAGGGCGTAGATGTCGGCGGCAGCCGTCACCTCGTCGCCGGTCACCTGCTCCGGCGCGGCATACGCCAGGGTGCCAAGAAAGAACGCCGGATTCGTGAGCCGCGTCTCGTCGCTGGCGGCCTTGATGGCCGCGAGTCCGAAATCAATCACCTTGTAGACGCGCTCGCCCGACTCGTAGCGATGCACGACGATGTTGGCGGGCTTGAGGTCACGGTGGGTAATACCGCGATCGTGCGCGAGCTGCAATGCGGCAGCGACCGGCGCCAGTATCGCCACTACCCGCGAGGGCGACATCGGCGACTCGAGCTCAATCTCTTCCCGCAAGCTCGGCCCGCTCAACAGCTCCATCACCATGAACGGCTGGTTGGAGGCGTCGAAGTCGAAGTCGAGAATGCCGACGATGTTCGGGTGGCGCAGTTGGGCGCAGGCGCGGCTTTCTCGCAGGAAGCGTTCGCGCGATTCCGGAGCCGCGGCCGACGCCTGCATCACCTTGATGGCCACTTCGTCGCCCAGTCGAAGACGGCGAGCGCGATAGACCTGGCCCATGCCCCCCGAGCCCAGGATGTCGATGATCTCGTAGCGGTCGTCGATCCGCGTCCCCGGCGCCAGCACGCGGACAGCTTATACGTGAACGAGCTGTGATTCAGCCCGATCCAGCAGGTGCTCGAACCACAAGTTCGAGAGCTTCTCCTGGACGCTGTTCTGGCGCAGCCGCGCCTGCAGGTTCTCGAAGTCGACGCGATCGAGTTCCTGGTCCTGGTTATAGCAGGAGAAAATGAACTCCTCGCGGCCAGTCTCGGGATCGACGTGGCGTTGCAGGCACTGCGCGCACACTTCCTTCATCATGCACTGCATGGGCGAGTTGATGCTGCCAATGCCGACATGCTTGGGGTTGAGGTGCGGTTGCAGCACGCCGTGGCGCGCGAGTCGCACCGCATTCATCATGCGGTCCGAGCCAATCGCGATGATGCGCGTGACGTCCTTCAACGGCACGGTCTGCTGGCCTAAGTGACCCTCCGCGTAGGCGACCATCGCCTGCACGATGTTGCCGCGGAAATGGGCGTCCTGCGGCCGGTGCGGCACGATGGCCGTGCCCGCGTCGCTGGCCCAAATCACCTGGTCGGTGGCCGCTTCGATATCCTCGCGCTTGAACAGGTCGGCCGTGTTCTTGTAGCCGGCGAAGTAGATCACGCGATTGCCCTGCGCCTTGAGCGCCTTGGCAATCGAGAACAGCACGGCATTGCCGAGCCCGCCGCCGGCCAGCAGCACGGCCGAGCCCTGGGGAATCTCGGTTGGCGTCCCGGTCGGGCCCATGACGACCACCGGTTCGCCCGGCTTCAGATAGGCGCACAGCCGGCTCGACACGCCCATCTCGAGGGTGATCAGCGACAGGAGGCCCTGCTCGCGGTCGACCCACGCGCCGGTCAGCGCAATGCCCTCCATCAACATCGACGCCACATGGTCGTCGAGTCGAACGTGCGGGCTCAAGCGCTCGAAATTCTGCAGGCGATAGAACTGGCCGGGATGGAAGTGCCGCGCGGCTGCCGGAGCGCGAACAATCACCTCGATGATCGTCGGCGTGAGGCGGACAACACGCTCGACGCGCGCCAGCAGCTGATCGTCGAACCGGCCCACCATGGCGTGCCAGGCTGACTCGCGCGCCGGCTGGCCGGCAGGATCGAGGGTTGCAATCTCATCGGCAAACAGTTCAACCACGTGCGGGTACCCGTGCTTGGCCGACGCCATGGCCTTGACGACATTGCCGTTGTAGCGCGGGTGGTTGTCACCGTAGTAGCTGACGAACTTGCCGCCAGTGTCGTGGGAGGTAAAGAAGCCGTTCGAGTCCGGTTCGAGACGGAAGGCGGGAGCGGCAGAACTAAAGTTCTGCCCTGCCGGCATGACTCCTGGCGCGACGTTCCTGACGGCCTTGAAACCCTGGAAGAACTTCTGCTTGCCATCGAGGCTGAACGAGCCGGGGTGCTCCTTCTCATAGGTGACGTTCGGCACCGTGCCGGCCGCCACCAGCACGGTGCGTGCGGGCAGTTCCACCGTCGATCCGTCGGCGCGCGTGAACACCATGGCCTTGACGTGCCCGAACTGGTCGGGAACCGCCTCGACCGGGTTCATGTTCTCGGTGACCGAGATACCTTCCTCGAGCGCCTTGCTGACCTCTTCGTGATTCAGGCGATACGCCGGCGCATCCTGCAGCCGCTTGCGATACGCGAGCGACACGCCTCCCCACGACCGAATCATGTCGATGAAATTGGGCTGGTCGCCCTCGACCGCCGCGCGCGCGCGCTCGTCACGAACCGCTTTACCGTGCAGCAGGAACTCGTCGAGAATGCCCTGCTCTTCCGGGTCCATCATGCCGCGCACCCGTGCTTCACCAAGGTCGCGTACCAGCGCCTCGTAGCGGTCCAGCGTCTTCTCGACCTGGATCGGGTAGTAAGCCATCAACTCGGTTGCGGTATCGACACCGGTCAGCCCGCCGCCGATTACCACGGCCGGCAGGCGCGCCTGCAGGTTTGACAGGGCGTCGCGCTTGAAGGCGCCCGTCAACTGCAGCGCCATCAGAAAGTCGCTGGCCTTGCGGATGCCGCGGATCAGGTTGTTCTTGATGTCGATGATGGTGGGACGGCCGGCGCCGGCGGCAATCGCGACGTGGTCGATGCCGGTGGCCCACGCTTCCTCGATCGGCAGCGCGCCACCGAAGCGGACCCCGCCGTAAATCTTCAGCTTGTCGCGACGCGCGAGCGTGAGATGAATCAGCGTGAGAAAGTTCTTGTCCCAGCGCACGGTGATGCCGTACTCGGACACGCCGCCGAACCCTTCGAGCACGCGGTCGTCGAGCGGCCGGTAGATCTCGCTCCAGCTCTTGATGGGTCGCGGTGCCACGCCATTGCCGCCGGTAATGTCGTCGGGCAATGGCTCGATCTTGAGGCCGTCAATCGCGACCACACCGAAGCCTTCGTTCAGCAGATAGTGTGACAGCGTGTAGCCGGCCGGCCCAAGGCCGACGACCAGCACGTTGCGGCCGTTGTAAGGCAGCGCATAGGGACGTTTCTCGTTGAGCGGATTCCAGCGCGTCAGCAGGCCGTAGATCTCGACGCCCCACGGCATGTTCAGCACGTCGGTCAGGACGCCGGTTTCGATCTGCGGAATGTTGACCGGTTCCTGCTTCTGGTAGATGCAGGCCTTCATGCAGTCGTTGCAAATGCGGTGGCCGGTGCCGGGGCACATCGGGTTGTCGATTACGACAATCGCCAAGGCACCGATTGCATCGCCACGCTTGCGCACGGTGTGCATCTCGGAAATCTTCTCGTCGAGCGGGCAGCCGGCGAGCGGTATGCCCAGCGGGTTTGGCGTGACCTTGCCTTCCTTGTCGACAATACCCTTCGAGCAGGTGTCCTTGTCGCGCTCGTGACACAGCACGCAGTAGTGAATCTCGCTCAGCACCTCGCGCGCGGTGTAGCGCGGGTCGGTCAGCTCGAAGCCCTGGCGGCGCCGCAGCTTCGCGTCCGGACCAAGCATCTGCTCGGGCAACGCTGCGTCGGGGCGCTGAATCTGCACCAGGTGGTCGTAGTCGAGGTTCTCGGGGAAGCGGAAGACGACCCACCCGCGGTAAGCGGGCGAATGGACATGCGCGGCGCACCACCGCTTGAGCGATTCGATCTCGGCGGCGACGGCAGCCTTGTCGGCGTCGGCGCCATTGGCGCGCAGCGCCTCCTCGCGGTCGAGCAAAGAACAGCCGTACCGGGCGAGGTCCATCTCCGCCTCGGGCGTGGGCGCAAGCCCAGGCCCTGCAGACGTTCCGAGGGCCGAGGCACCGGTCCCTGCCTCGACGATTGCGTGATCCTCGGCGGTGGCAATGACGTGTGCGCCGCCTTTCAGCAGCGGCAGCGCGCGGCGGCGGACAAAGTCGATCTTGAAGCGAAACAGCGCGTCGTAGGCACGCGTCGCCGCCACCAGCGCATCGGCCTCACTGCCGACGCTGAACAACCGCGACACGAATCGGCTGAGATGCGGGGCCAACGCCACCACCAGGTTGCCGCGAGCGACGGCACCGAGCGCCTCTGGGACTGAACGATACTGTTCCCACTGCGCCCACAATTCGGGCTCTGCCGCCTTGACCGAATGGGCAAACTGTTCGTGAAGGTCGCGCAGCCGCGCCGGCTGGTGCAGGTCGGCGAAGGTAAAGCCAGGAATTCCGAGAGCGGACACAGGTGCAGTCGTTAGTGCCATTTCCAACTCTCAATTATATGTGATCAGCTATGGTACGATCGGTTTCGGACCGAGCCATGACCATCAAGTTAAACGGTGATCCACACGAGATGCCGCAGCCGCTCAGCGTGTCGGCCCTGCTCGCCGCCCTGGACATCGATCCCCGCCGCGTCGCCGTCGAGCACAACCTGGCGGTCGTCAAGAAGGCGGCCTACGATTCGGCCCTGGTCCAGGACGGCGATGAAGTCGAAATTGTCAATTTCGTCGGCGGCGGTTAAGGCCTTCTGCCCACCATGGACCAGCCTCTTGTAATCGCCGGACGAGTGTTCTCATCGCGCTTGATCGTGGGCACTGGCAAGTATCCTTCCCACGCCATCATGAAGGCCGCTCACGAGGCCTCTGGCGCCGACATGGTGACCGTCGCCGTGCGCCGCGTCGACATTTCCCGCAAGACCGAGTCGCTGCTCGACTACATCGACACGTCGAAGATCTTCCTGCTGCCGAACACCGCGGCCTGCTACACCGCCGATGACGCGATTCGCACGGCGCGGCTCGGGCGCGAAGCCGGCATGTCGAACTGGGTGAAGCTCGAGGTAATCGGCGACGAGCAGACGCTGTTCCCCGACAACGAGGGGCTGCTCGAGGCCACCCGCGTGCTGGTCAAGGAAGGTTTCGTCGTCTTGCCCTACACCAACGACGACCCGGTCATGTGCCGCAAGCTGGCCGAGGCCGGCGCCGCCGCGGTCATGCCGCTCGGCGCGCCGGTCGGGTCAGGCCTGGGGATTCAGAACCCCAACAACATCCGCATCATCCGCGAACAGTCCAAGGTCCCGGTGATCGTCGATGCCGGCGTGGGGACGGCGTCAGACGCAGCCGTCGCGATGGAACTGGGAGCAGACGGCGTGCTGATGAACACCGCGATCGCGGGCGCGGGCGATCCGGTCTCGATGGCGCGGGCGATGCGCCTGGCAGTGGAGGCCGGGAGGCTGGCATTCCTCGCCGGCCGTATCCCCAGAAAATCGTACGCCAGCGCGAGCAGCCCGCTCCACGGCGTCGTCGGCTCCTGATGCGCGAGGCCTGGTGCCGACGCGCGCCGGTCGCGTGGGACGGCGTCGGGGCGCGAGCCAGTTTGCGTCCACAGACATGAGCAGGGCGAGGTGGGTCAGGTACGCCGCCTTGGCGGCGTGGATCGCGTACTTCGTCGTCCCCACCGATGCCGGTGGCCTGGTCCACGGCCTGCCGCTTGGACCTATCGAATGTGCTGCGCTCCTGGCCCTGGCATGGCTGGCGTCGCGCGCTGCCGTCCCGCGTCACGGGTGGATCGCGATGGTCGTGGTCATCATCTTCGCGACCAGCGCCACCCTCATCCCCGGCACCGGCGGCTTTCGGGCACGATACTTTGCCAACGCCGATGCGGAAGGCGAACCGGAACGCAGCACCGAGTTCAACGAACAGGGGTTTACCCGCATCGACCGGCGATTGGACTTCGCGCTTGGCGCCGATGAGTTCCCGCTGGCCTTCTTCAACGACATCGCCCGGTTCAACTTCCAGGACCCCGCCGGGCCGCGCCGCCGCCAGCTGGAGTTCTCGGCGACGTGGACCGGACAGCTGTGGGCTGCTCCAGGTTCCCGCACGCTTTATGTCGATGCGCCCGATTCGTCGGCCCAGCTGTTTGTCGACGGCGTCCGCGCGTTGTCGGTCACGCCGGAGACCGATACCGCCGAGGTCACCCTTCCCCTCTCGCAGGGGTGGCACCGCCTCGATCTCACCTTCTCGTCGCCATACGGCGCGCCACGCCGGTTGTCAGCCGGTGAGCTGACCACCTCTGGCCGACGGCCTTTCTCCGACGCCGACGTCTCGACGCAACGCGTGCGTCCGTGGCAAGTCACGGCCTTGCGGGTGCTGCGCCTCGCGAAGACGGCGAGCGATGGCGTGGTGCTCGGCTGGCTCGCGTGGTCGTTTGCGGTCAGCTTCTGGTTGCTGCTGAGGGGGTTGGCCCGTGAAGCCGGGGCGTGGCGGCAACGTTCGCGCGTCGCGCCACTCCTGGCGGTAGCGGCCGGCGTCGAAGCATTCGTGCATGCATGGCCCTGGTCGCGTCAGTTCATGGTCATGCGAGGCGGCGACGACCCCATGACCTATGAGTGGTATTCACGCGACATCTTGTTCAACGGGCTGTTGATGAATGGCGGCGCCCCGGCCGGCCAGGGCGAGCCGTTCTACTACCAGGCGCTGTACCCGTATTTCCTGGCGGCGGTCCACGCGGTATCGGGCGAGGGCATGTTCGGCGTGCTGCTCGTGCAGCGAATGCTCGTGGCGTTTGCGGTCTGGATGATGGTGCGCATTGCCGTGGAGATTGCCGGCGATCAAGTGTGGCTCGGCGCGCTCGCTGCGGGCAGTGTCTTCGCCGTCTGGAAGCATTGGCCGATTGCGGCGGACCTGCTGAACGAATCGCTCTACGTTCCGCTGCTGGTCGCCTGGGCCGCCTTGGTCGTGCGCCTCTACCAGGTGCCGTCAATCGCCCGCGCGGTTGGCACCGGAGTGGTCGGCGCCGTCGCCGCAATGACGCGGTCAACCGCGTTGCTGGCCTGGCCCCTGGTGTTTGGCGCGTGCTGGCGAGCGTGGCGTGACGGCTCGAGGCGCCGTGCGTGGCTTGGCGCCCTCGTGCTCAGTTCGATCGCGGTGTTTTCCTTGATCGGCGCGCGCAACTGGATCGTCGCCAACCAGATTGCGCTCACCTCGTCCGAGTTCGGCGTCACGCTGCTTGGAGGCAACGAGCCGCCTCCCGACCTGGTGATGGACCCCGGACGATCGGCGCGATACGCGCGCCTCGGCCTCAGCGAGCCAACCGCCCGGGTGGTGGAGTATGCCATCGCCGCTCCCGGTGAATTTCTCCTCCACCAGGGCCGCAAGACGCTGTTTGCGCTCGGCGTCTACGAACCGTATGCGCCGGGCTGGGGGTACTCGCCCATCTACATCGCCGGCTGGTTGCTCGCGGTGTGTGGCGTCTTCTGCGCGGTGCGTGCAGGTTTGGTCCCGCCAATGGCCGCGGCCTTGCCGGCCTTGATCGCCGCCTCGCAGTTTGTCGCGGTGGTTGGTGTTTACCCGAAAAGCGAGCGCCTGATCCTGCCGATCTACGCGTTGCTCGTGCCTTATGCGGGTATTGCCATCGCCAGGGCCGCGACGGCAGTCTGGCCGCGCAAAGGCTAGCGCGTGCCGGCGACCCGCGCGTAGTCGGGCCAGTTGGCGTCTTTGGCTGAAATGACCACCGGTTGCGACGGCCACTCGATGCCAAACACCGGATCGTCCCAGCGCACTCCGGACTCGGCAGCCGGTGCCCACGGCGTTGACGCGTGGTAGTAGGCCTCGGTGTCGTCAGCGAGCGTCAGGTAGCCGTGCGCGATTCCTTCCGGCATGAAGAGCATTCGGCGATTGTCGGCGGTTAGCTCGACGGCGTCCCATTGACAGTAGCTCGGCGATTCGGGCCGCAGGTCGACCACGACATCGAGCAGCGCGCCGCGTGTGCAGCGGACGATCTTGGCCTGGGCTTGCGGCGCATTCTGAAAATGCATGCCGCGAAGCGTGCCGCGGCGGTGACTGAACGCCAGGTTGCACTGCGCCAGCACCGGGTCGATGCCGCGCTGGCGGAACTCGTCGGGGCGCCACGTCATCGCAAACAGTCCCCGGTCGTCATGGATCGGCGTGATGTCGATGATCCAGGCGCCCGGGATGCGCGTTTCCGTGAACTTCATGTCGCCTCCAGGCTTACAGCCGGAACAGGTGCGGCCGGCTGACGCCCTTGAGCGCGTTGCGCGTGTCCACCAGGAGCGGGAAGCGATCGATCATGGTGCTGTAGTCGAACACCTTGTGGTCGGTAATGATCACGCCGCAATCGACGCCCGTGTGCGCGGTCGCCTCGTTCACGCTCTGCAGGTCCAGCGACGCGTGCTTGAAAGCCGGGACATAGGGGTCGGTGTAGCTCACGATCGCACCACGATGGGCCAGCAGTTCGAGCACCTCAAGGGCCGGCGATTCGCGCAGGTCGTTGACGTCGCGCTTGTAGGCGACACCGAGAATATGCACGCGCGATCCGTTCAACGACTTCTTGTGCGAATTGAGGGCGTCGATGATGCGCTGGACCACGAACTCCGGCATCGCACCGTTGACGCTGCCGGCCAGTTCGATGAACCGGGCTTCGAAGTTGTACTGCCGCGCCTTCCACGAGAGGTAGAAGGGATCGATCGGGATGCAGTGGCCGCCCAGGCCGGGACCCGGGTAAAACGGCATGAACCCGAACGGCTTGGTCTTGGCAGCGTCGATCACTTCCCACACGTCGAGGCCCATGCGATGGCACATCAGCGCCAGTTCGTTGACCAGCCCGATGTTGACGGCGCGGAAGGTGTTCTCGAGCAGCTTGACCATTTCGGCCACGCTCGGCGAGCTCACGGGCACGACATGCTCCATCACCTGGCTGTAAAAGGCCACCGCGGCGCGCGTGCTGTCTTCATTGATGCCGCCGACCACTTTCGGGATGTTCTTGGTCTGGTAGTGCGGGTTGCCCGGGTCAACGCGCTCGGGCGAAAACGCCAGGTAGAAATCGACGCCAGGCTTGAAGCCCTTGGCCGCGAGCGACGGCTGCACGACTTCGACCGTGGTCCCGGGATAGGTCGTCGACTCCAGGATGATCAACTGCCCCTTCTTCAGCACGGCCGCCACCGCGTCAACGGCCTGCACGACGTAGGTCATGTCGGGGTCCTTGGTCTTGCGCAGCGGAGTCGGGACGCAGATGTCGATGATGTCGGCAGCGGCGAGCGCCTTCGCGTCCGTCGTCGCCTTGAATTTTCCGCTCGTGACGACCTCGGACAAGTGCTCGGATGAGACGTCGGGAATGTAACTGCGGCCCGCCATCAACTCGGTCACCTTGTGGGCATCCACGTCGTAGCCGACCACAGAGAATCCGGCCCGCGCAAACTCGACGGCCAGGGGCAGGCCGACGTAGCCGAGCCCGATCACACCCAGCGTCGCCTGCTTCGACTCGATCTTCTTCAGCAATTCCATAATTTCCTTATCCTCGGTAATAGTGAGCGATGGCCTCAACGACCGCGGCCTGCTGTCCCTCGGTGAGCTCGGGATAGATCGGCAACGCCAGCGAATCGCGCGCCGCCGCTTCGGCGATCGGAAAGCCGCCGGCCTTGTAGCCGAGATCGGCGAAGCATTCCTGGAGATGAAAGGGCACCGGGTAGTAGACCTCGGTGCCAATGCCCGCGGCGTCGAGGCGCGCCCGCAGCTGGTCGCGCTCGGGCACGCGGACCACGAACTGGTTGT
>JANMUX010000408.1:0-8804 GCA_031392125.1 Acidobacteriota bacterium | reverse complement strand
GGACTCGAACCACTGTTTCCGATCTGGAAGACGAAGCCGACGGCCGCGCACGCGCGGGACATGATCGACGCCGGCCTGCGCGCCACGCTCACTTGCATCGACCCTAAACAGCTTGATCGTTCGTTCGCCGGCCGGGCGTTCGACCACTCGCTTCTTGCCGATCTTCCTGCCGGAGTGGATCCGTGTGGCGAGAACGGCGAGTTCCATTCGTTCGCCCACTCAGGTCCGATGTTCACCAGCGACGTGCCCGTCACGCTGGGTGAAGTAGTCGACCGCGACGGGTTCGTCTTCGCGGATCTTCGCCATGGGAGTTCGTCATGACGCTGCGGTTCCACACGCTGGATGTCTTCACCCGCAAGAGGTTCGGCGGCAATCCGCTCGCGGTGGTGCTCGATGCCGATCCGCTGACGGATGAGCAGATGCAAACCATCGCGAGAGAGTTCAATCTCTCGGAAACGATCTTCGTGATGAAGCCGGCTGATTCGGCGAACACGGCAAGGGTCCGCATCTTCTTCCCGACCGGCGAGATTCCGTTCGCCGGCCACCCGACGGTCGGCTGTGCGATCTTGCTGGCTCAGATGAGTCAGCCAGCCGCCGTCGATTTCGAGACCGACATTCGCCTCGAAGAGGTCGCGGGGTTAGTACCCGTCCAGGTTAGACACGCCGATGGCATCACGCGTGCGATCTTCACCGCGCCGATTGTGCCGTTCGCCGTCAATGTGCCGCTGCCGTCCGTCGAGGAGGTGGCACGTATGCTCTCTTTGCATCCGACCGACATTGGCTTCGACGGACACGTTCACCGGTTGCACCAGGGTGGACCTCGCTGTTTTCACGTGCCGCTCGCTTCAAGGAGCGCCCTGGCCCGGTCGCGGGTCAACGACTCGATCTGGCCCGCGATGGCAGACGGCTTGGGCACCGACCAGGTCTACGTCTACACCCGAGGCGGCGAGCACGCCGGTACCAGCTTCCGCGCCCGCATGTACGCACCCACCGCCCTGACGCCCGAAGACCCGGCGACCGGATCGGCCACCGCCTTGTTGGCCGCGCAGTTGCTGGTGGCCGACTGCCTTGCGGACGGCAGCCACTCGTGGGACATAGAGCAGGGCTACGAAATGGGCCGGCCGTCCGACCTGCACTTGGAAGCCGACGTGCGCGCCGGCCGCCTCACCGCGGTACGCGTCGCCGGCGAGGCGGTGCCGATGATGGAAGGAACCTTGAGCCTGTGAGCCGTTATCCCCAGCGCATCGTCTGTCTCACAGAAGAGACCACCGAGACGCTTTATCTGCTCGGTGAGGGCGACCGCGTGGTCGGCATCTCCGGCTACACCGTGCGTCCGCCAGAGGCACGCGCCAAGCCCAAGGTCTCGTCGTTCCTTCACGCGCGCTACGAGAAGATCGAGGCGCTCAAGCCCGACCTCATTCTCGCCTTCTCGGATCTGCAGGCCGACATCACGAACGATCTCGTCCGCAAGGGCTACCCGGTTTTCACGTTCAACCAGCGGAGTGTCGCCGAGATCTTGCAGATGATCCGCGTACTCGGCGGCATTGTCGGCGTGCCGGCCAAAGCCGAGGCACTCGCCACCCGGCTCAGCGAGGGCCTGGACGAGATCCGCGCGAGCGCTGCGACGTTGCCGCGGCGGCCGAAGGTGTTCTTCGAGGAGTGGTACGAGCCGCTGATCAGCGGCATTCGCTGGACGGAAGAACTGGTCCAGATTGCCGGCGGCAATCCGATCTTTCCGGAGTTGGACCAGGCGAGCCTCGCCAAAGACCGCATTGTGAGCAGCGAACAGGTGATTGCGCGGGCCCCCGATGTGATCATCGGCTCGTGGTGTGGCAAGCCGGTGCGGCCGGCCCGGATCGCCGCGCGCCCGGGGTGGGGCGACATTCCGGCCGTGCAGAACGGCCACATTTACGAAGTGAAATCCACCTACATTCTGCAGCCCGGACCCGCCGCGCTAACCGAAGGGGTCAGGCGGCTTCACGACATCATCCGTCGATCCGTCACGCCTTGATTCCTCGTGCGGGCGGTTCGCCGCATACAATAGACGAGATGAACAGACTCACGTCGCCCTTCGTCCGCCCCCACACTGTCCTGATAGTCACGCTCGCGTTGGGGGGCTTGGCCGGCGCGTGCCGCTCCACCACGCCCGCAACTCCAGCCGCGTCGTCGCCCGACACGTGGGCCTCGGTCAACGGCCGTGAGATCAAGCGCGAGGATGTCGAGAAGACCTATCGGCGCACCGCGCAGGACCAGGCGCCGCCGTCGGCAGAGGAAGTGACCACCGCCAAGCTGGGCATCCTCAACGAGATGATCGTCCAGGAGTTACTGCTCGACAAGGCGCGCGCGCTGAAGATTGAACTGCCTGACACCGAGATCGACAAGGCCTTCAACGAAGGCAAAAGCAACATCACGCCCGAACAGTTCGAGAAGAGCCTGGCGGCCCGCAACTTGACCGCCGCGGACATGCGCGAGGCGCTGCGCCGCGACCTGCTGACGCAGAAGGTAATCGAGCGCGAGGTGACCGCCAAGGTCGTCGTGACCGACCAGGAAATCACGGACTTCTTCAACGCCAACAAGGAGCAGTTCAACCGCCGCGAAGACTCGTACCACATCGCGCAGATCGCCGTGACGCCAGCGCCTGAGGCCCAGGTCGCCAATCGCACCGGTGACGATGCGAAGACGCCGCAGGAGGCGCAAGCCAAGACTCAAATGCTGATGGAGCGGCTGAAGGCAGGCGTGGCCTTCGGCGAGCTCGCCGCCGACTTCTCGGAAGACCCACAGTCGGCAGCGCGTGGCGGCGACCTCGGCTTCGTGCCGATCTCGGCGCTGCAGCAGGCGCCCCCGGCCTTGCGCGACGCGGTGCTCAAGTCGGAGCCCGGCTCCGTACGGGTCGTCAGTAACGGCGGCGCCCACACCATCGTGCTCAACGTCGCCCGCGACACCGCGGGCCAGAAGGATCCCAGCATGCCGGCGGTCAAGGAAGCGATCACCAACGGCCTGAAGGGCCGCCGCGAGCAACTGTTGCGGGCCGCCTACCTCACCGCGATCCGCAATGACGCCGCGGTGGTGAACCACCTCGCAACGCGCCTGGTCAGCCTGCAAGGTAAGGCGCTGCCAGCCGCCGCTGCCCCGGCGAAGTAACGCACCAGACGCACGACATCTCTGACGCGATGGGGGCCCCCGGCCCCCATCGCTTTCGGTTCGGCAGCCTTCCTGAAATCGCCCGCCAATGAAATCGATCAGCCAACTCATCGCCGAAGAACTGAATGTCCGAGTGCCGCAGGTCGATGCCGCGGTCGCGCTGCTCGACGACAAGAGCACCGTGCCGTTCATTGCCCGCTACCGCAAGGAAGCCACCGGCGGGCTGGACGACACCCAGCTGCGGACGCTCGAGGAGAGGCTGACCTACCTGCGCGATCTCGACGACCGCCGCGCGGCGATCTTGAAGAGCATCGACGAGCAGGGCAAACTGACGCCGGAGCTCGCCGCGGCGATTCGCGATGCCGCGACCAAGGCGCGGCTCGAAGATCTGTACCTGCCCTATAAGGTCAAGCGGCGGACCAAGGCACAGATCGCCCGCGAGGCCGGACTGGAACCGCTGGCGCTGGGCCTATGGCGCGACCCGACACTCAGTCCCGAGACCACGGCCGCCACCTACATCGATGCCGAGAAGGGCGTGGCCGACGCCGCTGCTGCACTCGAAGGCGCGCGTTGGATCCTGATGGAGACCTTTGCCGAAGATGCAGAGCTCGTCGGCGGGCTGCGCACCTTGCTGTGGGAACGCGGCGAATGGACGTCGGCCGTGGTGCCTGGCAAGGAATCGGAAGGCGTCAAGTATTCCGATTACTTCGCCGCCACCGAACAGCTGAAGCTGGTGCCGTCGCATCGCACGCTGGCGCTGTTGCGCGGCCGCAAAGAAGGGTTTCTCCGCCTCGGCGTGGCGTTACCAGACGAGGGAGCCGACGGTCCGACCGAACCGGAACGCCGCATTGCCGGCCGCGCGAACATCGAGAACAAGGGACGCGCCGCCGACAAGTGGCTGTCTGAAACCGTGCGCTGGACCTGGAAGGTCAAGCTGCTCGGCCATCTCGAACTCGACGCCGAGCAGCGGCTTCGCGAACAGGCGGAGATCGAGGCCATCAAGGTGTTCGGCCGTAACCTGCACGACCTGCTGCTCGCGGCGCCGGCCGGCCAGCGGGTGACCATGGGACTCGACCCGGGCATTCGCACCGGCGTCAAGGTAGCCGTCGTCGATGGCACCGGCAAGGTGGTGGACACGGCCACGGTTTTCCCGCATGAGCCTCGCAAGGACTGGGCCGGCTCGCTGCGCACGCTCGGACAGCTGGCGATGAAGCACGGCGTGCAGCTGATCTCGATCGGCAACGGCACCGCCTCGCGCGAAACCGACAAGCTGGCAGCCGACCTGATCGCAGGACTGCCGCAGCTGCCGCTCACCAAGGTGATGGTGTCGGAGGCCGGGGCGTCGGTTTACTCTGCGTCTGAACTGGCGGCGAAGGAGTTTCCGGATCTCGATGTTTCAATCCGGGGCGCCGTTTCGATCGCGCGCCGGCTGCAGGATCCGCTCGCCGAACTGGTACGAATCGATCCGAAGGCGATTGGTGTCGGCCAGTATCAGCACGACGTCAGCCCCTTCCAGTTGGGCAAGACGCTCAACGCAGTGGTTGAGGACTGCGTCAATGCGGTCGGAGCCGACCTCAACACCGCGTCGGTGCCGCTGCTTGCGCGCATCTCGGGCCTGTCAGACGCGCTCGCCGGCAACATCGTCGCGTTCCGCGATGCCAACGGCCCATTTCGTAACCGCAAGCAACTGCTCAAGGTGCCACGCGTGGGCGAGCGAACCTATCAACAGGCAGCGGGCTTTCTGCGCGTGACGAACGGCGACAACCCGCTCGATGCATCAGCCGTGCATCCCGAGGCGTATCCGCTGGTCGAGCGCATCGCCAGCAAGACGGGTCTCGCGGTCGGTGAGTTGATCGGCAAGTCACCGGTGATTCGGACGCTCAGGGCGGAAGATTTCGCCGACGCGCAGTTCGGCTTGCCGACCGTGAAAGACGTGCTTGCAGAACTCGACAAGCCGAACCGAGACCCGCGCCCCGAATTCAGGACCGCGGCCTTCAAGGACGGCGTGCAGGAGTTGCGTGATCTGGTCCCCGGCATGGCACTCGAAGGCGTGGTGACCAACGTCGCTAACTTCGGCGCGTTTGTAGACATTGGCGTTCACCAGGACGGCCTGGTGCATGTCTCCCAGCTCGCCGATCGCTTCGTGAAGGATCCGCGCGAGGTGGTCAAGGCCGGAGACATCGTGAAGGTGCGCGTGGTGGAAGTCGACATCGAGCGCAAACGCATCGCCCTGACCATGAAGAGCGGAACGGTTCAGCCTGGCGCGAAGCCGGTGGCGAAGAGCGGTTCGCCGGGCCCAGGGCCGCGGCCGGCGCCGCAGGCCAAGCCGGCGTCTGTCCCGAACACGGCATTCGGTGCGGCATTCGCGAAAATTTCGCAGAAGTAGCTAACCTCGGTCGGCTGCCGGCTCGGGTTCTCCGCTCAGTACGCGCCTGGCGCGCGCCACGTCGAGCGAGCCATCCCACCTGGCCACCACCAGCGTGGCCACGCCGTTGCCGATCAGGTTGGTGATTGAGCGGGCCTCGGACATGAACCGATCCACTCCGACCAGCAGCGTGAGCGACGCCACCGGTATGGATGGAAAAACCGCCAATGTTGCCGCCAGGGTGATGAATCCGCCGCCCGTCACGGCCGCCGCACCCTTTGACGTCAGCATCAGCATGGCGAGCAGGCCGAGTTGCTGAGTCCAAGAGAGCTGGACGCCGCACGCCTGTGCCAGGAAGATCGCCGCCATGGTCATGTAAATCGACGTGCCATCCAGGTTGAAGGAGTAGCCGGTGGGGACCACCAGCCCGACCACCGGCTTGGAACAGCCCAGTCGTTCGAGCTTGACCATCAGGCGTGGCAGCACGGTTTCCGACGACGAGGTTCCCAACACGATCAGGAGCTCCTCGCCGATGTAGCGCAGGAATTTCCAGAGGCTGAGTCCGGTGAACGCCATGATGGCGCCGAGCACAACAAAAACAAAGAAGGCGCAGGTTATGTAGACGCCGGCCATCAACTGGCCCAGCGACAACAGGGTGCCGACGCCATACCGGCCGACCGTGAACGCCATTGCGCCGAATGCACCGAGTGGCGCCAGCTTCATGATCATGCCGACGATATCGAACAGCACGTGTGACGCCCTCGCCAGCAGATCAACGACCGGCCGCATGGTCTCGCCGAGACGCAACAGGGCGAGGCCGACGAGAATGGCAATGAACAGCACCTGAATGATCTCGCCCTGCGAGAAGGCGCCGACCAGCGTGTCGGGAATGATGTGCAGGATGAAATCGACTCCGTTCATCTGCCTGGAGGCGGTGGTGTAGGCCGAGACCGACTGCGGGTCGACGGTTGCCGGGTCGAACGCAATACCCTCACCGGGCTTCAGCACATTCACGACGGCCAGGCCGATCGCGAGGGCCAGTGTCGACACCACTTCGAAATAGACCAATGCGCGAAGACCGATGCGGCCGACTTCTTTCATGGCGCCCATCTGGGCAATGCCGACCACCACAGTCGTGAACACCACCGGTGCAATCAACATGCGCACGAGCTTGATGAAGCCATCGCCGAATGGCCGCATCGCGACGCCATAGTCGGGTGCCACGAGCCCAAGCAACACGCCGAGCATGATCCCGATCAGGACCTGGACGTAGAGGTTGCCTGACAGGCGCCGCAAGCGGGTCAGCGAGCCACCCACGGCGCGCGAATCAGCTGCGCCGGATTCGCGCCGGGCTTGGGCACGAATTTCTGCGTGCGGCCGTACTGGTTATCGCCGCCGTACAAATTGCCCGCCGAGTCAACCGAGAACGCATGGACCTCGAGGTAACCATCGGGCAAGTCGCTTGGGACCATCCAGGTGTACAGCCGGTTGCCGTCGAAGTCGAGCTTCACGAACCGCAGCGGCTTGAGGTCGGTAATCCACAGGCTGTCATCGTTGACGATGATGTCG
The DNA here is from genome assembly GCA_031392125.1 of Acidobacteriota bacterium. GTDB lineage: Bacteria > Acidobacteriota > Vicinamibacteria > Vicinamibacterales > UBA2999 > 12-FULL-67-14b. The sequence continues at coordinate 1,729 of JANMUX010000408.1, read as the reverse complement.
AGCGGCAGCGAGAAGCCTGGAAAGGCGGTGACGAACTCCACTTTCTTCGGGTCGGACGTCGTCTTGAATACGTTGATGCGACCGCCCGATCGATCGAGCGCGAAAATGCGCCCGCCGGGGCCCACTGCAACCGCGTGGACACCGCTGAATTGACCCGGCCCCTTGCCGTTGCCGCCGAACTCGCCCAGGTAGTTCATCTCGCGGTCCAGGATCATCACCCGGTGATTGTCGAGGCCGTCGGCGATCAGGATGCGGCCGTCGGGCAGGAACGCGACATCCTGCGGCTTGGCGAAATGGGTCGCGTCGCTGCCGGGCACGTTTTTCTCGCCGAGTGTCTTCAACAGCTGGCGGCCGTCGTTCGAGAAGATGTAGATGGTGCTGAACGTCTCGTTGACCACCCACACGCGTCGCTCGCGGTCGTAGGGACTGATCCGGATGCGGTGGGGCCCAGGTCCGGGCGAACCCTCGCACAGGTGGTCCCACTGGGTCCACCGTTCCTTGACCTTGCCGCTGCCGTCGAGGGTGTAAAGGCAGTTGCGCCATTCGCGCCGGTCGGCCAGTGACAGCACGTTCATCTTGATCGAACCGGCAAAGCCGGTGAACTCGGCCGGAATGGGATCGGGCAGCTTGAACTCGCCACGTTGCGCAATGAAGATGCGGTCTGGCGACTCGGCGAACACGCCAGAGTTGCCACCAAACGCGTAGCCCGGACCGGCGAACGGCTTCTGCCATCCCCGCACGATGTCGTAGGGACTGGGCCCCACGGGACCTTCGGGCGGTACGGCCTGCGCGATGAGCCCCGGTGTGATGGCCAGGACGGCGAGCAGTGACGCGGCAGTGGCAATGGATTTCACGGACATGGTAGCCCAGAGTAGACGTTGAAGCCGCGGTCCAGGTCAACAACTCACACCCCGACGGTATACTTCACTCTATGGTTCAAGCCGTGGCTCAGATCGTGATCGTGGCGCTGTTAGCGGTGACGGTCGTCGTCTCCCAAGCGCAACCACCGGCGCAGCCGCCGGCACAGCCGCCAGCACCGTTGCCCCTGCAGCCTGGTGAAACCAACGATCCTTTTCCGACGCCGATCCCGGCAGTCGAGGGTGTCATTCGTGTCAACGTCGCCGAGTTTGCCTCGCTGCCCGATATCGACGGCGTGGCGGCACGGATGATGAACCTGGTGGACGAGCCTGGGACGAAGCGGCTGTTCGTCAACGATATGCGCGGCCCGCTTTACAGCGTGAGCTATGACGGCAAGACGGTCACGCCGTATCTCGATATCAACGTCGCCGCCTGGGGCCACCCCGTGAACTTCACCGGCCGGGAACGCGGCTTTCAGAGTTTCACGTTCCATCCCCAGTTCGCGCAGGCCGGCACGCCCGGCTACGGAAAGTTCTACACGTATCTCGACACGTCCAACATGACACCCGTGCCGGACTTCCTGCCCGGCGGCGGCAATAACACGCACGACACCGTGCTGCTCGAATGGACCGCGAAGACACCGGCCGCCGCGACCTACGACGGCGGTGTGCCGCGTGAGCTGTTCCGCATGCGCCAGCCGTTCGCCAATCACAACGCCGGCCACATGGCATTCAACCCGCTGGCTGCGCCAGGCAGTCCCGAGTTCGGTCTGCTCTATCTCGGGGTGGCCGATGGTGGCAGCGGAGGCGATCCGCTCAATCTTTCGCAGAACCTGGGCTCGGCGTTCGGCAAGGTATTCCGCATCAACCCG
>JANMUX010000370.1:0-5068 GCA_031392125.1 Acidobacteriota bacterium | reverse complement strand
GCTGAGAAGGCGGCTGCCACCCTCTCCCGCGAAGCATGGAGGCCGGCCCAGGCATCGAGTAACGCGAGGTGCTGGGACGGGTCGAGTAACTGCTGGTGTTCGTGTTGACCGTGAAGTTCGACCAGCCGGTTCGACAGGTCCTTCAGCGCCGATGCCGTGGCGAGCGCGCCGTTGATGAAAGCCCGGCTGCGACCCTGTGAGGTGATCTCGCGGCGAACGATCAGTTCCTCGCCCTCCGGCGTCTCGAATACTGCCTCGACGCTGGCAATGTCCTCGCCGGTCCGGATTAGGTCTTGGGTTGCGCGTCCGCCGAGCAACAGGCCGACCGCCTCCACCAGTATGGATTTGCCGGCGCCGGTTTCACCGGTCAGTATGTTGAACGACTGTTCAAAATCAACCGCAACCGACTCGATGACCGCGAGGTTGCGGATGGCGAGGTAGCGGATCATGCGGGTGGCGCCTCGTGTTGCGGGAATCTCTCGGCGAGCGGAACTGCCATCGTATCATGGGTTTGACAGAATTTCTCGGGGCGTGCTACGGTTGCACGGTACGGCGCTTCCCAGCGCGCATTTTCCCAATGGACCTGATTCGGAGGCTTTGTTGCCGACGCCTGGATCGATTGTCCTGGCATTGCAACTCGAGGGCGGTCTTCCGCCCGCTCGAGCGGCTGCCGGGGACTTCGCTGACTTAATCTTCGCGGCCAGCCCCATCGTGATGATGGTGATGGCCACCTTGCTCATCTTCTCTGTCATTTCCCTGGCCATCGTCCTCCATAAGTATTGGGCGTTCCGTGGCATTGAGAAGCAATCCGCCACGTTCCTCGAGGTCTTCCGCAAGAGCGCCAAGTTCTCTGAAGTTCAGGCCGTGTGCCCTTCCCTCGCGCTCAGCCCGCTGGTCGGGATGTTCCAGGCGGGATACGCGGAACTGACGGCCCAGTTGCGCCAATCGCAGGGGACAGCCAGTCCCGGAACCCCCGCGGTGCGTCCAACCTTGAAGAGCATCACGGCGGTGGACCGTGCACTGCTGCGCGCATCGTCAATTGAAGTGGCCAAGCTCGAGAAGCGGATGACGTTTCTTGCGACGACTGCAAGCATCACGCCCTTCATCGGGCTATTCGGTACGGTGTGGGGAATCATGACAGCGTTCATGAATATTGGCGCGCAGGGCTCAACCGACCTCGCCGTGGTCAGCACGCCGATTGCCGAGGCGCTGATCGCGACCGCGCTTGGCCTGTTCGCCGCCATCCCCGCCGTCTACTTCTATAACCACTTCACCTCCAAGGTGAAGAACTACGCGTCGGAAATGGACGACTTCGCGCTGGAGTTCCTGAACATCTCGGAAAGGAACTTCACCTAGTGCCGAAGGTTTCGGCTCCACCCGACGCCAACACCGGCCGCCGCCGTGGCCGGCGCGTAACGACCTCGCTGTCTGAGATCAACGTGGTACCGCTCGTGGATGTGATGCTGGTGCTGCTGATCATCTTCATGGTGGCGGCGCCGATGATGCAAAAAGGCATCGAGGTGAAGCTGCCGGTGTCGCGCCGCGCTGACAAGCTGTCGGCCGCACGGCCCTATATCACCGTGCCACTGTCCTACCGGACCGATCGCCGCGTGATGATCGATGAAGAGTCGGTCGGTGCCGACGTGCTCGGCGAGCGCGTGCGCCAGTTGATGGAAACGCGGAACGACAAGGATGTGTTCCTGCGCGGCGACGCAGGCGTGCAGCTGCAGGAGCTGTTCGAAGTGATCGACCGGCTCAAGGCCGGCGGGGTCCAGGGCGTCGGCATCGTCGCCCAGCAACGGGCGGGTCAGTAGCGATGGATGCCGTCTCCGAGGTGCTGGCGGCGCGGATGGGCAAGTCCGACGGCCTCAGCTCGATGCTGGGCTGGTCGGCGGTCGCCCACTTGCTGATGGTGGCTGCGGTCGCATTCGTGCCCTCGGACTGGTGGGGCGCGCAGGATCAGGCTCCTGAAGTCGTCATGCAGATCAGCCTGGGCGGCGCGGTGGGCCCTCGCGACGGCGGCCTCGCCACTCTCGGGGGCCGCGCGATTCAACAGGCGGTGGAGACGAAACGGCCGATTGAGCCCGTGCGTCCTCCGGCCGCGCAAACGCCCGCCATGATCGAACCAACCAAGGCGCCGCCACGGACGGCGCCCGACAACAAGATTGACGCGAAAGACCCGCGCAGCCGAGTGCCGACCAAGGGTGCCGAAGTTCGCCAGGGGTCGACGGTCGCCGAAACCGGCGGCAAGGGGCAAGGGTTCGGCCTGTCCGCCGGCGGTGGCGGCGTCGGCCTCACCCTCGACATCGCCAACTTCTGCTGCCCCGAGTACCTGGCGACCATGCTCGACCTGATCAACCGCAACTGGAGCTCGCGACAGCAGGCCACCGGGACGACGGCCATGCGGTTTGTAATTCAGAGAGATGGCCGCATCGTCGACGTCGCCGTGCAGCAATCGAGTGGCAACTCGACTCTCGACTACGTGTCGCAACGGGCACTTGGGCTCACCAAGCTGCCGCCCCTTCCTGCCGGGTACGACCAGCCGGCGCTCACCGTTCGCCTGCTCTTCCCGTACGGACAATAACCATGACGAAATCTTCTTACCCACTCCCGGCTCTCGTGGCTCTGGTCATCGTGGCGTCGGCCGCGCTGATTGCCCAGCAGCCTGCCACGCCGCCCCAGGGCCAGCAGCCGAGCAGCGTGGAATTACGGCTGACCGGTGAACCCGGCTCTCCACCGCGATTGGCGGTGCCCGACCTGCTCGCGCTGACGCCGGATCGCGAGACGCAGGAAGCGGCCAGGACCATCAGCGAGGTGCTGTGGGACGACCTCAACTTCGAGCGCGAATTCGCGCTCATCCCGCGCGACACCTACAAGTCGATTCCCGCCGCCGGCTCAATTGATGCCGTGCCGTTCGATCGCTGGCGCGAACTCGGCGCCGACGGCGTGATCATCGGCACGGCACAGAAGACGCCGACCGGCATTCGCATCGAGATGCGCCTCTATAACGTGCGGGCGCGTCAATCGGCGTACGGCCGCGAGTACACAGGGTCGGCCGCCAATCCCCGCGTGTATGCGCACACCATGGCCGACGAACTTCATGATTCACAACGCGGACTGCGGGGTGTCGCGCGGACAAAGCTGACGTTTGCGTCTGATCGAAACCGCGAGCCGGTGCTAAACACCGTCGAGAAGCGCGACGTCAAGGAGATCTACGTCGCTGATTACGATGGCGCCAACCCGCGTCGCATCACCATCAACCGTAACCTGAACATTACGCCGAGCTGGTCGCCTGACGGCCGCTCGATTGCCTACACCTCTTACCGTAGCGGGATGCCCGACATCCTGATTTCGAACATCTATGCCGGCACCATGGAGTCACCGAGCAAGGGCGTCGGCCAGAATTTTCTGCCGGTGTTCTCTCCAGACGGCACGCGCATCGCGTTCATGTCGACCCGGGACGGTAACAGCGAAATCTACATCATGAATCGCGACGGCTCCAACCTGACGCGGCTCACCAACAGTCCCGCCATCGACGTCACGCCGACCTGGTCGCCGACGGGGGCGCAGATCGCCTTCACGTCAGAGCGCCGTGGTCAACCGCAGATTTTCACCGTCAACATCGACGGCACCGGCCTGCGCCAGATTTCGTTCGAGTCGTACGCCGATCGTCCGACCTGGTCGCCGGCACCCCATAACGAGATCGCTTTTGCGGCTCGCACCGGCCCCGGCTTCGACATCAAGATCCTGGGCATCGCCTCTGGCGAGACCCGGCAGATCACATTTGGCGAAGGCACCAACGAGAGCCCGGCGTGGTCGCCCAATGGCCGGCACCTGGCCTTCTCGTCGACGCGCGCCGGACGCACGCAAGTGTTTACCGTCGATCGCGATGGCCGCAACTTGCGGCAGATTACCAAGGACGGCAACAACACGACGCCGTATTGGTCGCAGTAGATAAGAGGGTGCCTAAGGTGCGAACGGTGCCTACGGGTGCCGAAAGGTTTGGTGCCGGTGCTGGTGCCAACGGAGCGAGATTAGGTTGAGGTCAGCTATGACACGAAAAACAAATGCGTTGATGGTTCTCGCGGTGCTGGTAACGATGGTGGTTGGCGCCTGCGCCAAGAAAACGCCGCCGGTCGCGCGGCCGATGCCGCCGCCGGCAGCAACGAACACCGGGACGTTGCCTCCCGCCCCGCCGCCACCCCCTCCGAGCCCGGTATCGGAACCGGTGCCGGTGCCGCCCATGCCGGCGGAGGATACGATTGGCTCGAAGTCGCTTGACGACCTCAACCGTGACTCCCCGCTCAAGCCACTGTTCTTCGATGTCGACAGCTCCGACGTCAACGCCGAGGGACAGCAGCTGCTGCAGGCCAACGCGGCAGTGCTGAAGAAATATCCGGCGTGGCAGGTCACGATCGAAGGTCATTGCGACGAGCGCGGCACAGCTGAGTACAACCTGGCGCTCGGCGAACGCCGTGCGCTCGCGGCGCGCACTTACCTGGTGTCGCTCGGCATTCCGGCTGACAAGGTCAAGACCGTCAGCTACGGCAAGGAGTTTCCGTTCGAAGCCGGCAAGGACGACGGGGCGTGGTCGAAGAACCGCCGCGCGCATTTCGTGATTACGGCAAAGTAAGATGGAGGGCATGAGCCGACGACTGTCTACCCGCCTTCGCGCGGTGCGTTTCGGCGCGCGGGCTGCGATTTTGGCCGTGACAGCGGCCGTGCTGCTTGCCGCACCTGCCGCGGCGCAGTCGCGCCGCGAGATGCAGATGATGGCCGACATACGCATGCTGCAGGAACAGACCCAGCAACTGCAGCAGCAATTGCAGGCCGCGCTCGAAGGGCTCAGCGCGCAGCTGAAGGCCATTTCGTCGCGGGTCGACGATCAAGCCGGTGCTACCCGCAAGTCGTTTGCCGATCAGAAGCTGGCCGTCGACCAGTTCGGCACCGATCTGCGAGTGGTGCGCGAGCGCATCGACGAAAGCAACGTGCGCATTACCAGCCTGTCACAGGAAGTCGAGGCCCTGCGCCTTGCCATTCCCACGATGACAACAGCTGCCGCATCACC
>JANMUX010000216.1:0-14974 GCA_031392125.1 Acidobacteriota bacterium | reverse complement strand
CCGACCTGGAATTCTTCGAACGAACCGAAGTCGAAGTAGCCGGCGTTCGCCGCCGTGCCTTCGGTCGTGTCGATGCCCTCGACGCGCGTCTGGTTCTGCGTGTCGAAGCCATAGGAGCGGAAGCCCGACTGGTTGCCGGTGTTCGAGCCGCCCACGTCGAACGCCACCATCTGGATGCCGGGCGCCTGCGCCATGGCCGCCCAGACGTCGCGGGCGTTCGGGATCTCGGTGAGCAGTTCCTTCGTGAAGTTGGTGCCCATCGAGGTCGTCGAGGTATCGACGATCGGCGAGTCGCCGGTCACGGTCACGGTTTCCTGCAACGTCGCGACATTCAACTGCTGATCGACGGTCAGCGTCTGGTTGATAACGACCCGGACACCTTCACGCTTGATCGACTGGAACCCGGCCAGCTCGTAGGTGAGCTCATACACCCCCGGGGGAAGTGCAATGAAGCGGAAGTCTCCCTCGGCGCTCGTGACCTGGACCTGTGGCTGAATCAAGGCCGGGCTGCTGACCGAGACCGTGACGCCAGGCAGCACCGCGCCAGTGTTGTCGGTAACGGTGCCGTTCAAGCGGCCCCGGAAATCCTGCGCCGTGGCCGGGACAACCGCCGTGGACAACGCGACCAGGACGATGTACCACGACATCGCTTTCTTCAAACTCATTTGCTCTCCTTTTAGAAACCTGCTTTCCTTCAAAGAGCAAACGCAGTACCAGCCGATCGCCTCGCAGCGTGGATCACTCGTCATGCAGCGACGTGCGTTCATCTCGCGCCACAGGCCGCTCAGCCCACGCGCGAAAGAGACATCGCAAGACGATTCGGAATCCCGGATCCGCGCACGGAAAATCTGGACCGGACGAGGCGTTCGACCAGACCAATTCCTTTATGGGCTCGCCGCGCGCGCTGCTTCTCGCGATCGCACTCGCTCCGCAGCAAGGCGGGGGGTCGTCAGGACTGACGGCGTAACAGCCGAAACTGCTCGAGCTCGGCGGCTCTCTGCACACGCATGGCGCGATCTGCGCGGAACAGCCAGACCATGAAGGCGAGATGCGGAACGCCCAGGGCCGCCAGTTCCACTGGCGTGGCCAATGGCTGGGCCAACAGCACCGGCAGCGCATTGACGATGGTCGCCAGAAAAAATATCGGGATGAATAGAGGATGGCCGCCCGTTCCGGGGACGGTTCCAAACCTCATCGCCGCTCGTTCCCAGGCAGGGGTGTGATGAAGCGGACGCTCAGGCTGGTCTTCTTCTTCGTAAAAAACTTGCAGGTAGCGGCCGATGCGCTCGACGCCAAAATGTAAAGGCCGAATCACCTCGAACGTTGCCAGCAGGACGAGCAGGGGAATTACCGACGCTATTGGATAGGGAATCCAAGCCAGCACAACCGTGAGGATCAGGGCCCAAACCGCCATACCCGACAAAGCAAGGATGGGCCGGAGGCTGCCGCGGTCGGCAATGGTTTGCCTCAGAATTTGGTACTCGGTCGCAGCCGGTCGTTCCATTAGGGGTTAGCTTAATACAGACGACGATAAACCCTATTGATTCTTGGAGATAGTGTGACTACAATGCCCGCAAGTTGCTGATGCCCAATCGCGTTACGAGACTGGCTGTGTGCCTGGCGATTGTCGCCACGTCCATCGTCGCTGTACCGACCTCAGCAGATGCCGCGCGCGCCCGGTCGAAGACCGCCGCCGCCAAGACCACGGCGGCAAAGGCGCCGGCGCGCACGACGCCGCGGAAGAAAGCTTATTCGGCAACGACCGCGCGCGCACGTCGCGCTCAGCTGGCGAAGGCCCGTGCCGCAGCCGCCGCTCGCACGATGCGCGAGGTGCAGACGCCGCGCTTCCGAGTTGACGAGTTCGGCCGCGAAGTTCCCGATGTGCGCGCGGAAGCGGCCATCATCTACAACCCGACGACCGGCGAAGTGCTCTGGGAAAGTCATGCCCAGGATCAGCGGTCGCAAGCCAGCATCACCAAGGTGATGACGGCGCTGGTGTTCATCGACAGCGGCGCGTCCATGAGCACACCGGTCACCGTCGAGCGCAGTGACGTGTCGCGCGCCTCGACCACCTACCTGCGCAACGGCTTCAAGCTGACCGCGGACGACCTGCTGAACCTGTTGCTCGTCGGGTCCGACAACGCCGCCGCCCGCGCGCTGGCTCGCATCTCGCCCTACGGCGCCGAGGGCTTCATCACCAAGATGAATGAGAAGGCCGCTGAGCTGGGGTTGATCAACACCCGCTACGCCGACCCGTCGGGCCTGCTCGCCGAGAACGTTTCGTCGGCCTACGACCTGGCCCGCCTGATCGCCCATGCATCCGCTGACGAACGCGTCGGCGCCATCATGCGCAAGCAGACCTACACGACCCAGTCGGGCAAGCAGACCATTACCGCTCGCAGCACCAACCAGATTGTTCGCAGCGGCGACATCGACGTGGTGGGTGGCAAGACCGGCTTCATCAATCGCTCGGGCTACTGCCTGGCTACGCTGCTGCGCCTGCCTTCAACGGGGCAGCAAGTGGCGGTGGTGGTACTTGGCGCCAAGTCCAACGCCAGCCGCTTCTGGGAAACGCGCCACCTGTTCAACTGGATGAGCACGCGAACCAAGGCGCTGCTCGACGGCGACGCCCAGCAGCAGCAACAGCAGAATTAGGGGTTTAACCCCGGGTTGGCGAGACGGAGGGGTGTGAACTCCTTCGCGGGTTATTTCTGTCGTCGCATCACCGCCGCATCCAGCGGCAGCGTCACAATTGGATCAGCATACGGCAGTAACGGTCGCGCAGACTTTCGCGCGTCGAGTGCCTTGATGTAGCGACCGCACGGCTGGCAAATCATCACCCGGTAGATGCCGTCGGGCGTCGCCATGGACGTGATGGTGCTGCGGTCGGTGTTGCCGCAGTAGGGACAGTCGGTGGCCGCAAACGCCCATCGCACCAGGCAGCGGCCGCACACCAGTTGCCGCTCGCCCGATGGGGTGATGACGGCAAAGTCGGGTTCAGCCGCGCAGACCGGGCAGGTCGAGCGTCGCCAGCCGTCGAAATTCACCCGCTGTTGCAGCACTTCGGCGGTGCGTTGCACGTACGGGCGTGCCGCCCACACCAGCACTTCGTCCAGCATCTCGATGTCGGGCGAGGGCGTGCCGTTGAACCAGGCGCGCACGCGGTCGGGCAGGTCCGCGGCCCGGCCGACGTTGTGCAGCGCGATCACGCCGTCGGCATCGATGGCGTCGTGCCGGCGCAGGATATCGGCGATCTGCCGGATCAGCAGGCGCACGTCGTTCCACTCGAAGATGATCTGATCGAAGTCGAGCAGGGCTTTCCCCTGCGCAAGGCGGGCGTGCAGTTCCTCGGGCGTGGCCTCGATCCACGGGGTGGTCAGGCGGCCCTGCACCCGGCGAACGGTTTCGATCAGGCTCACTTGCAATTGGGCAGCAGACGCCAGCTCCGGCTGACGCTCAGCCAATGCCTTGAGTTCGGCGATGTCGCGCGGCAGGACTCGCGCGCTGCTCGGGGATGAGCCAGACACCAGGGGATCATACAGGGATCGGGGATCAGGGATCAGGGATCGGGGATCAGGGATCGGGGCCGATCCCCAATCCCTCGCTGATCCCCGATCCCCGATCCCCGATCCCCGACCCCTGAAATACACTGAACGGGCATGGCGAAAGCGGCGAAGCCGAAGCTCAAGGCGCGTCCATCTACCGGCCTGCGCATCCTGATGATTGCATCGGAGGCCCAGCCGTTCTCGAAGACCGGCGGGCTGGCGGATGTGGCGACCGCGCTGCCCAAGGCGCTTGGCCGGCTGGGACACGACGTCACCCTGATCACTCCGCGCTATCGCGGCGCACCTGACGGACCGGTGGTGGCGACGATTGCCGTTGAAGTGGCAGGGCACCGCTTTCGCGCGCGGTTGCTCGAGCAGCCGGTCGGCCCTGGCGCGACCGTGCTGTTACTGGACTGTCCCGACCTCTACGACCGCGCCGGCATTTATTACGAGGCCGCCGGCGACTACCCCGACAACCCGGTTCGCTACGCGTTCCTGGCGGCCGCCGCCATCGAGTACGCCGCGCAACAGCGACAGCCCTTTGAGATTGTCCACACGCACGACTGGCAAGGTGGTCTTGCGCCTCTCTACGCTCGCGCGTTGGGGACGGTGCCGGTGGTCCTGACGATCCACAACCTCGCGTATCAGGGGATTTTCGAGAAGGCGTGGGTGCCGCGCCTCGGTTTGCGCTGGGACGACTTCACGGTCAGCGGCTTCGAGTTTTTCGATCGGCTGAGTTTTCTCAAGGCGGGGATCAACTTTGCCGATGCGATCACGACGGTGAGTCCCACTTACGCCGACGAGATTCAGCGGCCGGAGCATGGCCACGCGCTCGACGGCGTCATCCGCTCGCGGCGCGAACACCTGACCGGCATTCTCAACGGTATCGATCCCGACGAATGGAATCCCGCGTCGGATCGGTATTTACCCGAGCCATTCGACGCCGGCCGCCTGCCGGCGAAGGCGGCGTCGAAGCGCGCGTTGCTGGAGCGCTTTGGGCTTCCGGTTACCGACAAGTCACTGGCGCGGCCAGTGATCGGCATGGTCTCGCGGATGGTCGATCAGAAAGGGCTGGACCTGCTGGCGGCGGTTGCCGACCAACTGGCGGCGCTCGACGCAACGTTCACCATCGTCGGTACCGGGGAGCCACGTTACCAGGACATGTGGCGGCAACTCTCGAAGGGGCAGCCCGACCGCATTGGCGCGTTCATTGGGTTTGACGAGCAGCGTGCGCACCTGGTGGAAGCTGGCGCCGACATGTTCCTGATGCCCTCGCGCTTCGAACCGTGCGGCCTCAATCAGATGTACAGCCTGCGCTACGGCACAGTGCCAATCGTCCGGGCGGTGGGCGGACTAGTTGATACCGTGCGGCCCTACAACCCCAGGAACGGGCAGGGCACCGGCTTTCTGTTTTCGGAATATCAGCCCGGCGCCCTGTTGCGGACGCTCGATGCCGCACTGGCGGCATTTGCCAACAAGAAAGTCTGGACGCGGCTGCAAAAAAATGGGATGCGGGCCAATTTCTCGTGGGACCGCTCGGCGGCTGAGTATGTCAAAATATATCGACGACTGCGGAAACGGCACCAGGTGTCTCCCGTGGCCAAAAGGAAAAAGGCACCCGGTGTCCTTTCCGCAAAACCGGCATCCAAAGGGTAGAGGGAAGTTAATGGCATCCGAGAATGTGAAGACGCTGACCGACGCCGATTTCGGCGAGTCGGTAAAGCACGGGGTGGTGCTGGTAGATTTTTGGGCGACCTGGTGCGCACCGTGCCGTCGGCTGGCGCCGACCGTAGATCAGCTGGCCGCTGAATACAGCGGCCGCATCACGGTCGCCAAGGTCGACATCGACGTGAACCCGATGACGCCAAGCAAGTTCATGGTGCGCGGCATTCCAACACTGCTGCTGTTCAAGGACGGCGACCTGAAGGAAACCGTGGTCGGTCTTGCCGGCAAGGACGATCTCGCCAAGCTGATCGATAAGCATCTGTGAGCGAGCGACAGGTCATCATCATTGGGTCTGGCCCCGCCGGACTCACCGCGGCCCTCTACGCTGCGCGCGCCAACCTGAAGCCTCTCGTCATTGAAGGCATCGAGGCCGGTGGTCAACTGATGTTAACCACCATGGTCGAGAACTGGCCGGGCCATCGCGACGGCATCATGGGGCCCGACCTGATGACCGAGTTGCGCGCGCAGGCCGAGCGATTTGGCGCCGAGATCATCCAGGGCGACGTCTCCTCGGTGGACCTGTCACAGCGGCCATTCACCATCAACATGGGGAAGACGCAATACACCGCGCAGACCCTGATCGTCGCCACCGGCGCGTCGGCGAAGTGGCTCGACCTTGGCGTCGACAAGAAGTTGTCGGGCCGCGGCGTTTCAACCTGCGCCACCTGCGACGGGTTCTTCTTCAAGGGTCGCCCGGTCGCCGTTGTGGGCGGCGGCGACACCGCCATGGAAGAGGCGATCTACCTGTCGAAGCTCGCCACCTCGGTCACCGTCATTCATCGCCGCGACAGCTTGCGGGCCTCGAAGGTGATGCAGGACAAGGCGATGTCGATGGCCAACATCTCGTTCATCTGGAACACCGAGGTCACCGACATCAAAGACATCGACAAGGGCGAGGTCACATCGCTGGTGCTCAGGAACACGCAGACCGGCGCGGCGAGCGAACTGGCCGTCGACGGCGTGTTCATCGGGATTGGTCACGTGCCGAACACGGCCCTTTTCAAAGGGCAGCTGGCGCTACACGACAACGGCTACCTGAAGACCCACGACGGATCGCGGACGAGCGTTGACGGCGTGTTCGCCGCGGGCGACGTGCAGGACCACATCTATCGCCAGGCGGTCACGGCTGCCGGATCCGGCTGCATGGCGGCCATCGATGCGGAACGATTCCTGTCAGGCACGCTGCACGAGAGCACCGCAGTTCACGCCTAGCTCAGTCGATCCAGCCGCCGCCCAGTACCTCATCTCCGTTATAGAAAACCACCGCCTGGCCCGGTGTCACCGCAGTTTGGGGCGTGTCGAACTCGAGTTCGGCGCGCCCCTCGTCTTTGCCGCGCACCCGTGCCGATGCCGCGGCATGACGATGGCGAATTTGGGCGGTGATGGAGAGCCAGTCTGACGGCGCCTGACCGCTGACCCAGTTCACGGTCGAGGCCGTCAAGTCGGTGCGTCCGAGCGCGTCTTTCGGCCCGACGACCACTTGCGCATCCTCGGGCTTGATCGCCAACACGTAGAGCGGTTCCTGCGACGACAGCCCGAGGCCTTTGCGCTGCCCAATCGTGAAGCGATGCACGCCGCCGTGGGTGCCCAGTACGCGGCCCTCGTTGTCGACGACCGTGCCCTCGCGCAGCGCGCCGGGCGCCTTGCGTTCAACAAAGGCGGCATAGTCGCCATCGGGCACAAAGCAAATTTCCTGGCTGTCAGGCTTCGCCGCCACGCGCAGCTTCAAGCGATGCGCGTGAGCGCGCACGGTGTCCTTGTCCAGGTGTCCGACCGGAAACGCGGCTCGCGACAGTTGCTGTTGCGTCAGCGAGAACAGGAAGTAGGTCTGGTCTTTCGAGTTGTCGGCGCCGCGGTGGAGGTGGTAGCGACCAGATGCGTCGCGCTCGATGCGCGCGTAATGTCCGGTCGCCAGCTGTTCCGCGTCATACGCCTGGGCGCGGTCGAGCAGCTCGGAGAATTTCAGTTCGCTGTTGCAGTGCGAGCAGGGGATGGGTGTGCGGCCCGAGACGTACTCGCGAACGAAGTTCGCCACCACATGCTCGCCGAACTGCGACTCGAAGTTGACGATGTAGTGGGGAATGCCGATGGTGGCGGCGACCCGGCGCGCGTCGTAGAGATCGTCGATCGTGCAGCAGGTGCCAAACGCCTTCTGGCCCGAGGCGGTCGTCTGGCCCTGGTCGTAGAGCTGCATCGAGACACCGATCACGTCGTGCCCCTGCTCGGCGAGCAAGGCCGCGGCGACCGATGAATCGACGCCCCCTGACATGGCTACGACAATCCGCATGTGATCAATTCTTTAACACGACGGCCACGCAGGCCACGAAACGGGGATTCTATTTTCTTCCACCGACGGTGGTCAGGCTTCTCAGTTTCTCGTCGAGCGGGGGCAGCACGGCGATCACGCGCTCGATGTCGGCGCCGGTGTTCGACGCGCCCAGGCTGAACCGGATCGAGCCGAGCGTGCGGCCATGAGGCAGGCCCATCGCCTTCAGCACGTGCGACGGTTCCAGCGTGCCTGACGAACAGGCTGATCCCGACGACACGGCTATGCCGGCCAGGTCGAGACCGATCAGCAGCGATTCAGACTCCACGCCCTCGATGCTGATGTTTGCGGTGTTGGGCACGCGCGGGCTGGCGGCGCCGTTGCGCTCGCTGCCTGGCACCGACGACAGGATGCCGGCTTCAAGCCGATCACGCAACGCGCCCAGCCGTTCACCTTCGCCGGCCAGCTTCTGGCGCACGGCGTCGGCCGCGGCGCCGAGGCCGACCAGCGCGGGCACATTCTCTGTGCCGGCGCGGCGGTTGCGTTCCTGCCGGCCGCCACTCGTCGGTGGCACCAGGCGCACACCGCGTTTGAGCCACAACGCGCCGGTGCCCTTGGGGCCGTAAAACTTGTGGCCCGCAATCGAGGCCAGGTCGACGCCGAGCGCGTGCACATCGAGCTGGAGTTTGCCGGCCGACTGTACCGCGTCGGTATGAAACAGCGCGCCGCGTTCGTGGGCGATTGCCGCGAGTTCCGCAATCGGTTGAATGGTGCCGATCTCGTTGTTGGCGTGCATCACCGACACCAGCGCGGTGTCGTCGGTGATCGCATCGCGCAGCCGGTCTGGCGAGACGATGCCCGATGCATCCACGGCCAGCGTGGTGACGCGCCACCCGCGTTTGGCGAGGGCCTTCATGGTGTTGAGGACGGCCTCGTGCTCAATAGCGCTGGTGATGAGGTGGCGCCGGCCGCTCGGCTCGAGCGCCTCGGCGGCGCCGCGAATAGCCAGGTTGTCGCTTTCGGTGCCGCCCGCCGTAAAGACGATTTCCGAGGCATCGGCGCCTAATAAGGCCGCCACCGACCCCCGCGCCTCGTCCAGGGCCGCCTTGGCCTGCTGGCCGAAATGATGCACGCTGGAGGCGTTGCCCCATACCTCACGCATGGCCTGGGACATCCGATCGGCGGCCATCGGGTCGAGTGGCGTCGTCGCGTTATGGTCCAGATAGATGCGCATGGGTGGAAAACTGGATCGTAACATTCCTGCTAACTCTCAGCAATAAAAGGACTAGACAACGGTTTACGGGGGCTTCTATACTGGCGTCACTTCAACACCGGAACCCACTTCCCCGGGTTTCAAATTAAGGACCCTCATGCGGATTTTTCAGCAGAGGGGGAGGATTCAGCGATGTGGAAGCGGGATGAGTCGGTCAAACCGGCCACGCCGCCGGCGCAAACTCCGGCAGCGGCGCCCTCGGCGCCTGTTGCC
Source organism: Acidobacteriota bacterium (assembly GCA_031392125.1). Lineage (GTDB taxonomy): Bacteria > Acidobacteriota > Vicinamibacteria > Vicinamibacterales > UBA2999 > 12-FULL-67-14b. The sequence goes on along the minus strand of JANMUX010000216.1, from coordinate 5,952 downwards.
AGCGCGCCGGTTGTCAGTGAGCCGCGTGCCCAGCAAATTGGGAGAGACAACGTGAATATCGGAAAGTCCGTCATCATTAAAGGTGAGTTGAGCGGCAGCGAAGACCTGACGATCGAAGGCCAAGTCGAGGGCCGAATCGATCTGAAGGACAACGTCCTCACAATTGGCCCGAACGGCAAGATCAAGGCAGAGGTCTTCGCGAAGGCCGTCGTGGTGCTTGGTGAAGTCACCGGCAACGTCACGGCCTCCGAGAAGGTCGACATTCGCGATAACGGTTCGGTCGACGGTGACATTGCCTCGCCGCGCGTCGCCATTGCCGAGGGCGCGCACTTCCGCGGCGCCGTTGACATGCAGCGCCAGGGCGCCAAGGCAGCGGCGCCGGCGGCGAAGCCGAACACTCCAGCCGTGCCGGGACAAGCGCAGCCCCAGGCGCAGAAGGTCGGCGCGTAACCTAGCGTCATGGCCGACGCCAGATCGCTGAGCGACCTGTTCGGGATTCTGGGCCCGCGCCGAGCGAGCGAAACGGCTGCCGTTGTGGACCCCTCCGTGGCGCAAGTCACGGAGGCGTCGTATCCCACAAAGGCGCTCCAGAAATTTCTCGGCTGCCTGCGGGGCGGCGACAACCCGCTCCTGCTCGACCTCGGTCCGGTCGTTGGCAGCAACGTCACGTTCTTTGGCGAGGAGCTCGGTTGCCGCATTCGCGTCGAGGACGTGGCTGCGGACATCGATCGCCACATCAAAGAGGGCAAGCTCGAACAGTTGCCCGCTTACTTCACCGGCCGGTTCACCCAGGAACCAGGATCGGTTGATGGCATCTTGTGCTGGGACACTCTCGACTATCTCGATCGGCCGGCAGCGCAAGCGCTGGCGACCGCCTTGTGCCGGTTGCTCAAGCCTGACGGTTGCCTGCTCGGGTTGTTCAGCACAGCCGAGGCTCGCGACCAGGTCTACACGAAGTACGTGGTCGTCGACGAGTCGACGCTGCGTTATCGCACCTATCCGGCGCTTCGCCAGCGGCAGCGCAGCCTGCTGAACGGCGACATCATCAAGCTGTTCAAAGATCTGCGCGTCACCGACTCCTTCCTGATGAAGAGCAAGCTCCGCGAGATGCTCTTCCGCAAGCCGGCGCAACAAGGTTGAGGTCCGGGCATTCATGGCCCGGCCGATCGTTGCCTTCCTCAGCGATTTCGGCACTCGTGATCATTACGCCGGCACGCTGAAAGCGGTGGTACTGGGCGTGTGTCCCGATGCCACGCTGGTCGACATCGGCCACGACATTCCGGCGCACGACGTCATGGCCGGTGCGCTGGAACTCGCGGCGTGCTACCGCTATTTTCCTCACGGCACGGTGTTTCTCACGGTGGTTGACCCCGGCGTCGGCTCATCGCGCCGCGGCATTGCGGCCGACACTGGCGACTTCAGGTTTGTCGCGCCCGACAACGGCGTGCTGTCCGCAGTGTTTCGCGAGGCGCCGCCCCGGAAGGTAGTGGAGCTGACCGAACGTAAGTACGCGCGGCCCACCGTCAGCCGCACGTTCGAAGGCCGGGACCGTTTCGCTCCCGCGGCCGGCTGGCTCGCAAAGGGCATTGCGCTGACCGCGCTCGGCAAAGGCGTGACCGATTTCCAGGTGCTCCACTTTCCGCAGGCGGTGGTTGACGCGCGCCAGGTGACCGGCGAAGTGGTGCGCATCGACCGCTTTGGCAACCTCATTACCAATATCGACCGCCGCAGCTTCGAGCAACTGGCACATGGCGGCGTCATTGCCGTGCGCGCCGGCGGCCACGACGTGACCCGCGTGGTGGCTACCTATGCCGAAGCGCCGGCGGGCGAGCTCTGTGCCCTGTTCGGGAGCACTGACCACCTCGAAATTGCCGTCAATGCCGGCGACGCCGCCGCGCGCCTGGCGCTCGGCCGCGGTGCGGAGGTCACCGTGCGCCTCGCGTAACAAATTTGATACGATTCGCTGTTTGGCGGCGAGTGGCTGCCGGCAAATCACCAAATCCGAATACCAAATCACCCAATCACCAGATCACGAGACCAGCAAATTCATGGAATCTGACCTCTCCCTCGAGTTCCTTCGCGTCACCGAACAAGCTGCCATCGCCTGCGCGCACACCATGGGCCAGGGCGACCGCCACGGCTCGGACCAAGTGGCGGTCGAAGCCATGCGCCGCGAGATGGACACGGTGCCGATCGACGGCACCATCGTCATCGGCGAGGGCGAGCGCGACGAGGCGCCCATGCTCTACATCGGCGAGAAGGTCGGCCTGGCGCACAAGGACCAGAGCAACCGCCGAGGCTGGGATGAGGTCGACATCGCCGTTGACCCGCTGGAGGGCACGAACCTCTGCGCCACCGGTGCGGCCAACGCCATTGCGGTGCTGGCGGCCTCGGAGAAGGGTGGCCTGCTTCACGCGCCCGACCTCTACATGGAAAAGCTGGTGGTCGGGCCTACCTCGAAGCACCTGGTCGACCTCGACGCGCCGGTACGCGAGAACCTGCGCGCCATTGCCCGCAGTCTCGGACGGCAGGTGGATGAACTGACCGTGGTGGTGCTGGATCGGCCGCGTCACGAGAAGCTGATCGCCGAGATTCGGGCGACCGGCGCGCGCATTCGCCTGATTGGCGACGGCGACTTGTCGGCCGGCATTGCCGCGGCGGTGTCGGGCACCGGTGTCCACGCCGTGATGGGCACGGGCGGTGCGCCGGAGGGCGTGTTGACCGCGGCGGCCATGCGGTGCCTGAACGGCGAGATCTTCGCGCGCCTGGTGGTCGCCAAGCCGGAGGATGAAGAACGCTGCCGCGCCATGGGCATCAAGGACTTCAAGCGGATTTACAAATCCGAAGACCTGGCGTGCGGCAAAGATATTGTGTTTGCCGCCACCGGGGTGACCGACGGGTCGCTCATGAAGGGCGTGCAGTTCTTCGGCGCCGGCATTCGCACCAGTTCGGTGGTCATGCAGAACAACCCGCATCGCATCCGCTTCATCGACAGCATCTCGGTCTATCCGGGACCGTCGGTCAAGATCCGATTCTGATTGGACGAACGCCAGGGACGCCGCAACGTCTTCGCCGCCGCGGCGGCCGGCGGCATCGGCTTCACCGGCTTCACGCTGGTGATGCCGTTCCTCCCGCTTTACATCGCTGAGCTTGGCACTACCGACGTCGGCGAGATCGCCATGTGGACCGGACTCACGCTGGGCGCCACGCCGACCGTGACGGCGATCAGCGCGCCGCTCTGGGGGCGGGTCGGCGACAAGTACGGCAGCAAGGTGCTCGTCATCCGTTCGCTGACCGCCTTCATCCTCACCAAGGCCGGCATGGCGTTCGTGACGGCCCCCTGGCAGTTGTTCGCGCTTCGCGCGCTGCTTGGGGTGTTCGCCGGCTACGGTGCGCTGACCATCTCGATGGCAGCGCAGTCGGTGCCGCGCGAGAACATGGCGCGCGCCATTGGCGCCGTGCAGACGGGGCATCGCCTGGGCCCGGCCATTGGTCCGGTGATCGGCGGGTTGCTGGCTCCGCTTGTGGGGCTGCGCAACTCGTTCCTGGTCGCCGCCGCGTTCTACGCAGCGGCCATGGTCCTGGTGCTCGTTGTTTACAAGGACCCGCCTGTCACCCGCGCGGCAGAGACACGTCGCGGTGGATGGGAGGTGTTCAGGCATCTCATGCGCCTGCCCGGCTTCGTCCTCGCGCTGTTTGTCATCTTCGGCCTGCAGACGGTCGATCGCAGTTTCGGTCCGGTGCTGCCGTTGTTTGTTGCGCAGGTGGGCGTCGAAGCGCAGCGCATCCCGATCGTCTCTGGCATTCTGTTCTCGCTGGGCGCGGTGTCGGCGGCCTTCGGGTCGCAGCTCGCCGCGCGCCTGCTGAAACACCGGTCCGCCAAGCGCGTCATCGTGACCGGTACCGCGACGGCCGCGGTGGCGCTGGCAACGATCGTGGTGGCGCCATCGCTGTGGGTGGTTGGCGCGTCGATGGTGGCGGTGGGGCTGGCGATTGGCGTGGCGACGACTACCATCTACTCGGTGGCGGGATCGCTGCTGCCGGCCGACGCGCATGCAACCGGTTTCGGCGTGATGACGACTGCCTCGCTGATCGGCCTGGCCGTGAGTCCGGTGGCCGCCGGTTTCATCGGCGGCTCTGGCTTGCGAATCGTGTTTGTTGCCGACGTCATCCTGCTGGTCGTTCTCGCCGTCCTGGTCGCTCGCCGATTGCGTTCGGAGCCGACCTCGGTGTCGAACGAGGCACCGCTCGCAGACAGTTAAATCAAGCGGAACGCCGCGGCGGCCAACAGGGTTGGGATGACGGCCGCGACGAACAGCTTCAGCGGGTTGATGGGGCCGTCGAAGAAGCGGCCGAGTATCGCCTGGCCGGCTGGATTGGGCGCGTTGGCGATCACGGTGAGGCCGCCTCCCGTCACCGCGCCTTCGACGACGGCGACCTTGAAGTTCTCGTCCAGGTTCGGTACGAGCGTCGCCAGGTACGTGATGAGGGCGTTGTCGTTGAACGCCGTGAGCACGGTCGCGCCCCAGAATAGCGGCGTCTCGCCCAGGCTCGACAAAACCGGCGCAATCCACCAGCCCTGCAACCCGCCATGAACGACGAGGCCAGCCAGGAAGAAGCCAACGAGCAGTGGCGTCTTGATGTCCAGCATGCTCTGGTAAGCCGCCGTGGCGCGAGCAAAGCCTAAGAAAAACAGGAAGCCTGCTACGAACAGGGCGGGGTAGTGAGCGTTGGCCACCGTCCAGGCCATGAAAGCCAGGTGGATAGTCGTGACCCACCAGGGAATGGGTAGCAGGCGCCGGCCTTCTTCCGCCTCCTCGGCCGGAGACTCCCGTTCCGGTACCGGCTGGCGGGCCGCCATGCTCGCGAACTCCTGGCGAAACGCGATCAGATACAGGACAGTCGAGATGACCACCGCCAAGGCGGCGCGCCAGCCAAAGTGACCGAGCATGAAGGGCGTGTCCCACCCCCACGTGCGGGCCACCATCAGCACGGGCGGCGCGGCGAAATGTGTAAGCGTGCCGCCAATCGAGACGTTGACGAACAGCAGCCCAAGCGTGGCGTAACGCAGCCGCATGGATGGCTGGAGATCGTAGAACTGGCGTGCGAGTAACAGCGCGGCGATCGTCATGGCCGCCGGTTCGGTGATGAACGACCCGAGTATTGGCGCCACGATCAGGATGGCGCACCACCAAGCTGCCGGGGTGCCGCTTCCCAGCTGGGCCACGCGGCGCAAAACCGACTCGGCAAGCACGACCACCGGTCGAGTTGACGCCAGGGCCATGATCACCACCACGAACAGCGGCTCGGTGTAGTTAACGGTGTCGTTGACGTAGTGTTTCGCCGTCTCCCATCCCCGCGACCACATGATCGCGACCATGAGTGGGAGCCCCCACAGGCCAAAGACCACCTCGATCTCGCCAAAAAAGTGCAGGACTTCGGCGCCTACGCTGGGTCGCGCCGGCAATCCGGCCGTGGCGAGCTGCGCATTGCTGGCATGTTGCAGCTCGTGTGCGGCCCTGGTGAAGCGCGCGGCGACAAAAGTGTGCGCCACGGCGAGCAGAAAGATCGCGGTCGCAACGGCGTTGAATGGTTCTGCTTCGATGCGCGCGGCCAGGACGGTCCAGAGACTTCCGGCAGCATCCGGATAGGCGGCAAGCGCGCGAGGAAACTCCGCGACAGGTTCGCTCATGGGCAGGTCGATTATAAGTTGTAGGGTAAAATCGATTCAGCAATGAGTACTCGCCGTCCCGTGCTCGTCGAACGAGCAGCGCTTGTTGGCCTGGTCACCGGCGGCGCGAGGCGAATCGACGCCGAGCACTCGCTTGAAGAACTCGGAGGACTGGCCGAGGCCGCCGGTGCGCGCGTGGTCTTGCGCGTGCTCCAGGAGCGGCCCAAACCAGATTCGGCCACCTTCCTTGGCAGCGGCAAGGTTGAAGTGCTGGCGGCCGC
>JANMUX010000302.1:0-10929 GCA_031392125.1 Acidobacteriota bacterium | reverse complement strand
CGGAATTATCTTTGCGCCCACTGATGCGCAGATTGCCGCGATCCCGGCGGATCAGCGCAGCAACTACATCCTCCAGGAACGCATCCAGTTCGAGCCGGTGATCGAAACGCCGGAAGGGCCGACGCAGGCAGAGATCCGGATTATGTATATCCGGGCTGCCGACGGGTTCAAGCCCGTGCTGCCGCTCATTCGCATGGGCCGGGGCAAGATGATGGGCGTCGATCACAACAAGGGATTGCGCTGGGTTGGCGCCTCGGCCGGCCTGATGCCATCAGAACTCCCAGCGAAGCCCTGAACGCCAGGTCCGGCCGGCATCCGGAAAGCCTTCCGCCAGCGTGATCAGGCGGTCGGTCACGTTGCCCATTGATACGTCGAGCGAGACACCCCGGCCAACCCGCACACTGCCCTTAACGTCAACCCTGGTCCACGGCGCCAGCGTCACGTTGCGGCCGGCATCGGTCTGAGTCGGCCGCGAGGATTCGTGGCTGACGCCCGTTACCAGCTGAACACGCCCGGTTGGAGTCCAGGTGCCCGTAATCACGGCCCGGTGGCTTGGCGTATCGAGCAGCGGTACTGCCGGATCGGACAGGTTGCGCCGCTCGAGAAAGTTGTAGAGGCCTTCAGCTTTCACTTTTGAAGATGGCCGCCACGTTGCCGTGAGTTCCACCCCGCTGTGGCTCGCCTCGCCAATGTTGCGAAACTGAAACAGGTTGGACCGAATGAAGAACCGCTGGACCAGGTTGTCAACGCGAGTGCGAAACACCGTTCCAGAGACCGTCAGTCGCCGGCCAAGGCGGCCCGAGTACCCGGCCTCGATGGTGGTTCCATACTCGGCTCTCAGCTCCGGGTTCGGCAGCGCCTGTCCCATGCGGTACGAGAAGCGGTCCTTCATGGCCGGCAGGCGGGTCTTGCGCGAGACCAGAGCATGCAACCGGGCATCTGACGACACCTGGAATGCGATCGATCCTTGCGGGTTGAATCCGCCCGTGTCTGCGAGTGCGAAGGGCCGCACCACCCCTTGCTGAAAGTCCTGCGCCTGACGTGTGTCCAGATGATCGCCGCCAACCGCAACCAACGCGACGAATCTCGACGCGCTCCAGGCGATCTCGCCACCGCCTGAGTAAATTCGGTCTTCGAACTGCCGCACCGGCTCACCAACGTTGAACTCACGATGTACGTCCTGACGGGCTTGAAGCGCTGCACGCGTCGTGACACCAGCCGGGAACGCCTGCCCCCACTCCACCGATCCACCGGTGGTGTGGTCGTCGTAAATGCTCTTGAACGACGACGCCAGGCGTTGGGAGGTGTAGGTCGCGTTGTCGTACGAGTGAAGAGCGTTGTCGAAGGTGTCTCGCCAGGCCCTTGCGCGCGCGTAGCCAGACGAACCGAGCGTCACATTGGTCATGACCCACACGTCGTTCTTGTCCCACCGCGGCCATTGCCAATAGCGGAGACGGACGGCGGGGTCGGCGCCGGCGTAAGGTGGGCTGTCTTTCCGATCGCGCAGAGCCGAGTAGCCGGCCGCTGCCTGCCAGCCGCGCGCAGAGGTGTAGCCAGCCCGGGCGCGGATCTGCGTATCGCGGTTCGAGGCGTTCAACCGGTCGCCAGCCGGCTGGGCCGGCGTGGCCGCGAAGTCGGCGGCCAGCGGGAACGTCCTGGACTGACGCCACGACATCGAGGTCGAACCCCACCAGCGGTTCCGCCGGCTACCGACGTTGATCTCGCCGAGGGCTTCCGAGCCTGAGCCTGCAGATGCCCCGAGCAATCCCTGGAGGGTGCGGGTGGGCTGGGCTGACACGACATTGATCGCACCACCAAGCGCGTTTGGCCCGTACAGGACCGACGTGACCCCCTTCGACACGCGGATCTCGCCGACGCCGGCGGTCAGGAACCGGCCAAGATCAATATGGCCGTCGTACGGCACATAGACGGGGAAGCCGTCGATCAGGACAGGAACCTGGCGCAAGTCGAAGCCGCGGAGAAACAACTCGGTCTCATTGCGAGGGCCCAGGCGCCGCAGCGACACTCCCGACAGTAACTCGACCGCCTGCCCCAGGTCTTTCCGGTCGAGGTCGCGAAGCGACTCGTTCGTGACGACGAAGGTGCCCGCGGGAATCGAGGCGTTCACGCCGACATCGATCCGCCCGACGTGAATCGGTGCGTCCGGAGACCCGTTAACGGGCACTGCCGGCGCCTGTTGTCCGCCGACCAGCCGCGGTGTCACGACCAGCAACGAAACCACGAGTACGCGCACGAGGGTAGTCAAGAAATCTCCGATGATGAGATTTGGAAGGTGGAGTGGGGAGGACCGTACCGAACGATGCGGCCTTCGGCCAGCATCAGCACACGGTCGGCGATGGCCGACAGTTCGGCTTCGTCGTGGGTCACGTAAATGAGAGGCACATGCAGGTCGCGGCGAATGCGCAGCACGTAAGGGAGAATTCGCTCGCGTCGGGCGCGATCAACGCCGGCGAGCGGTTCATCCAGTAGCAACACCGTTGGCTGCGTCATCAGCGCGCGGGCAATCGCCACGCGCTGCTTCTCGCCACCCGATAGCTTCTGCACGCGTCGCTGCAGGAGTGGCGCGAGGTCGAGAATCTCAATGAGCATGGAGCGCAGGCTGGCGGCGGTTGCGCGGACACCGTAATCGATGTTGCCCGAGACGTCGAGATGCGGAAACAGCAGCGCGTCTTGCGGCACGTAGCCAATGCGGCGGTCACGCGCTGGCAGGTTGATGCGCGACGCTGACGAGAACAACACGCGATCGCCCACCCTGATTTCGCCCGCGTCGGGCGTGCGAATGCCAGCGATAGTTTCAAGCAGCGAGGTCTTGCCGCTGCCGGACGGGCCGAAGATGCCCAGCACTTCTACCGACGCGCTGTCGCGGACTTGCAGTTCGAACGCCTGCTGACGCAGTGTCACGTCCAGGGTGATGGCGATCACGGCCGCGCCTCGACGAGCCGATTGGAGATGTAAATCGCGCCAAAGGCCAGGAGCGCCGACAGTACCAGCAGGCCCCAAGCAGCCTCTTCGCGGCCGGTCTCGACAAAGGTGTAGATGCCGACGGCCAATGTCTGGGTGCGGCCGGGAATGGCGCCAGCAACCATGATGGTGGCGCCAAACTCCCCCAGCGCCCGAGAGAAACCGAGAATGGCTCCGGCGACAATGCCCCGCGATGCCAGCGGCAGCGTGATGCTCCGCAGAATCCGGAACGGGCTGGCGCCGAGCGTGGCGGCCAGGTCTTCGTAGCGCCGGTCGACCTGCTCGATGCCCGACCGCACACTTCTGGCGACCAGGGGGAAGCTGACCACCATCATCGCGATCACCACCGCTTTCCAGGTGAACACCACTTCGATGCCGATCGCATCGAGGGCCTGGCCGACAGGGCTGCGGCGGCCGAAGAACCACAACAGCAACAGGCCGGTCGCCACCGGCGGCAACACCAGCGGCAGCGACACGATGGTTTCGGCGAGCGCCTTGCCGGGAAAGGTGTGGCGAGCCAGCAACCAGCCGACGCCAATCGCAAGCGGAAGCGTCAGCGCGGTGGCGACGAGCGCCATCAGCACGGTGAACTGCGCGATCGCCCACGACTCGGCGCTCATCCTGCGACTGGCCCAACCAGAAGTTTGGGCTCGCTCAGGACAGGCGGCCGGCCAAAACCGCGCTTGTCGAAGACCGCGCGGGCAACCGGGCTCTTCAGAAACTCGAGGAACCGCCGGCCTTCGGCTTCTGCCGGCCCCACAATCACGGCGGCCGGCTGCACGATATTCAGGTAGCCGTGATCTTTCGCCGACAGCGTGGCGATGACGCGCGCGGACGAACCGCGAGCATCCGTCGCGTAGACGATGCCGGCGTCAACGCGCCCCGCCTCGACTGCCGACAACACGGCGCGGACGGTTGGGAACGGAATCACCTTCGGCTGCAATCGCGACCACGCGCCGACATGCTCGAGCCAGCGGCGTCCGTAGACGCCTGCAGGCACGCTACCCGGTTCGCCCATCGCCAGCCGCGTCACACGAGCCGCGAGTAACTGGGCCAGCGTAAACGCCACCGGTGCATCCGCCGGCACAACGATCGCCAGTTGGTTGCTGAGCAGGCGCGTGCGGGTGCCCGCAACCATGCGGCCGGCCTTTTCGACCACATCCATCTGAAGGTCGTCGGCGCTCACGAACACACTGGCGCGCGCGCCTTCAACAATCTGCCGCGCGAGGGTGCTTGAACTGCCGGTGTTGAGGGCGACCGTGACGCCGGTCGCAGCACGGTACAGGCCGGCAATCTCCTCGAGCGCGGGATGGACGCTCGCAGCCACCGACACCACAAGGGTGGGAGGCTGCGCCGCAACGGGCGGGCTGAACGCGGCCAGGGTTGCCATGCCGGCGAGGAGCCAGTTCAGCGCCGTGATTGCCGGGACGGGTGTGGTCATCAGATGGCTAATTTAGTATGATTCAGGTCGTTTTTGGTCACGAATTCAGGTGAATTATTGATGATGGGAAATCCCGTGAAGACGCTCGTCGCTGCCGCGCTTTGCACCTTGGCCTGGGCGACGCCGGGACTCGCCCAACGAGCAATCAGCGTGACCGGTCTCGACGGCGCGACGCTCAGCGTGGACCTGACGACACTCGCCCGGCAGACGGTGGTGACGAGCGACCGCGGCCTCAGGACCACCTTCGAGGGCGTCGCACTACGAGACGTGCTGGCCAGGATTGGCGTGCCCCTCGGTGAGGCTCTTCGCGGCAAGGCGCTCGCGCGCGTCGTGGTCGCTTCTGCGGCCGATGGGTATCAAGTGGCCATCGCCATCGCCGAAGTCGATGCCGCTTTCACCGACCAGATCATCTTGCTGGCCGACACCCGTGATGGCAAGCCCCTGCTGCCTGACACCGGACCGCTGCAGATCGTCGTCCCCCTGGACAAGCGGCCGGCTCGCTGGGTTCGCCAGGTCACGAAGATTGAAGTGCGGGACGTGAAGTGAGCGATCTGCTGACCGTCCGCACTGCGGCCGAGCGGCTCGGCGTGGCCTACTCCACGCTGAAGCAATGGATATACGACGGGGCGGTGCGCACTACCCGGACCAACGGCGGCCACCACCGTATTGCGGAATCCGAAGTGCTGCGGCTGCAGACGGCACAGGGCGGTCGCCGCGTCTCGACCGCGTCCAAGCCCACCGCGTCGGCTCGCGGCGTTCTGGTCGCGCTCAGCGGCCGCAATCAACTGCGTGGCATCGTCGTCGAGGTTCGCAGCGACGGGTTGTTGTCGCAGGTCCGCTTGCGCATAGGCGACCAGGTGCTGACGGCAGTGATCACGCGCGACGCCGTGAACGAGCTGAAGCTGAAGAAAGGAGACGAGGCGGTCGCCATCATCAAGTCCACTGAAGTAATGATCGGACGGCTGCGGTGAGGTGAAACGGTGGGGCTAACGAGGCTCGGTCATGACGGCACCGCAATCGTCACGCTGTCGAGTGCCCGGCAGAAGCGGGTGTTGTCAGTGGGCAAGCGCACCGCCACACGGAAGCGCGGCGCCTGCGGGTGAAAGCGGTTCGACACGTCTTTGACATCGATGTTGTGCTGCGCCAGCAACTCGACCCTGATGCTGGCAGCCATGGTCGGATCGGGGCCCCTCAGTGTCGCCAGCAGAAAGTTTCCGCCACCCGGGTGGACCCGCGCCACGACCGGCACCGCGGCAAGCATCGCAGCGAAGGCCGCCCGATCGGTTTTGGTGTCGGCCAGTGAGCGCTCGAACTCGGCCCGGTGCTCCAGCATCAGCTCGAGGTACGACTCCGCCGGACCGCTCAGGTTCCAGACTGGAATTTCATCGTCCAACACACGAATCACTTCAGGGTTGGCGCAGTAAACGTATCCCAACTGCAGGCCAGGGACGCCAAACGAATTGCTCAAGTCCTTGATCAGGATCACGTTGGACACCGGATCCTGCTTCAATCGCTCGACCATCGGCATCTCGTCGCTGAAATCGCTCAACGACTCATCCACCACGAACAGCGTGTGCGGATGGCGACGCACGCACTCGTCGATCCACCCGGTGGGGATAATGGTGCCCGTAAGACTGTTGGGCGACACCATCACCACGACCCCATCGCTTGGAATGGCAGCGTCGAAGGCGGTCAGGTCGATGCCGATTGCATCGGCGTAGGTCCTGGCGCGCGGGAACATCCTGGCGTAGGCGCTAAAGGACGGCTCGGGCCGCACCACTGGCCTGGAGCCAACTAACCTTTTCAGGATCGGGTGGATCTGCGACACACCGTGCAGCACTTGCACGTGCTCTGGTTCACAAAGCAGGTGCCGCGCCAGCTTCTGGTTGAGCACTTTCTGGGTCGAGCCGTAGCTGATGATCAGCTTGGGCAGCGCCAGGGTCATGGCATCGACCATGGCCTCGCTCGGGAAGCGGTAGTTGCGCAGGGCGCCGAAGTCGGTAAATTCGAAGCTCGTCATAGGTCCGGAATCTGTCTGGAAACTGTATCAGAGCGACCTTTGGGACTAGAATCGCCGCCTACGCTCACGTTTGGGCGCTGGCCTGTTCTGGAGGACACATGCGTCGCTTGATACTCGCGCTCACCCTCGCCTCGCTGCCGGCCGTGATGGCCGCGCAAACCGCGACCACCGCGAACACTGCCGCCAACGACCGGCTCAACCTCGATCTTTACTGGGAGTTCGAGACCGTCGCAGACCCGCAGCTGTCGCCCGACGGCGGCCAGATCATCTACACCCGCGGCTGGATCGACAAGGTCAACGACAAGCGTGAATCGTCGCTGTGGGTGATGAACGCCGACGGCAGCAAGAACCGCTTTCTCGTGCGCGGCAGCAACGCCCGCTGGTCACCTACTGGCGATCGCATTGCCTACACCGCGCAGGGCGAGCCCAAGGGCACGCAGATCTTCGTTCGTTACATGGACGCCGAGGGCTCCGTCTCCCAGGTGACCCACGTTGAGAAGGCGCCCAGCGCGGTGGCCTGGTCACCCGACGGCACCCGGCTGGGCTTCGTCATGAACGTTGAGGCAAAGAACGCGTGGCCAATCAAGATGCCGCGCGCTCCCGAGGGCGCGAAGTGGACCGAGGCGCCCCGAATCGTCGAGCGGCTCGACTACCGCTCCGACGGCGTCGGCTACGATGACGATGCGTTCCGTCACATTTTCGTGGTGCCGGCCAGCGGCGGCACACCGCGGCAGCTGACCGATGGCCAGTGGCACCACAACGGTGTCGAGTGGACACCCGACAGCAAGCAGATCCTGTTCGGCTCGAACCGGGTGGCCGACGCCGAGTACCAGTGGCGCGAATCGGACATCTACTCGGTGACGGTCGCGACCGGTGTCATCACGCAGCTGACTACCCGCAAGGGTCCTGATGGCAGCCCGCAGGTATCGCCTGATGGCAAGCGGGTCGCCTACGTCGGCTACGACGCATCGCGCAACACGTGGCAGGACAGCAAGCTCTACGTGATGAACATCGACGGCACCAACGCTCGCGTCGTCTCGGGCGAATGGGATCGCTCGCCGCAGAACGTGATGTGGAAGCCGGACGGCACGGGCATCTACTTCACCGCCCAGGACCAGGGTTCGCAGAACCTGTACGTGTTGCCGATGGCAGGCGACCGTACGGATGTCGTGCAGCCGCTGACCAAGGGCACCTACATGCTGACGACCGCCAGCGTCGTCAAAGGCAGGGCCGTCGGCGTGCTCACCTCGCCACAGGTGCCGTCTGACATCGTCTCGTTCGATGTCGCCACGCCGACGCAAATCAAGCAGCTCACCAACGTCAACGAAGACATCCTGGCCGGCAAGAAGCTCGGCGACGTCAAAGAGATGTGGTACACGTCGGCCGACGGCATGAAGATCCAGGGCTGGTACATTACGCCGCCCGACTTCGACGCCACCAAGAAGTATCCGATGCAATTGCACATTCACGGCGGCCCGCACAGCATGTACGGCGTCGGGTTCAACTACGGGTGGCAGGAGCAGGCGGCCAACGGTTACGTCGTGCTCTATACCAATCCGCGCGGCAGCACCGGATACGGCAGCTCGTTCGGCAACCAGATCAACAACGCCTACCCGAGCAAGGACTACGACGACCTGATGGGCGGCGTCGACGAGTTGCTGAAGAAGGGCTTCGTCGACGAGCGCAACATGTTCGTCACCGGCTGCAGCGGTGGTGGTGTGCTCACCGCCTGGATTGTCGGCAAGACCAACCGTTTCGCGGCGGCATCGGCGAACTGCCCGGTGATTGACTGGGTCAGCTTTGTCGGCACTACCGACGGCGCCGGCTGGTATTACAACTTCGAGAAGCTGCCGTGGGAGGACCCGTCAGAACACCTGCGCCGCTCGCCGCTCACCTACGTGGCAAACGTCAAGACGCCTACCATGTTGATGACCGGGGTGCAGGACCTGCGGACGCCAATGCCGCAGACCGAGCAGTTCTACAGCGCGCTCAAGCTGCTGAAAGTGCCGACCGCCATGCTGCGGATGAATAACGAGTGGCACGGCACCTCGAGCACACCGTCCAACTTCGTGCGGACGCAGCTCTATCTGCGATATTGGTTCGACAAGTACAAGCGCGGCCCGTCGGCCACGACGACGGCCGCGCCGCAACAATAGAATCGGGATTCGGAGGGCGACGGCTCAATCCGTCGCTCTCCGAACGATTCTGAGGACTCCAATGAGACGCGCGATCTTTTCAACCCTAGCCCTGCTCACCATCGCCCTCTCTCTAAGCGCGCAGGCGCCGGCTGGAGTGGACCAGGCCACCGTGAACCGTATTCGCGGCGAAGCCATCACGAGCTCACAGGCGATGGAGACGCACTGGTGGCTGTCCGAGGTCTACGGACCGCGCGCGACCGGCACGCCGGCATATCAGCAGGGCGCTGATTGGGTGATGAAGAAGTTTGCCGAGTGGGGACTGAAGAACATCCACGTTGAACGCTTTCCGTTCGGCCAGGGATGGACGATTGAACGCTTCTCGATCAACCTGATTGCACCGCAGACGGCAGCGCTGGTGGGCCAACCGCGGTGGAACTCACCCTCGACCAACGGTCCGATCGCCGCCGACGTCGTTCACGTGCAGGCAGTGATCGAAGGTGACCTCGCCAAATACAAGGGACAGCTGCAGGGCAAGATTGTCGTCAGCCAGGGTGTTCGCGCGGTACGCATGCTCGACGGCCGCGTCGTGCTCCGCATGAACGACAGCGACTGGGCAGAAGCCATGAAACTGCCCGCGCCCGCCGCGGCGGCGCCGGCAACACCGGCCGCGGCCCCGACCGGCGACGCGGCTCCGATAACGGGCGCCTCGCTGCAGCGTTTCCTCGCCGCTGAAGGCGCCGCGGTGTATCTCGACCGCGGCTCCGACAACGACTCGCCGGCCGGCGGCAGCAACCTGTCGTGGCAGACACAGGTGCTCGACGGCGGCACGATTTTCCCCAGCAACGGCGGCAGCCGCGACCCCAAGGTCGCCGCGCAGGTGCCGTCGGCAACCATTGCGGTCGAACACTACAACCGCATCGTCCGGCTGCTGGCGCGTGGGCAGCCGGTCCGCATGGAGGTGAACATCCAGACCAAGTTTCATCCCGAGACGGATCCGGCTGGCAACGCCTTCAACATCATCGCCGAGATTCCGGGCAGCGACCTCGCCAACGAAGTGGTGATCATGGGCGCGCACTTCGATACTTATCCGTACGCGACGGGCGCCACCGACAACACCACTGGATCGGCGGCGATGATCGAAGCCGTTCGTGTCATCCAATCGCTGGGACTGAAGCCGCGACGGACGATTCGGCTGGCACTGTGGGCGGCCGAGGAACAAGGCCTGCTGGGCTCGCGCGAGTACGTGCAACGTCACTTCTACGATCCCAAGACCAAGCTGCCCAAACCGGGCCACGAGAGCATTCAGGCCTACTTCAACCTCGACAACGGCACGGGCCGCATCGTTGGCATCTGGGGCCAGGGCAACACCGAAGCGATGAAGCAGTTCGAGGAATGGGGCAAGCCGCTGAAGGACCTCGGCTGGAGAAACGTGAGCCCGCGTTCGGTAACCCAGACCGACCACGGCTCATTCGAGGAGGCGGGCATTCCCGGCTTCCAGTTCATCCAGGAACGCCTCGAGTACAACTCGCGCACGCACCACTCGAACATGGACACCTTCGATCACGTGCAGAAAGACGATGTGATTCAGCAGGGTGCGGTGGCGGCGGTGTTCGCCTGGTATGCGGCCAACAGCACCGAACGGTTGCCGCGAAAGGCAAAGTAGGCTACCCTTTTCAGGTCATGTCGTTCGTGCATCACGCGCACCGCAGCCATCATCACCGTTCACAGAACGGCACGGCAGGAGTTTGCGCGTAAAGACACGACGACATCCACAAGGATTCGTTTCACGCAAAAGGCCCGCCGGCAACGGCGGGCTTTTTGTTTTTGCAGGGACATATGGATTTCACGAAACTTGACGGGCTGATTCCGGCAGTTGTGCAGGACGAGACCAGCAACGAGGTCTTGATGGTGGGCTTCATGAACGATCAGGCCTGGGCGCTCACACAGCAGAGCGGTTACGTGACGTTTTTCAGCCGCACGCGCAACAAGCTGTGGATGAAGGGCGAGACGTCGGGGAACCGGCTGGCTGTGCGCCAGGTACTGATCGATTGTGACGAGGACACCGTGCTGATCAAGGTCACGCGCGAGGGCGACGGGAACGTCTGCCACACCGGCGAGCGCACGTGTTTCTACACGGAGCTACCGGGAGCCGGGAAGCGGGAACCGGAAGCCAGGAGGGCGGAACTTTAGTTCCGCCGATACGAGGACAAGATGAAATTGAAGTTAGGCATTCCGAAGGGGTCGCTGCAGGACGCGACCATCCAACTGTTCCAACGCGCCGGATACCAGATGCGCGTTGATTCGCGATCGTACTTTCCGTCGATCGACGATCCTGACATCGAGTGCAT
>JANMUX010000200.1:0-1802 GCA_031392125.1 Acidobacteriota bacterium | reverse complement strand
AGGCGATGCATGCGGCCGCTCCGGTAGTTCACGTGCGTCAACATCAGGACCGCGACGCGGTCGTCAAGCAAGGCCGGGAGTTCGTCGGTGTCTGCGAGCACGACCTCGAACCGGTGCGCGCGCGCCAGCGTGTCGGCAATGTAGAGGTCGGTAGGAAAGTTGGTGCGCTCGGACAGGATGCGAAGGCGAGCCGCTGCCGGCGATCTGTTCTGCGCGACCGAAATGACCAGCGCCGCGCTCAGCATCTTGTAGAGATTGACCGAGGTCGAATCGGCGACCACCACCTCGCCGGGGCCGGCGCCAATAACGGTGGCGATCTTGTATCCGATGCGCTGCGCAAGATCAATCCAGCCGGCGGTGTTCCAGCTGCGGATCAGCCCGGCGCCCCACTCGTCGGCCACGACCTTGGCGACCCGGCCCGCCGTGGCCGCGGGAAGCGCGCCGAGCGAGTTGCCGTCAAGATAAATGACCCCTTCCGCGTCGGCCCGCGCCAGTGAGAACTGGCTACGCAGGGGAGCGAGCGGGTCGGCGGCGTCGAGGGCCAGGCAGTCGTCTCGTGTCGTCATGGCAGTGACCGCAGCACGGCGCGTACTGGTGACGCATCGGCATTCACAAACTTTAGAGGCAGCGCAATCAACTCGTAGTCGCCCTCGGCCACCAGGTCGAGAACCAGGTTTTCAAGTACGCGCATGTCGTGCGCCAGCAGTTGCTGATGGCTGTCGAGCGTCTTGCTGTCGGCAGGGTCCACTGACTGCGAATCGATGCCGACCAGCCGGACGCCGAGTGCCGCCAGCCACGCGATGGTCTGCGGCGCAAAGGCACTAAAGATCGGTGACCACTCCGTTGGGGCGTGCCGGCAGGTGCGCACCAACACGCGAGGCGGCAAGCCGGCCGCTGCGTGCGCGAGGTGCTCGGGGGTGATCAGTGCGCCTCGATCGATGGCGTGGATCACGCGGCATGGGCCAAGAAAAGGGGTCAGGTCCAGCGCGCCGACCGTGCTGGCGCCCGGACCGTAGTGAAGCGGCGCGTCGGCGTGAGCGCCCACATGCGGCGACATGGTGATGGCACTGACGTTGACCGGACACCCTGGCCCGATCTGCGCGTTCCACCGCTGGCCGTACGAGGTGTCGCCAGGAAAGCACGGGGTGGCGGCGGAGATTGCCGGCGAAATATCCCAGAGTGGCATCGCTAGGGACAAGATAACATCCCGGTTCATGTCTTCACGCACGCCACCGCGTGTCCCGAACGCGGTCGACGGGGGCGAGTCGCTCGTCCGCGTGATCGGCACGTTTGGGCTCGCCGCCGCCATCATCAACATCACCATTGGCGGGGGCATCTTCCGGCTGCCGGCCAACGTCGCCGGGTCGCTCGGGGCAGCCGCGCCGCTGGCCTACCTCGTCTGCGCCATCGCCATGGGCCTGATCGTCTTGTGCATTGCCGATGCTGGCAGCCGCGTGTCGCTGACGGGTGGCCCCTATGCGTATGTCGGCACCGCGTTCGGTCCGTACGCGGGATTTCTGTCCGGCGTCTTGCTGTGGATGTTGGGGACGTTTGCGACAGCGGCCGTGTCGACGGTGTTCGCGTCGAGTCTCGGGTTGCTGGTGCCGGCACTCGCCGGCCGCGGCATGGAGATTGGCATCCTGGTCGCCGCCTTCGGGTTCTGGACGCTGATCAACCTGCAGGGCGTGACGCTCGGCGTGCGCTTGAATTCGATCGCGACCGTCGCCAAGCTGTTGCCGCTGCTGGTGGTGGCGATCGGCGGCCTCTTCTTCATTGACGCGGACAACTTGCGGGTCGCCGCA
>JANMUX010000087.1:0-6528 GCA_031392125.1 Acidobacteriota bacterium | reverse complement strand
GGCGCCCGCCTCCTTTTCAAAACCCGTGGGGGGCGGTTGTCCACCCCCACCCCCCCCCCCGCGCTCACCGTCCCGCCGAATCGCAATTCTCCAAAATACCTAAATCCCGAAAGCTAAATCACAAGATCGCGAGATCACCAGATCCGCGGACTTACCGCTTGAACAGTCCGACCAACACTCCCTTGCCGCGGATCTTTCCAGCCATCGCGGCCACCACCGCCGCGCGCGTCAGCGGCGGTGACTGGCCGACCGCTGGCACGTCGATCGTCGAGTCGAGCGCGTAGATTTCGAATACGTAGTGATGGGCCGGGCCTGACGCCGGCGCCCCGGGTCCGCGATAGTAGGGGCCGCTGGCGCTGATCTGGCGCGTGCCATCGGGCAGCTGGTTGGCTTGCGGCACGCCTTCGGGCAGCGCACGCGTGCCTTTGGGAATGTTCCAGAGCATCCAGTGCAGGATGTCGTCGGTGCCATTGCCAATCACCGCATCGGCATCACGCGCAATCAACACGAAGCTCACCGCATCATCTGGTGCGGTCCACGCGAGCGGCGGCGAAACTTGCGCGCCCGCTTGCGTGTACTTCGCGGGAATCGTGCCGCCGTCGGCCCATGCCGTCGAGGTCAACGACAACGCCTGGATCGGAGCGCGGCGGTTCTGGCCGCCACCTCCACCTTGGGCCGGTGGGGCTGGTGGGGCAGGTAAGGGATTGGGGAGTCCAGCCACTCCTGGGCCCTGCGTCTTCTTCCATGCGTCGTAGCGCATGCGCAGCGTCTTGACCGGATTGAGGTTCTCGCCGGCCTTGATCTGGTTGGGGCCCTTGTCGGAGCCCGGCTGTGACGCGGTCAGATACATTGCGTACTTGCCGTTGTTGTGCGAGTCGCCGTTCGTGTCCTTGGGATCCGAGGCAAGGATGTAGGCGACGTGCGACGTCCGGCCGTCGCACGGAATGGCCGGCGGGGTGCCGTCGGTGGGCCACGGCGGGCACACGCAGCGGCTGTCACCGCCAGATCCGTCCGCGGCTTCCATCGCGGCCATGACGCGATCGGTGATCGAGCCCGCGGTCTTGATGAACGCCTGCACGGCGTTGGGCATCACCTGGCCGGGCCGCAGGATGTTGCCCTGGATCGAATAAAAGATCTCCGTCCCTGGCACCTGGCCCTGGAGGTCTTGCGAGACGTAACCGTTGGTCAGCCCGGAGTGCCCGGCGCTGCGACCTTGCAGGTCGAGAATGCCGAACTGCCGGCTCTGGTAGGCCGGGTCGGCGCTCAGCAACTCGATGATGCGCTTGGGGTCGGTGCCCTTCTTCAGCTCCTCGAACACCAGCATCTGGTTCTTGTGCGTGCCGTCGACACCGGCCTGGCACGCCGCCACGCCCTTGCCGGGCACGACCACCGCCTGCACGCCCATCAGGAACTGGTCGTCGCGGTCGACGCAGGTGGCCGAAGCAATCACCACGCGGCCAGACGCACGATCCACCGCGATCACCGACCACGTGGCAAACGCCGAGGACGGCAGTAGCAGCAGGGAAACCAAAACGAGCAACGCTCGACGCATGATCCGAACTCCCTTCAAAGTGTCTGGTACCCAACCGGTTCTGGGTGCCAGACACTATATACTCCTGCAGTTGGTAACCCGGGGAGGCTGCTCATGAAGTTGGCGCGAATCGGCACGTGTGTCGGCGTGGTTGCGGCGGCGATTCTGGCGTTCTCACCTTCGGCCCAAGTCTCGGCGCGCGCCCAGGCCGCGCCCACCTTCACCAGGGACGTGGCGCCCATCTTTTATTCCAAGTGCGTCGAGTGTCATCGCCCGACGATGTTCGCGCCGATGTCGCTGATTACGTTCGACGAAGCGCGGCCGTGGGCGCGCTCGATCCGGCAGCGCGTCGCCGCTCGCACCATGCCGCCCTGGGGCGCCGACCCTGCGCACGGGGTGTTCAAGAACGATCCGCGACTGTCGCAGAAAGAAGTCGAGACCATTCTCGCGTGGGTCGATGCCGGCGCCCCCAAGGGCGCTGACCAGGACTTGCCGGCAGCCCCGAAGTTCACGGAGGGGTGGAGCATCGGCCAACCCGACGTGATTTTCACCATGACCGAGGACTTCAAGATCCCGGCTACCGGTGTCGTCGAGTATCAGTACCTCCGCCTGCCGACCAACATCACCGAAGAGCGCTGGATTCAGGCCATCGAGATCAAGCCGCAGGCGCGCGCGCACGTGCACCACGTGCTGGCCTACACGCAACCGACCGGGACGCCGCTCAACGAGAACGGCGCGCTCGGGCCGGGCAGCATCGGTGGCGTCACGCCGAACAGGCCCGGCGTGGTGTTCGAGCCCGGGGTCGGCCGGTTGCTGGCCGCCAATTCTGACGTCGTGCTGCAGATGCACTACACGACCAATGGCGAGGCGGCGACCGATCGCACGCAGGTCGGCATCGTCTTCGCGAAAGAAGCGCCGAAGATGCAGCAGCGAGGCGGCAGCGTGATTCAGCCGCGGTTCGTCATCCCGGCCGGCGCGCCCGCGCACGAGGTGCGAGGCTCCCGCGTGCTGGCAGCCGACACGCTGATCACCTCGTTCACCCCGCACATGCACGTGCGCGGCAAGAGCATGACCTACATCGCGAAGTTTCCGGACGGCACCACCGAGACGCTGCTGTCGGTGCCGAAGTGGGACTTCAACTGGCAGATCAGCTACGAGCTGGCGAAGCCGCGGCTGTTTCCGAAGGGCACCGAGATCGAAGTGATCGCGCACTACGACAACTCACCGGCCAACAAGTTCAATCCCGATGCCACCAAGGACGTCCGCTGGGGCGACCAGACGTGGGAAGAGATGATGATCGGTTTCTGGGGCACCGTCGTCGAGCGGCCGGTGACCTCGTCGCAGCAGAAGTAGTCGCCAGGAGGGCGGCACTACAGTGCCGCCCTGGCCACATCGGAGAGTAATGATTTCACGTCGTTCGTTCTTGTCCATGGCCGGCGCTACGGCGCTCGTCATCCCCACTCAGGCCTGGTCACGACAGGCGCCACGGCCGGCGGTTGATGCCGCGCGATTGCGCAATCGGCTCGAGCGCCTGAGCACCCACGGCCGCCCGCCAGGAGGGACGTTCGCCGACGGCGTGACGCGCGTCGCCTACTCGGTCGCCGACCTCACGGCGCGGGCATGGATGATCGACGAAATCAAGTCGGCGGACATCGTGCCGCGCATCGATGCGGCCGGCAACATCTTCGCGCGCTATGGCGGGCAGCCGAACCAGCCGGCCATCCTGTTTGGTTCTCACATCGACTCGGTCCCGAACGGCGGCAACTTCGACGGTGACCTCGGCACCTTCGCGGCGCTGGAAGTGATTCAGGCGGTGCAGGCGGCCAAGCTGCAGACGCGGCATCCCTTGGAGATGGTGGTGTGGGCGCACGAGGAAAGCACTGCATTCGGCATCGGTACCGCGGCCAGCCGAATTGTTGCCGGCGACCTCCAGGCCGGCGACATGGAGCGGACGTGGAACGGCATGACGCGCGCCAACGCAATCAGGCGCATTGCCGGCAATCCCGATCAGATTGAGACCGCGGTACGCAGCAAGGGCGCCTGGCATTCGTATGTCGAACTTCACATCGAACAGGGTGGCACGCTTGACCAGGCCAAAATTCCCATTGGTATCGTCGAAGGCATTGTCGGGATTCATCGTTACGACGTCGTGATCGAGGGCTTCGCGAATCACGCGGGCACGACGCCGATGGGCGAGCGCCGCGACGCGATGGTGGCGGCGGCGCAGCTCACGCTCGCCGTCCGCGACATTGCCGCGCGCCGTCAGGGCCGCCAGGTCGGGACGGTGGGGCGGATTGAGGTCGAGCCGAACTCGCCAAACGTCATTCCCGGCCGCGCCACACTCAGTGTCGAGTTCCGCGACTTGTCGGAGCAGGTGCTGCGTGAGCTGGGTGACGCGGTGAAGGCGCGGAGCACCGAGATCGCGAAGGAGACCGGCACGACGATGACCTTCACACTTGCCAGCACCAATATCGGCGCGCCGGCCAGTAGCGGCGTTCAGGAGGCGATCGGCAAGGCTGCCGGCGCCCTCAGCCTGCAGACCCGCCGTCTGCCGAGCGGCGCCGGCCATGACGCGCAGCAGATTGCGCGGCTGTGCCCGATGGGCATGATCTTCGTGCCAAGCGTTGCTGGCATCAGTCACTCGCCGCGAGAACTCTCCACGTGGGATGACTGTGCCCGAGGTGCCAACGTCCTGCTCGGCACCGTGCTGGAGTTGGACGGTCGAGACAGCGTGTAGGTCGCCCGCCTTCGGCGAGCGTGGGGCGCAGCGCCTCGCCCTGTAGTACGCTGGCTCCCGCCTTCTTCCTGATTTTTGTCTCTGGATGTCTATGAATCGACAACTGTTTGTTACCCCTGCGGCTGCGCTCCTGCTTTGTGTGATCGCATCGTCGGCTGCGGCCCAGACCAAGCCGGGTTCCGCCAACGTGGCCACCGCAACGCGAGCGACTGAGGCGCCAGTGATCGATGGCGATATCGCCGGCGATCCCGCGTGGAAGTCGGCAACGCCGATCACCAACTTTTGGCAGGAGCAGCCCGATGAGGGCCAGCCGGCGTCTGAAAAGACCGAGGTGCGCGTCATTTTCACCGCCGACACCCTGTATGTCGGCGTGCAGCTGTTCGACTCCGACCCGAGCGGCATCATCGTTTCCGACGCGCGCCGCGACGCGCCGCTGGACGACACCGACAGCTTCCAGATGATCGTCGACACCTATCGCGATCGGCAGAACGGCTTCGTGTTTGGCACCAACCCCGCCGGCATCGAGTACGACGGCCAGGTGACCAACGAAGGGCAGGGCGGCGGCGGCCTCGGGTTCGGCCAGATGCAATCGGGCGGCTCGGGCGCGGGCTTCAACATCAACTGGGATGGCGCCTGGACCGTGCGGGCGAAGGTCACCGAGCTGGGCTGGGTCGCGGAGTTTGCGATTCCGTTCCGGACGCTGCGCTATCCGTCGGCGGAGACGCAAACCTGGGGCATCAACTTCCAGCGGAACATTCGCCGCAAGAACGAGCGCGCGTACTGGGCGCCGATTCCGCGGCAGTTCAATTTGTACCGGCTGTCGCTGGCCGGCACGCTCGGCGGCGTGCAGACGCCGGCGCTCCGCAACCTTCGCATCACGCCATACGCGCTTGGCAACGCCCTGGAGTCGGGCGTCAAGCCGGTGGATTCGACACTGCTAGGCGACGTCGGCGGCGACGTGAAATACAGCCTGACACCCAGCCTGACCCTTGACGCCACCGTCAACACCGACTTCGCGCAGGTCGAAGTGGACGATCAGCAGGTCAACCTGGATCGCTTCAACCTGTTCTTTCCCGAAAAGCGTCCCTTCTTTCTCGAGAACGCCGGCTTTTTCAGCGTCGGCAATCCCGGCGAGGTCGACCTGTTCTTCAGCCGCCGCATCGGCATTGGCGACGGCGGTCAATCGATTCCCATCATGGGCGGCGGACGGGTGTCGGGCAAGGCCGGCCGCTTCAACGTCGGTGTGCTCAACATGCAGACCGACGATTACCAGGACACGCTGGCGGCCACCAATTTCAGCGTCGCGCGGGTCAGCCGCGACCTGCCAAACCGGTCGTCGATTGGCGCCATCTTCACCAATCGCCAGGCCGTCGGCGACCTGGCAGGAGATGCCGCTGCCGGTCGCACCTACGGCGTTGACGGTAAGTGGGGCATCGGGCCGACCACGATGGTCACCGGCTTCCTGGCAAAGACCGAGACTGAGGGCATCAGCGACGGCGACCACGCGTTCAACATCCGCTCGCAGACCAACCGCCCGCAGTGGGACCTCAACGTCGGCTTTCAGGAGGTCGGCGCCGGCTTCAATCCGCAGACCGGCTTCTTGAGCCGCCGGGGCTACCGCAAGCCTGACGCGATGCTGATGACGCGCTTCCGTCCCAAAGACTTCATCGGCATCCAGGAGCTGCGCCCGCACGCGACGTTCCGCGGGTTCTGGGGTCTCGACGGCTTCCAGGAAACGGGATTCCTGCACCTGGACAACCACTGGCAGTTTCGCGACAGCACCGAGATTCACACCGGCATGAACCTTACGCGCGAGGGCGTGCGCACGCCATTCGAGATCTTCCCGGGCATCTCCGTACCACCCGGCACCTACGATCACGCCGAGGCGCAGTTGGTGGGGATGAGCAACCAGGGCGCTCCCTTCAGCGTCAGCATGCGCGTCACCGCTGGCGGCTTCTTTGGCGGCAATCGCGTCACGCTCAACCCGACGATCAGGATGCGCGCCAGCGATGCGCTGACCGCAGAGGTCACCTACCAGCGCAATGACGTCAACCTGCCGGTAGGCGATTTCGTCACCAACCTGGTGCGCACGCGCGTGTCGTACTCGTTTTCGTCACGCGTGTTCACGCAGGCGCTGGTCCAATACAACGATCGCGCCGACCTGTGGTCGATGACCGACGAGCAGGAAGTCCCGCCCCACTTCGAGCAGGAAGTTTTTCAGGTGCGACACCAGCGCTTTTTGAAGCTGGCGCTCGGTGTA
>JANMUX010000033.1:0-2667 GCA_031392125.1 Acidobacteriota bacterium | reverse complement strand
ACCCCCAGGCGCAGTCCTCGTTGCACCGCCTCGGTGCGCGTCGACACAGCGAGCTTGCCGAAGATCGACGCGAGGTGAAACTTCACCGTGTGCTCGCTGATGCCAAGGCGGCCGGCGATCTCGCGATTGGGCAGGCCATCGGCGACGAGCGCCAGCACGTCATGCTCACGGACCGTGAGCGATTCCACCAGTGGTTCCTGCGACCGCGGCGGGGCCGGTAGCGACACCACGAATTCAGCGCGATCGAGCTTATCGACGATCTCGAGGTGGGGATCCTCGGCCAGCCGGCGGCGAAGCGCGTCGCTGTCGGCGGCCGAGCGGACGTTCAGGAAGACACGAATCGGAGGGGGCACGCTGATTCCAGCTTACCCCCGCGGCCGTTCACCCACCGTGACCGTCACATCTTGCACCGTCGTCCCGCGAACAACGGTGATCGGTACCGGCTTGCCGAGCCGGTTGCCTCGCAACCGCGTTAGCAGGTCGTCAGGCTCTTGCACCGTTTCGCCATCGAACGCCACAATCACGTCGCCCACGAGCAATCCGCCGGCCTCGGCCGGGCTGTTGCCCGCAACCTGGCTGACCAACAGGCCGTGGCCCTGTCCGCGGCCGCCACGTTGACGCTCGGGGATCGCCACCGTCATCGAGCTCACACCGAGGAAGCCTTGCCGTGTCCCACCCTCGGCGGTGACGCGCGTGCCCGCGGCCCACGCGAGCGACGCCGGGATCACGACGGTCGTGCCGCGAATCGCCATCGCGGTGACGATGCCCAGCGCGCGGCCCGAGGCATCGATCAAGGCGCCACCAGTGAGCGCGCCGTGAGGCGCCTGCTGAATGCGGATGACGCGGTCGAGCGCGGTGGCGCGGCCGGTTCGCAGCGGCCCGCCGACCACGGCGACTGGCGCGAAAGCCGCCATCACGCCGCCGCTCCAGGTGCGGCCGACCGCCATGGCAAGATGACCGGGTCGCGGCTCATCGGCGGACGCGAGCGGCAAGCGGTCGAGCCCATCCACTCGCACCACGGTCAGTCCCATGTTGGCGATGCGGCCGAGCACGACGCCTTCCATCGCCTGGCCATCGCCGCGATTGACCGCCACCTTGTCGTCATCGGTTGCCGCGGGCGTGAGAACGTGATTGTCGGCAAACACGACGCCTGCGGCAGGACGACGGTGGCCGTGTACCTGGACGTTCGAGGGCGCGGCCGTGTCGACGGCGGCGGCCATCTCGTTTGAAAGCTGGGTCCATGCGTTGTTCATGCGTCAAAGGTAATCAATCGTCTTCCCAGCCGGATCAGCCGAAAGGTTAGGGATAGAATTTGAAGCAGATGAGCCTGTCCGAGACGTCTGCGCTGGTCAGTTCGCTGCAAACCGAGCTTCGCCGGGTGATCGTCGGGCAGGACGACGTGATTGCCGAGATCCTGATCGCCTTTCTGGCCGGTGGTCATTGCCTGTTGCGCGGCGTGCCCGGGTTGGCGAAGACCCTGTTGATCAAGACGTTGGCGCAGGCCGTGCACTTGAAGTTCAGCCGCATTCAGTTCACGCCCGACCTGATGCCGTCCGACATTATCGGCACCGAAGTGATCGAGGAGGATCGCGCAACCGGTGCGCGCAATATCCGCTTCATACCAGGTCCGATCTTCGCGAACATCATCCTCGCCGACGAGATCAATCGCACGCCGCCGAAGACGCAGGCGGCGCTGCTCGAGGCGATGCAGGAGTACCAGGTGACGGTCGGGGGCGTCCGTCATACCCTCGAGCGGCCGTTGTTCGTGCTGGCGACGCAGAACCCGATTGAGCAGGAGGGCACCTATCCGCTGCCAGAGGCCCAGCTCGATCGTTTCATGCTGAACGTAGTGATCAACTATCCCAGTGCGAGCGACGAGCGGCAGATTCTGGCGCAGACCACCACCGGAGGCGAGCCGTCGGCGACGCCGGTGGCGACCGGCGAACAGATCGAGCGCGCGCGCATGCTGGTGCGCGAGATTGTCGCCGCCGACAACATTGTCGATTACGCCACGCGCATCGTGCGGGCGTCGAGGCCGACGGGCAGCGAAGCCGATCACGTGCCCGACTTCGTGAAGCAGTGGTTGCGCTGGGGCGCCGGTCCGCGCGCCGGCCAGGCGTTGTTGCTGGCCGGCAAGGCGCGCGCCGTGCTGGGTGGTCGCCCGGCCGTATCGCTGGAGGACATTCGCGCCGTCGCACCGCCGGTGCTGCGCCACCGCTTGCTGGTTAACTTCCAGGCCGAGGCTGACGGTATCGACGCAGAAACGGTGGTCACGCGATTGCTGGACACCGTACCGGCACGCTAGCTCCAAGCACCCGAGCACCCGAGCACCTAAGCCCCTAAGCACCCCAGCACATGTCCCGCCCCCACGTCGTCACCTCGTCAGAACTGCAGTCGCTCCGGGACCTCGAACTGGTGATTCAAGGAGGACACATGACACGTTCACTGCTCTCGCTCGTCGCCGCTCTCGTCGCTTTGTCGTCGCCACTCTTCGCCCAGGGTACAGCGCCGAAGCCGCAAGGCGGCGGGCGCGCCACCCGGCCGGCGGTCACCGCGACCGTTGTCTCCACCGAGGTCGTCAACCTCAACAGCGCCACGGCCGTACAGATTGCGTCGCTGCCGGGCATCGGGCCGAAAACCGCCGATCTCATCGTGCAATACCGCACG
>JANMUX010000005.1:0-17174 GCA_031392125.1 Acidobacteriota bacterium | reverse complement strand
GGGATCACAGCGTTCGCGTCACCGGTGGTGCTCGACGGGCTGACCGGGGTGTGGGTGGCGATTCACCATTCGCTACCGGATTCGCCGGCTGCGGTCACCATCATCCGCTTCCTGATTGCGTTCCTCGTGCTGATCGTGCCGACGTCGCTGATGGGCGCGACGCTGCCGCTGGTGATCACGTCGGCGGTCGCGCGCCAGGATCGCGTGGGCGGACGCATCGGCTGGCTGTACGCCGTCAACACCACCGGCGCGATCGTCGGTGCACTCGTCGCCGGGTTCTACCTCATCTCTGAACTCGGTGTGCACCTGTCGTTCCGCATCGCCGCCACTGTGAACATCGCGATCGGAGTGGTCGCCGTGATCGCGGCTTACGCGATGCCTGCACAAGCGGTGACGACCACGCCTTCGACAAACGCCGCGCCCTCGTCGGCGGCCCCCGACGCTGACGCGGCCCAGCGGCAAGTGGTGCTGTGGACCTTCTTCGTCTCGGGCCTGATGTCGCTGGCGCTCGAGATCATCTGGTTCCGGATGCTCGTGGTGTTCCTGCGGCCCACCGCGTACGCCTTCACGATCATGCTGGCTTGCGTACTGGGCGGCATCGCGCTGGGCAGCGCGCTGGCCGCTCCTGTTCTCCGCGGGCGCGGGCGATGGCTGCCGGTGCTGGCGGTAATCCAGGGCCTCATCGGCGTGGCCGCCGTGCTGTCGTTCAACGCGCTGACGCGCAGCCAGGCGGCGATCGATGTCGCCACGCCATGGTTCTCGTCACTCGGCTTGAACACGTATCTCGCGCCGCTGGTAGCGTCGAGCCTGGTCGCCATGCTGCCCACGACGCTGCTGCTCGGCCTGGCGTTTCCGATTGGACTCTCGGTGTGGGCGGGCGATGACACCAGCGACGACACCAGCCGCCGCGTCGGCGCGTTCTACTCGCTGAACGTCTTGGGCGCCATTCTCGGTTCGGTGCTGGCGGGCTTTGTGCTGTTGCCCGCGATTGGCACCCGCAACAGCCTGATTGCCGTGTCGGCGCTGGCGACCCTGTCGAGCATCGCGCTGGCGTGGTCTCAGCGGGCGGCTCGGCCGTCGTTTGCGTATGCCATTGCCGGCCTTGCGCCGTTGCTGTTTGGGCTTGGCGCGTTCTACTCCGTCGACCCTTTTGACGTCGCCTTCGAGCGCTTCCACCGGCGCGAAACGCTGGTGTGGCGCGAAGAGGGCGTTCAGACGACCGTGGCGGTTCACGACCGCGGCGGCAATCCGCCAATGCGCGTGATGTTTCTGGACGGCAACCACCAGGCCAATAACTCGCCCGGCACGGCGTTCGTCCACCACCGCATCGGCGCATTGCCGGTGATGCTCCATCCGGCGCCGGCAACCGCACTCGTGATCGGCCTTGGCGGCGGCGCAACCCCGGCGGCTGTCGCGCGCTACAACGTCGACGTGGACGTGGTCGAACTGTCGGCAGCGGTCGTGGCCGGCTCCGCTTTCTTCAAGGACATTAACTTCGACCTGTTGTCGCGGCCCAACGTGCACCTGAGGGTGGACGATGGGCGCAACTTCATGATGATGGGCCGCAAGAAATACGACGTGATCACGGCAGACATCATTCTGCCGCGTCACGCCGGCGCTGGCGCCCTCTACTCGAAGGAGTACTACGAGCTGGTCCGCGATTCGCTGGCCGAGGGCGGCCTGGCCATGCAGTGGAATGGTGGCGATTCGCAGACCGAATACAAATTGCTGCTGCGAACGTTTGTCTCAGTATTTCCCTACACCACGTTGTGGGCCGAGGGCGGTCTAATGCTGGGCAGTACCAAGCCGTTCACCCTGAGCCAAAGCGCGTACGAGGCCCGGCGACAGAAGTTCGATCTGTTCAACTGGGACTTGGCGACGCTAAAGCGGATTTACTCGGCTGGTCCAGACGACGTCCGGGCGTTCCTGGGTGACGGGCCGATTCTGACGGACGACAAGCCGGTGATCGAGTACTTCCTGTCGCTCCCCAAGGACGACGGTCCGGGGGGGTATACCGGTGCGAAGGGTGTGTTCGAGAAGCTGCTCACGCCGTAGGCGGGCCGCTGCGCGGCCCGTGGGGCTTGCGCCTTCGGCGCTCGTGGGGCTCGCGGCTTTGCCGCTCGTGGGGCTCGGCGCTCACGCGCCTCGTGGGGATTTCGGACTCGCCACACCTTCCACCGGGTCGCCACTTCTGTAGCGGTGCATCAAACCGTTTAGCGGAGCGGCTACTTGCCTCACTCTCAGTTCCAGCGCCTCATATTGCCCGGGTGTGAGATACCCGAGGCGGTGAGCCGCGTGTAGGCCATACCCAACCTCCGCCAGCGACGCCGATGCGATGTTCAGGAAGTAAAACCTCTCTTTCCTGTACTGTCGCGCAAACCCCTCCACAATGTTCGCAGGAACTGAGTACGCAGCTCGTCGAAGTTGTGAAGAAAGCTCGTACCTCTCCTCCCGTGGGAACGCCGTTTGCGTCAGCCGGTGAATCTCGATGAAGAGGTCATCCGCGCGTTGCCAGGCAACCAGCGTGTGATGTTTGAACACGGGGCCGTGGCAGCACATTCAGGGCCACCGTGGGGCTCGCGGCTGCGCCGCTCATAGGGGTCGGCGCTCCGCGCCTCATGGGGCTCGGGCGGCGGCCTTCGTGGGTCAGATCACCCGCGAGCGGCTTCGGTCCAACTCGGCGGCCCTTGCGAGGGCCGCTGCGACGACCGGCGCCGGTGCGCCGTGAAGCTCCAGCAAGGTGATGGCGTTCCGGGTAGTCGCTGGGCCGGCCGCCAGGCGATGGTCGAACGTCAGCCCATCGGGCCCGATCGTATCGGTAAAGTGAAACGCCTCGTACGCGTCACGCAGGAGCTCGACGAGCTCGGCATCGTGCGTGGCCGCCAACACCACGTGGTTCGTGCCATACCCGGTGTCCCTGATCAACGCCCTGAGCACTGCTTCGCCCGCAGCAATTCGCTCGACGGCGTTCGTGCCGCGGAACAGCTCGTCAAACAAGAAGAGATGCGGCTCGTCTGACTTACTGGCACGAACCCTCGACAGTACGTCCTCGACTTCGACGATGTAGTAGCTCTTGCCAGCCACCAGATTGTCACTTTTCCCGATGCAGCTTCGCACCGCCGCGACCGGCGCGCGATAGCCGCTGGCGAAGCAGGTGTTGATTGACTGCGCCATGACCGACGTCACGCCGACGGTCCGCAAGAACGTTGACTTGCCTGACATGTTGGAGCCGGTCACGAGCACACCGTACGGCGGGCCGAGGGGGATGTCATTGGGCACTGCATCGGCAATGAGCGGATGCCTGAGCCCGGCTAGCAGCGCACCATTCCACGACGGCTGAAATCGGGGACGCACCCAGGTCGCGGTACCTGCCCGAAGGGACGCCACGCTGATCGCTGCATCGACCTGCCCGACCGCGGCGATGACCTTGAGCAGGGCTCCGCCTGAAGTTCTGAGTTCACCGACCGCGAAGGACAGCACATTGATGTCGAGCAGGAGCAGCAGGTTCAGGTACTCCCAGAAAGCGGCGACGACCTCGTTCGACTTGGACGGATCGCGCCCCACCCACCGTGCGATGGTGGTCAGCCGCGCGAGCCTCGGCAACTCCTCTGCCAGTGAAGCCGCCACGGGCCCGGGAAGAGCGGTTCTGCGCACGGCTTCAGCCGCCGAGACGAGCGCGCTGACTTGGCGGAACGGGCCGATCATTGAACTGACGCGCCACACGGTCTTGGTCCTGATGGCCAGGTTGATGGCCGCGCCGGCGACAGGAACCAGAATCGCGCTGGGCCAGAATGGAATCGCGATCGCGGCCAGAACGACTACCACCGCCCACGCCGCGAACAGGATGTGTCCACGCGGGCGAGTCAGCCCATCGGCCTTGGCCAGCCACCACAAATCGTATCCATCGGAATCCCGCAGTCCCGCCAAGACCAACTGGATCTGCTCGCGCGTCGCGACGTCGCAGGACATCCGCTCGACGAGTTGCTCGAACGCATCAACGTCGCCGGCATTCTGTTGCCGCAATCGATGGTAAAGCGCCTGCTGACCGAGAGTGCTTTCAGTGCGGTCGATCGTCTGGAAGACCGCGTCCATGTCGAGATCGATCCACGTGCGGTCGTCAAGCGCTCGCCCTGGGCCACTGGCGAGCACAACCGAGCGGTGGTATTCGGCAATCGCATCCATCCTGCGAATGCGGGTACTCGGTTTGCCCCAGCTCGCGCGAATTGTCGAAAGCAGCTTCTGCCGGTTCCTGCGCGAGAACCATTGTGCGGCAATGCCGAGTACACCGAGAGCAACGACCGCGGCTAGCACTGGCGGCATCGAGCGGAGTTTAGCCCGAATTACGAGAAGTGGTGGGTACGGCGGGTTCCCCTACGAGGCGCGTGAGCGCCGAGCCCGACGAGCGCCGAAGGCGCGAGCCCCACGAGCCGCGCAGTGGCGAGCCTCACGCGCCTGTGGTGACCACGAGCGCCTCGCAAGGGCGCGCACCAACCCTCGCGTAGGAGTGAGGCTGCGAGGCGTCGAAGTACATCGAATCGCCTTCGTCCAGTTCATGCTCCTCGGCCCCGAGCTTCAGCATCAAGGCACCTTTCAGCACGTGGATGAACTCGGCGCCGGTGTGCTCGTGCGCGCGGGGCCGGGCCGCGGGCGCGAACCTGACCCAATAGGCATTGAGCTTCCGTTCGGTCGCCGTGAAGTCCAGGCACTCGAACTCCCACGCCAGTTCGCGGCCGCCGAGTCGCTCGCTGAAACGTGTCCGCTCGCCCCGCCGGACAATCCCGAACGACTTGCGAGCAGCAGAGGCGGTGAAGAAATGGTCGAGCCCCACGCCAAAGACCAGGGCAATGCGCAAGAGCGTGGGCAAGGTCGGGAACAAAACGCCGCGCTCGACCTTCGAGATCATCGCCGCCGATAACCCAGTGTGGCGGCCAAGCTCGACCAGGCCCATCTTCTTGCGCAGCCGGAGGGCGCGGAGCTTCTCGCCGACCGCGTATTCGCGCAGGCCGCGGCTGAGCGTCGGAGACATCATTTGACTGTTAGTTAAACATAGAGCCTCCACAGGCACAATGGTGAAAACCATCTTGCCGTCGCGTGCACCGCCCCTCGCGCTGAGACCGTCGTACCGGGTGTATCGCGGAGCTCCCGTGGCCGCGGCTGACAAATCGAAACCGAATTGCGAAGGAGAGATCGATGAACGCGTTTGTAAAGAAGCTGATGGTAGGCGTCTCGGCGGCAGCCTTGGTGCTGTCGGTGGGCAGCACGGTGCGCGCGCAGGGCAAGGACATTGTTGACACCGCGGTGGGCGCGGGCCAGTTCAAGACGCTGGCGGCGGCACTCCAGGCGGCTGGCCTGGTTGAGACGCTCAAGGGCAAGGGACCGTTCACCGTGTTCGCGCCGACCGACGCCGCGTTCGCGAAGCTGCCGGCCGGCACGGTCGAAACCCTGCTGAAGCCCGAGAACAAGGCCAAGCTGACGGCCATCCTCACCTATCACGTGGTAGCCGGCAAGGTCATGGCTGCTGACGTCGTCAAGGTGAAGGACGCCAAGACCGTTCAGGGCGGCTCGGTGAAGGTCAACGCCATGGGTGGCAAGGTGACGATCGACGGCGCCAACGTGGTGACCACCGACATCGCGGCTTCGAATGGCGTTATCCACGTCATCGACACCGTGTTGATGCCCAAGTAAGCGTTAGAACGGTGTAAGCGTAAAGGCTTTCCCGGCGCGATAGAGGGCGACCCGCTCGCGGATCGCTGCTCGAAGCGCCGGCAGGTTGGCGGGCGTGGCCGATTCGGCCTCGCTCGCCAGTCGCACTGCGTCCTCGAACAGTCCAAGGGCGGCGTGGCACGCGGCCAAGGCGTCGAGGGCGGCGGCGGCGCGATCGGTAGCAGCGACAATCTGTTCTGCCAGTCGCTTGGCGGCCTCGGGACGCCGCGCCAGAGGCTCTGCGTGAGCCGCCAGCAACCAGACCACCGGCGTCATTCCCATCAACAAATCGGGCTTCTGCTTCAGCGCGACCGCCACTTGTGCCAGCGCAGCATCGGTGTTGGTGGTGCCGGCCAGGATCAACGCCAGATTCGCGTGCGCGTCGGCGTTGTCTGGATCAGCACTCACCGCGCGCTCAAATCCAGCCCGCGCCTCAGCCACGCGACCATCTTTCAACAGTAGTGCGGCAAGGTTGTTGTGTGCCTGCGAGTAAGCGGGATCACGCGCCAGCGCTTCCGCGTATCGAGCCCGTGCCTCCTCGCTGCGACCGACGGCTTCGAGCGCGACGCCTTCGTTGAACCAGGAAGCCGCCGATTCCGGACGTAATCCCCTGACCGCAGCAAAGTGGACCAGCGCCTTGCCGGGCTGGCCGAGCGAAAGATACAACCCGGCCGCGTCGTTGCGGAGGTTGACGTGGTTGGGCTCGCGCTGCAGCAATACTTCGCTGCCGATAGTGTCTTCAGACTGCATTTTGAGATCGATTTCCCGCCGCAGCCTCGAGCGGTCGCCATCGGTGCGAGTCAGCACCTGGATCCACAGGTCGGCCATCTCGTCGTTCGACCGCCATCCCCAGGTGGCGCGGGTCGGCGGGCGGTCAGGATTCCTGGGATTCGCCACGGAGTTGTCGAACACGTACTCCACCGACAGCCGTGTGCCGGCCGGCAACCAGAACGGATCGGCATAGAGGTAACGGTCCTGCCAGTTCATGTCCCAGTCGGTGATGCGGATGAGCGGGCGACGTTCACCGTCGGGCAGCGTGGCCCAGGCGTCCATCGCCCTGGCTCGGTAGTGCGCATGCGGCTGCACCGCCATCACTCTGGCATCGACCGGCAATACGAACGAGTCGGTGACGGTGTGGTGGGTGGCGCCAGCCGGCACATCCAGGTCTTGCCGACCCAGCCTGATTGACGTTGGGGGCGTTGCGGAACGATCGGCGCCAAAATACAGGCCGATGACCGGAGCGATCTCCTCCGTTTTTCCCGACGGCCTCAGGTGCAGTTGCACCGCGAGGTCGGCGCCGCCTTCGAGCCGCCACGCCAATGCCTCTGACAACACGGGCGCGGCCTGGCCCGGCGTCCAACCCAGGAAGTGACCATCGGGAAAATCGGCCGCGCGCGCGATCATTCCTTCGTAGCCCGGCAGTGGGTCCGCTTCATCCAGCATCCGCGATGCGCTCGTGGCATCGACACGAATATTGGCGTGGTGCACGGCGCGATTGCCAGGCCGGAAGTAAATGCCCTGCACGAAGCGCGTGGTGGCGATCGGAACACGGACTGAGAAAATTCTAAAGACGTCCGGTCCATCGGCGCGCAGCGTGTACGGAGTCACGCGCACGATCAGGTCGGGCGGGCGTCGGCCCCAACCGCCCGAAGCGTCGCTCGATGGCGAGTCCAGGCGGTCGCTGCCGGACCCGGTGTCAGACCGCGTTCCGCGTGGCGTGCCATCAGCGACCCACTGCTCGAGAGTCGCAATCTCGTGATCCCGCAGCCGGCGCGCGCCGGTGAACTCGCCAAAACCCGGAGCCGGTTTCCAGGGCGGCATGTATCGGCTTTTGGTGGCGGCAACGATCATCGAAGCGCGGCGCCGGACCTCGTCAAACGAGGTGAGACTAAACGGGCCGTCGCCGCCCGGCGCGTGGCAACCGCCGCAACGTGCGGCGATGATGGGGGCCACGTCGCGAGTGTAGGTCACCGGGCGCGAGGCGGGTTGCGCCCACGCCTCCGCGGTCAGCAACGCGGCGACCGCAACCGCGGCCGAGACGGCGCATACAGTTCGGAGCCGCATCAGCGGCGAGTATAGTGCGCAAACAATCCTTGACGGGCCGGTCGCCGGGCGTTATGTTCGCCCCGACTCATTCATCGCGAGCGTTCGCTGGCGTTATTCGTTCGGGCACCACATCAACACGGTTTGCTCACTTGAACGTTGCAGGAGGACCCATGCGAAAGCTCGCACTCGGGGTGGTGATCGCCACCCTGTTCGTTGCCACGCCCGTGCTCGCGCAATCGAGCGGCATCGCCGGAATCGTTCGCGATGCAAGCGGCGGGGTGTTACCAGGCGTCACCGTTGAAGCCGCCAGTCCAGCGTTGATTGAACGGGCGCGCGTCGTGACGACCGACTCGCAGGGTCGCTACAACATTATCGACCTCAGGCCCGGCGTTTACTCGGTCACGTTCTCGCTGACCGGATTTTCGACGGTGCGGCGTGCCGAGATTCAGTTGCCGGCCACCTTCACCGCCAACGTGAGTGTGGATCTCAAGGTGGGCACGCTGGAAGAAACCATCACGGTTACCGGCGAGAGTCCGCTGGTTGACACGCAGAACGTGGTGAAGCGGCAGGTCGTCAGTTCGGAAGTGATCGACGCGATGCCGACGTCCAAGAACTGGTCGACGCTGGCGGTGATGACCGTCGGCCTGTTCAGTAATCAGAACGACGTCGGTGGGTCGGCTGGTGAACACCAGAACCAGCTCAAGGCCCACGGCGGCTCGTTCAACGATCGCATCGTCCAACTGGACGGCCTGATGATCGCCAACATGGCGTGCAACTACGCCTGCACGGGCTTGTCCACCAACGACGCGTCGACGCAGGAACTCAGCTACGAGTTCGGCGCCATCTCGGCCGAGGTCGCGGGCGGTGGCGTCCGGGTCAACATCATTCCCCGCGAGGGCGGCAACTTGTTCAGTGGCTCGGCGTTTGCCAACTTCGCCAATGCCGGTTTCCAGGGCAGTAACGTTGATGATGCGCTGCGCGCGCAGGGCGTGCTGACCGCCGACAGCATCGAGCGGATCTACGACACCAGCTTTGCTGTCGGCGGACCGCTGAAGAAAGACAAGCTGTGGTTCTGGACGGCGCATCGCTTCTGGGGCTACGAGCAGATCCGGACCAACACCTTCTACGAGGGCAACCCAAACGACTTCATTTTCGATCCGGATCGCAGCAAGCCTGGGACCGAGACCCAGAAGAACGGCAGCCTCGACCTGCGCATGACGTGGCAAATGAGCCCGAAAAACAAGATCTCGGCCTACTACAACTACGCGCCGCGCCGAACCGAGCACTGGACGCTCGTCAGCACCACCCAACCGGATGCCTCGAACCTGCAGAACCTGCCGGTCAACCACTTCGAGACACTGACCTTTCGATCGACGATTTCATCGAAGCTGCTGTTCGAGG
Source organism: Acidobacteriota bacterium (assembly GCA_031392125.1). GTDB lineage: Bacteria > Acidobacteriota > Vicinamibacteria > Vicinamibacterales > UBA2999 > 12-FULL-67-14b. Next base: position 8,024 of record JANMUX010000005.1, on the reverse strand, counting down.
CCGCCGCCGGCAACATGACCGAGATCTGGACGCGCGAGCCGGTGGAAGATTCGACGACCTCGAAAGGCTATCCGGTCACCGAACAAACCACCGGCATCAACTTCCGCGCCTACTCGGCGACCTTCTCTCGCAACTACACCTCGCTGCGGTCATATCGGTCGGCGCTGTCGTACGTGACCGGTTCGCATGCGTTCCGGGTCGGCTTCACGCTGCAGGAAGGACCGGCGATCACTGACGTCTACACCAGCCACGACACCTCGCTGACGGTGCGCAACGGCGTGCCATTCCAGGTGACGGTTCGCACCACACCCTACACGGCGCGCGAACGGCTGGTCGCCGACCTCGGCATTTACGCGCAAGATACGTGGACCATCAACCGCCTGACCGCCAACCTGGGCATTCGCTGGGATTACCTGAACAACAAAGTGGAGAAACAGAGCGCGGCCGGCGGCACCTGGATCGGCCCTCGCAGCTTCGACGAGCTGACCAACGTGCCCAACTACAAAGACATCGCGCCGCGGCTGGGGCTCGCCTACGACCTGTTCGGCAACGGCAAGACGGCGCTGAAGGCCACGCTCAGCCGCTACGTGGTGCCGAGCACCGTCGGGACCGCGCGGCTGCTCAATCCCTTCAACACTTCGGTCAACAACACCACTCGCAGCTGGACCGACAGCAACAACGACGGCATTCCGCAGGTGTCGGAACTGGGACCGCTGGCCAACAACGCGTTTGGCTCGGTGAACGTGGCGACGCGATACGACCCCGATACGATCCAGGGATTCGGTAAGCGCCGCAACAACTGGGAATTTTCGGCGAGCGTCACCCAGGAGCTGTTGTCGCGACTGTCGGTGGACGTGGCCTACTATCGCCGCGCGCAGGGCAACTTCACGGTCGCCGACAACCTCGACGTGTCGCCCGCCGACTTCCAGCCGTACTGCGTGACGGCGCCACGTGACCCGCGCCTGCCCGATGGCGGCGGCCAGCAAATCTGCGGCCTGTACGACATCGTCCCCGCCAAGTTCGGCGTGGCCACCAATAACCTCGTGACCCGCGTTGACAAGCTCGATGTGAAGCAGGAAGAAGTGTTCGACGGCGTCGACGTGGCGTTCAGCGCGCGGCTGGGCCGCGGCGTGTTTCTCAATGGCGGCGTGGCGGTCGGCCGCTCGCGCTTCAATCAATGCGACGCGTTTGTCGACAATCCCGCCGAACAGTTCGGGCTGACGGGTTCGACCTTCTCGTATTGCGACTTCACCTCGGGTCTGCTCACGCAGGCCAAGCTGAATGGGTCGTACACCCTGCCGTGGCAAGGCATCCAGATCGGCGGTGTCCTCCAGAACCTGCCCGGCCAGCAGATTCTGGCGCAGTGGAACATCACGCAGGCCGAAGCGGCCGGCAACCTCGGGCGGCAGTTATCGGGCGGCGCCAACACGTCGCGGGTCGTCCCGCTCATCAAGCCGGGCACCATGTTCACTCCTCGTCGCACGCAGATTGACCTGCGGCTGTCGAAGCCGTTCCGACTCGGCGGAACCAAGCGCCTGCAGGTCATGGCCGATGTGTTCAACCTGACCAACTCGAACGCCTCAGTCGGCGCGACGTCCAACGCCGGCGAGCCGCCTGCCTCGCTGATTACGACGTTCGGCTCGGCCTGGCTGCGCCCGCTGAACGTGCTGCAAGCGCGCTACGTGAAGTTCGGCGCGCAGCTGAACTTCTGATACGCAACGGCGGCGGGGACGAGGCTGCGCCGGCAGCCTCACCCGCCGCCGCACCGCTGGCGTCTTATTTGCAATGGCAGAGGTGTCATGTCGATACGACGCCTCTTCCCCATCCTGCTCGTTGTCATCTTCATTAGCACTGCGTGTAGCAATGACCCGGTCCTCGAGGCGGACCTGAAGCCGGCTCCAGGCAGCACCCGGTCCAACGCGCAGCCAGACGCCGAGGCGGTCGCCGCCGTTGACCAGGCCCTCGCGGCCGGTAAGCTCGAAGGCGCAAAATGGAGCGACCTGAGCGATGTCATCGCCGACCTCAGGGCCGTCTATGCAGACCAGGCCGACCGGTTGCTCTGGTTCGATGTGGCGACGCCGGTAGCCACATTGGAACCTGCGCTGGCTGCAATTGCCCGCAGCGGGGACTACGGCCTCGACCCGGCCGACTACGACGCCGCCCGGATCGCCGCGCAATGGCCGGCCGTGAAATCGGGGAAATCCGCCCGCGACCGCGCAGCCTTCGACTTGTCGGTCAGCGCGGCGGCGGCCCGGATGATCAGGGCGGTGCATGCGGGCCGTGTTGACCCGGCCACCATGAACTGGAATTACGCCACAGCCGCCAAGACCACCGACATTGCCGGTTCGCTGCGGAAAGCAGGGGCCAGCGACGACCTCGGTGCCGTGCTCGATTCACTCGAGCCGAAGTTTGCCCATTACCAGCGCGCCAAGCAGAAGCTGGCGCTTTACAAGGCGGCCGCCTCAAAGGGTGAACCGCCCGTCATCCCCGAACTGGCGAAGGGCCAGACCAAGATTGTGGCCGGCAAGCCCTGGGCCGGTGTGCCCCAGCTGGTTGAACGACTGATCGCTACGGGAGACCTGGCCAACGAGTCAACCGCCACGCTGACTCAGGCGACGCCCGCCGCCAATGCACAAGCCTCCCCCGGCGCTGCGCCGCAGATAGCGACGCCTCTGTACGGCGGCGCCCTGGTCGATGCGGTCAAGCGCTTCCAGGAGCGTCATGGCCTCGAAAACGATGGAGTGATCGGCGCGACGACCATCAAGGCGCTGAACGTGCCATTGGCGAAACGGGCCCGTCAAATCGAGCTCGCCATGGAGCGCGGACGCTGGCTGCCCGATCTCAGCGACCGGCCCAATGTCTTCGTCAACGTCGCGCTCTTCCGGCTGTGGGCTACCGACCCCAAGAGCGGCGAAGAGCCGCTGCGCATGAACGTGGTGGTCGGCAAGGCGCTCAATACCCAGACGCCGATCTTCGTTGACCAGATGGAATACGTGGTGTTCCGGCCGTACTGGAACCCTCCACCCAGCATCATCAACGGTGAGATCATTCCGGCGCTGCGGAAAGACCCGTCGTACCTCGACCGCCAGAACATGGAGATCGTCGCCAGCGGCGCCGACGATGCCGCGTCGCTGCCGGCCAACGACGACAACATGGCCAAGGTGGCGTCCGGCCGGTTGTTCGTGCGCCAGCGTCCGGGACCGTCAAATTCACTGGGTCTTGCCAAGTTCATCTTCCCGAACTCCGAAAACGTCTACATGCATGGCACCCCGTCGCAGCAGCTGTTTTCACGCACCCGCCGCGACTTCAGCCACGGCTGCATCAGGCTGGAAGACCCGGCGCGCTTTGCCGAATGGGTTCTGCGCCAGGACCCGACCTGGACCCGCGAACGCATCGACGCTGCCATGCAGGGCGACAAGACCATGCAGGTCAACCTGAAGGAGAAGCTGGCCGTCGTGGTCTTCTACGACACCGTGCACGTCAACTCCGAGCAGGTGGTGCATTTCGTTGAAGACATTTACGGACACGACAAGGCCCTGGACGCGGCCTTGCAACGCGGCTACCCGTTCGCGGTGGCGCGGCGCAAGAGCGCCTCGTAGGGCTCGGCGCTCACGCGCCTCGTGGGGCTCCACGCTGCGCGACTAGTTGGGACGGGGGGCTTGGGCGAAAACCCCACGAGCGGCGTTAGCCGCGAGCCCCACGAGGGCCGAAGGCCCTCGCCCCTGAACTACAATCGTTTCATATGCCCGTCGCCGCCCCCGCACTGGACCAGGCCCGCACCACGCTCGACGCGTGGGTACGCGAGCTGATGCAATGGCACTTCTCTCCTGAAACCGGCTGCACCTACTGGCTCGACTGGGCCAAGAAGGCCGGCTGGGATCCGCGCAAGGAAGTCTCGTCGTACAACGACCTGGACAAATTTGGTGAGTTCCAGGACGAGTCGCTGCGCGGCGGTCCCGTGCGCCGGTGGGTGCCGAAGGCGTACCAGGACAAACCGATTTATACGTTTGAAACCGGCGGCAGCACGGGCGTGCCGAAATCGCGCATCAACATCGACGACTTCCGCATCGACTACGAGCAGTTCAGCACGACGTTGCCCGACGACAAGTTTCCCAAGGGCGCCGACTGGCTGCACATCGGCCCGAGCGGGCCGCGCCGCCTGCGCCTGGCGATCGAACACCTCGCCCAGCATCGCGGCGGCATCTGCTTCATGGTCGACCTCGATCCGCGCTGGGTCATCAAGCTGATCAAGATGGGCGAGATGGAGATGATGGAGCTCTACAAGCGCCACGTCATCGACCAGGCGCTGACGCTGCTCAAGGCGCACGACGGCATCAAGTGCCTGTTCACCACGCCCAAGCTGCTCGAGGCGTTGTGCGAGCGCATTTCGCTGAAGAAGGCCGGCATCACCGGCGTCTTCTGCGGCGGCACCGAGATGACCCCGCAGTTCCATCGCTTCGCCGTTGAAGAACTGATGGAGGGCGCGCACTTCGCGCCCACCTACGGCAACACGCTGATGGGCCTGGGACCGAGCAAGCCGCCGACCAAGGACGACAACTGGGCGATCATCTACTACCCGCCCGCGCCGCGCGCGATGATCGAGGTCGTCGATCCCGACCATCCCACCAAGCTCGTCGAGTACGGCAAGACCGGCCGGGTGCGTCTGACGACACTGACCAAAGAGTTCTTCATGCCGCGCTTTCTCGAACGCGACGAGTGCGAGCGCGAGGCGCCGTGCGAGCAATACCCCTGGGACGGCGTCAGGAATGTCCGACCTTTCTCTCGCTTCCAGAAAAGCGTGGTCGAAGGGGTTTACTGATGTTGCACTTACCAATCTTGAGATGGGGACAGCCCTACCGCAGCGTCAACCAGGTGGTGACGCCGCATTTCCGCACGCGCGCGCCGTTTGTGTCGATGAGCCAGGCCAACGTCGGCCTGATTCGCCGCGACTTGTTGCGCCAGGGCGAGGCCCGCGCCAGGCTGCAGGCGATTCCCTATGCGGAACTGGTCGCCATGGCGGGACGGGCCGCAGAGCATTTCCTCAACGACACGCTGCCGCTCGATCCCGAGAGCGGCACCATGCAGTCGCCGCAGGATTACATTGAACAAGTGTCGGCGACCACCGGCGCGCCGTTCAGCAACGTGAAGCGCAACATGCTGAAGGTGCACGGCGTGCTGAGCAAGGTCACTGAAGTACTGGCCGGCCTGACTCGCGGTCTCGATCTGACCGTGCTCGACGAAGGCTACGGGCTCGTCAACGGGCAGATGCTCAGCTTCTTCGCCCGTGGCGACGCCATGGGCGTCGTGCTGCCGAGCAACTCGCCCGGCGTGCATTCGCTGTGGGCTCCGGCCACGGTGCTCAAGATGCCGTTGGTGCTCAAGCCCGGCAGCGCTGAACCGTGGACGCCGCTGCGGATGATTTATGCCTGGGTCAAGGCGGGGGCTCCGGCGGATGTCTTCGGCTACTACCCAACCGACCACGCCGGCGGCAACGAGATTCTGCGCTCCACGGGACGCGGCATGGTGTTCGGTGATGTCGGATCGACCAAGCGCTGGAAGAGCGAAGGCCGCGTGGAAGTGCACGGCCCCGGCTTCAGCAAGGTCGTCATCGGCCCCGACGTCGCCGACCAGTGGGAACAGTACATCGACGTCATCGCCGAATCCATTTCCAACAACGGCGGCCGTTCGTGCGTGAACGCCTCTGGCGTCTGGGTGACCAAGCACGGCGACAAGATTGCCGACGCGCTGGCGATGCGCCTGTCACGCGTCACACCGCGGGCCTCGGATGACCCCGAGGCCGTGCTCGCACCGTTCGCGGATCCCGACACCGCCCGCCGCATCTCGACGATGATTGACGGCGACATGTCGGGCGAGGGCGGCACCGCTCGTGATGCGTCCGCGGCGGTGCGCGACGCAAATCGCGTGGCCTTGGCTCACGGCGGCAACTACCTGCTGCCGACGATCGTGCGCTGTGACGCCTCGCATCCGCTGGCCAATCGCGAGTTCCTGTTTCCGTTTGCCAGCGTGGTGGAAGTGCCGGCAGCCGATCTGCCCGATTGCCTGGGGCCGTCGCTGGTCGTGACCTGCATCTCGAACGATCCAGGGTTCCGCGCGCGGTTTGTCGCCTCACCGCACGTCGATCGGCTGAACTTCGGCCCGCTGTCTACTACGCAGATCGGTTGGGATCAGCCGCACGAGGGGAACCTGTTCGAGCATCTCTACGCGCGCCGGGCGATTCAGCGGCTCGCGTAAGGCCGGCCCTGGTAATCGATTCGAACCGGTGCGCATCCTCTCCCTCACCGCCGGCGCCGCCTCCATGTATTGCGGCAGCTGCCTGCGCGACAACGCGCTGGCGGCACGGCTGATCAAGCTCGGGCACGACGTTACCCTGCTGCCGTTTTACACGCCGACGCTGACCGACGAAGAAAACGTCAGCCGGCCGCAGCAGGTGTTCTTCGGCGGCATCAGTGTCTTTCTCGAGCAGCATTCGCCGATGTTTCGAAAGGCGCCGCGCGTTCTCAGTCGCCTGCTCGATGCGCCCCGCGTGATCAAGGCGTTCACCAGCGGGTCGATCTCGGTGGATCCGAAGCAGCTCGGTGCGCTCACGGTCTCCACGCTCAAGGGCGAACAGGGACACCAGAAGGCAGAGATCGAGAAACTGCTCGAGTTTCTGCGCGATGAGCCAATGCCCGATGTCGCCAACATCCCATACACACTGCTGATCAGCCTGGCCGCGCCGCTCAAGCGCGCGCTTGGTTGCCCGATCGTGATGACGCTGCAGGGTGAGGACCTGTTTCTCGACGCGCTGCCGGAACCATCCCGATCCGAGGCACTGGCGCTCGTGCGCGCGCAAGTGGCCGAAGTCGATCTCTTCATCGCCGTGAGCGAGTACTACGCCGGCTTCATGCAGGACTACCTGGCCATTCCCGCGCACAAGATGCGGGTGGCGAGGCTCGGCGTGAACGTGGAAGAACTCACCGTGACCACCCGCGAGCGCACTGAGCCGTTCACCATCGGTTTCTTCGCGCGCATCGCGCCGGAGAAGGGCCTGCACAATCTCGCCGAGGCTTATCGGATTCTCAGGACCGAGAAGGGACTGCCGCCGTCGCGCTTGGTGGCCGCCGGATACTTGCCGCCAGAGCATCGCCCGTATCTCGATGGCATCGGCGCGCGGCTCGGGGCTGCCGGCCTGGCCGACGAGTTCGTCTATCGCGGCACCGTCGAACGCGCGAAGAAAGTGGAGTTCTTCCACGACATCGACGTGTTCTCGGTGCCCAGCGGGTACCACGAACCGAAGGGCCTGTACCTGCTCGAGGCGATGGCGTGCGGCGTGCCCGTGGTGCAACCGAACCACGGCGCCTTCCCCGAGATGATTGGCCGCACGGGGGGTGGCGTGCTCGCGGCTTCGGAATCAGCAGCCGACGTCGCCGATGCGCTATACGATCTGTGGCGCGACCCTGCCCGGGCAGCCGAGCTGGGACGCCAGGGCGCGGCCGGCGTCCGCGCGCACTACACGACGGACCACATGGCGCGCGAAGTGCTCGCAGCCTACGAACATGCTCGAAGCCACTAACCTTTCCAAGTCGTATCCCTCGCCGGCCGGCGACCTCGTCGTGTTGCGCGACGTGTCAGTGGCGCTCATGCCGGGCGAATCGGCGTGCGTGATGGGACCGTCGGGATCGGGCAAGAGCACCTTGCTTTACATTCTTGGCGGCCTGGAGCCGCCAACGAGCGGCGGCGTGCGCCTTGATGGCGCAGATCCGTACGCCCTGAAGCCCGAGCGACTCGCGGCGTTTCGCAACCGCGAGATCGGTTTCGTGCTGCAGGACCATTGCCTGCTGCCGCAGTGCACGGTGCTCGAGAACGTCATGGTACCGACGCTGGTTGGCGAGGCCGACAAGGACGCGCCGGAACGCGCGCGAATGCTGCTCGCGCAGGTGGGGCTCGGCGATCGCCTCGATCACCTGCCCTCGGCCTTGTCGGGCGGCGAGAAGCAACGCGCCGCAATTGCCCGCGCGCTGGTG
>JANMUX010000529.1:0-1777 GCA_031392125.1 Acidobacteriota bacterium | reverse complement strand
CGTTTCCCGGCAAAGAAGGCTTGCTGTGAACATCAACCCGGTCGAGCGAGGCGGTCGGTTTGTTATCGGCCTCGCCGCAGTCATTGTCGGTGTGGTGCTGCTCGATTCGACTGGCTCGGCACTCGCGGTGGTTCTTGAGATACTTCTCATCGCCGCTGGACTCGATCTCGTGGTCACAGGCGCTCTTGGCCATTGCCCGCTCTATCAACGCCTAGGGCACGTGCCGGCGTCACTGCGCGGGTCGTCATGATCGACCGCCCGATTGAACACGTTCAGCCCCCGGCTCCCGCAACGCAGAAACAAGGCGGCGGTCACGGCTGGATGATGATCGCATGCTGCATTCCGATGCTGGTGATCGCCATCGTTCTCGTCGCAACCGGCGTCGTGGGCGCCAGCTTCATCTTCGTGGCAGTCGCCTGCACCGCGATGATGGCCCTGATGATGCGCGGCATGAATCACGTTGGCATGAACCACGAGGGACAGACCCATGCTGGTATGGACCACCACGATGGGATGATCGACGGCGGAAGTCGGCCACTACCGCCGCCGCCGCACACGGTGCGCGGTCGCCCCAACGATCGATGACGTCTTCGGCGTCGGCTCATGCCCGCCCGGCCGCGGTGCTGGCCACCACCGGCGAGGACCGGACCGTGAGCTGCGCCGCATGACAGAAACCGTCCTCGCCCGGCCGAGACCGAGCCGCATGCTCATCATCACCGCCGCATGGGGCTCGTGCTTCGTCGCCATCGACTGGGGATTGCGAGACGCGCCGGTGGTCTGGTTCGCCGCGTTCCGCTCATTGCTTGCAGGGGCGGCGCTCGTCTGCATTGCCTTCATGCAGCACCGACCCCGCCCGCAGGGAATCACCGCATGGACCCAGATCGGCTTTCTTGCCCTGTTCAACGTGACCATCGCGTTCGCCGCGATGTTCGCCGCTGCCGCCGCACTCTCCGCGGGCGTCGCAGCCGTGTTGTCGAACGCGCAGCCGCTCCTCATCCTTTTACCCGCGTGGTGGCTGTTCGGCGAACGACCTCGACGTTCCGCGGGAGCGGCCGCAGCCGTCGGTTTCATCGGCTTGGCGATCACCGCCTCTGCGTCCATCGGGACGACAAGCGGCGCCGCGCTCGCGCTCGTTGCAGCCACCGCCATCACAACAGGAACAATCCTCGCCCGCCGAATGCACGACATCGACATCCTCGTCGTCAGCGCATGGCACTTCCTCATCGGAGGCGCCGGACTCTCGATGCTCGCGTTCATCCGCGAAGGAGCACCCGCAGTGACTTGGACGCCCCGATTCATCGCCGCACTGGCGTTCCTCGGGCTCGTCGGCACGGCAGGTGCATTCGTCCTGTGGTTCACAGAAGTCCGACGCGCGCCCCTTGCCGCTGTCGCCCTCTGGACATTCCTGACGCCGGTGTTCGGTCTGACATTCAGTGCCATCGCGCTTCGCGAGTACCCAACAGGCCGCGAACTAGCCGGGATCGCGCTTGTCCTCGCCGGCTTGGCGGGCGGCCTCGCCTGGCCCGCTCGAGATCCACGCAACGAGAACGACAAGCTCCGTCCCGAACAGGCCGTGGATACACCCCATCACGTCGCAAACGTCAAGATCCCACACTCGCCCGTCGATGCCAGGACTGGACCGTAACCGTGTGCTTCTCCGCAACAGCGAGCTTCACCGCCGGCGCGGCACTCACCGCAGTCGGTGGGCTGACCGTTCACAAGTCGCACGGCAAGGTCGAGCTCCCGCTGGCGATGGTGCCACTGCTGTTCGGGATCC
>JANMUX010000485.1:0-3391 GCA_031392125.1 Acidobacteriota bacterium | reverse complement strand
GGCACCCTAGGCACCTTTCTATTACGCCAACGCCCTGATGATGTCCCAGCGCGTGATGATGTAGGTGGCGTCGAGCTTGAAGTCGCGCACCAGCACCGCCGGGCTTTCGGGCGTGAGCATGGCCGCCAGGGCATCGACGCTCGTCGAGATGTCCGCGAACGGAATGGCGGGCTGCATGATGCCTTCGACCGTGCCGTGCAGCACGTCGGGGTTCTTGACGATCTCTGAGTACAAATAGCCTTCGTTCACCGAACCAACCAGGCGCCCGTCGGTCGTCACCGGCAGCTGCGAGTAGGCGTGCTCGGTCAGGATGTGCGCAGCCTTCTCGACCGTGTCGTTGCGATCGATGGTGGCCAGCGGCGCCTTCAGGCGGTTGGCCACCAGGTCGCGGGCGGTGAGACCCTTGCGGTCGACGAACCCTTTTTCGCGCATCCAGTCGGGGTTGTACATCTTGCCCAGGTAGCGCGTGCCGTGGTCGTGGAAGATCACCACCACGGTCTCGCCTTTTTTGAAGTTGTCGGCCAGCTGAATCAGCCCGGCCATGGCCGAACCAGCCGAGTTGCCGGCGAATATCCCCTCTTCGCGCGCGATCCGCCCGGTCATGATGGCCGCGTCGCGGTCGGTCACCTTCTCGAAGTGATCGATCAGGCTGAAGTCGACGTTCTTGGGCAGGAAGTCTTCGCCGATCCCCTCGGTGATGTACGGATAGATCTCGTTCTTGTCGAAGATCCCGGTTTCCTTGTACTTCTTGAACACCGAGCCGTAGGTGTCGATGCCCCAGGCCTTGACCGCCGGTTTCTTCTCTTTGAGATACTTCGCCGCGCCGCAGATGGTGCCGCCGGTGCCGACGCCCACCACCAGGTGATCAACGATGCCGCCGGTCTGCTCCCAGATCTCCGGGCCGGTCTGCTCGTAATGGGCCTGCGCATTCGACGGGTTGTCGTACTGGTTGGCCTTCCACGAGTTGGGGGTCTCGCGCTCGAGTCGCGACGACACCGAGTAGTACGAGCGCGGATCTTCGGGATCGACGTCGGTGGGACAGACGATCACTTCCGCGCCAAACGCCCGCAAGGCATCCACCTTCTCTTTCGACTGCTTATCGGTGGTGGTGAACACGCACTTGTAGCCCTTGACGACCGCGGCAATGGCCAGGCCCATACCGGTGTTGCCCGACGTGCCCTCGATGATGGTGCCGCCGGGCTTCAGCTTGCCCGCCTTCTCGGCGTCTTCAATCATCTTCACCGCCATGCGGTCCTTGATCGAGTTGCCCGGGTTGACGGTCTCGATCTTGGCGTAGACGTCGGCGGCGACGATCCCCTGGGGAATGCGGTTCAAGCGCACGATCGGCGTGTTGCCGATGGTCTCGAGAATGTTGCGGTACAGCTTGTTGGCCATGCAGTGGTTGACATCATACCCGCACGCCGGTCGTGACGAGGCAAAGTCTGGGGAGACGATTTAGTGATTTTGCGGTCTTGCGATCTAGTGATTGCGGTTTCGGACTTGGCGACTTGGCGATCTTCGGACTTGGTTTCTCGGAAGAGATCGATGCAACTCGATGAGCTCACCAAATCACCAAATCACGAGACCGCCAAATCATCATGGCACCTAGCATTGCTATACCCCGACCGAAACGCCGTGACGATGCCGCTCTGGGCATCGAAGCGGTGGCGCGTCACGCAGGCGGTGTCGTTGGCGAGTAAGTGAATGGACACCGACGGCACGTCGGAAGCCGTGCGCACGTAATGAATGTCGTCAAGTGGCGGCAGCAGTGTATAAAACTGCCCGCGCGACACCGTCTGACGGCGCGCCACTTCGAGCTGCGCCTTTGCTGCATCGGCGCCGTCATCGAGGCGGCGATAGACGGTTTCGTCCTGCACGCCGCGATACACGCCGATCAATCCCCACGCCAGGTGATCGTGAATGGGCGTTTCGGCGCCGGCGGGAATGACAAGCGAGAACAGGCAGAGCGAGCTGTCCTCGGCCCGATAGAGCGCGTACTGGCCAATGCCGCTGCCCATGCCGCTCTTGAGGTCGGGTTCGGCGTATTCCTTCGGTAGCCAGCCGTCGGCCGCGAGCAGCTTGCCGAACGCCGGCCGCAGTGCCTCGACCCGCGCGGCCGTATCGGCGATCTCAGCAGTCAGCCGGCGAGTCTCGTCGACGAGCGCCCGAATCTCGGGCGTATCGACAAGAAAGCCGAAGTCGTGTCGGTGCGAATGCGGTCGGCCGAAATCGCACATGGTGGCTACGAGCCGCCGATTTTCTTGAACTGCGCCTCGAGCGCCGCCAGTTCCTTCACCAAATCGGCGTAGCGGTCATAGGCGTCCTTGCCGACCTTTTGGTCGGCTTGCGTGATCATGCGGGTCACGTTGTTCAACTGTGTGATTAACATGCCCTGGGTATAGATGCCAGGCGTGTCCACGATCTTGGCGTACAGCGCCTGCAGCTCGTTGTCGTACTTGGTGGTGCTCGGCGACGAGCCTGGCCCACCAGGAGCCAGTTGCGGCTTGTTACCGGCCTTCTGCATGGCCTGCTCGATGCGCTGCTGCAGTTTGCGAGCATCGCTGACGGCGTCGCGGACCTGCAACTGGAACCCCACCTGTTCGGTAATGATGCCGTCGGTGACGCCGTCGCCGACGAGGCGCGGGTCGGATTTGAGGTCGAACGTTCGGGTGATGGTCTGGCCACCGGCGGTCAGGCGAACGCTGTATTTTCCGGGTGGCGCCATCGGACCGCCGAAACTACCTTCGGGCTGCGTCGCCGTCCAAGGACCGGGATAGCGCAGGTCCCACGTGAGGCGCTGCATGCCGGCCTCCGCGCGAATGCCAGCTGAACTGCCGCCACCGCCGCGGAACGGTCCACGCATTTCCTGCCCGCCAGCTGCGCCGGCGCTGCGGGGAGCCAGCACGCTCCAGGTCCTGAGCGTGCCGCCCTTGCCATCCAGTACTTCGAGCTTCGTCTCGGCCCCGGGCGCGTTGGCGAAGTACACGTCGAACTGCGCGCCGGTCATCGGATACTCCGGTGCGTCGGGTGACGCCGGTGCGGTGCTGTTGCGGAAGCGAATCACTTCGCGCGGCTGGAAGAGGGCGACCGCAGGGAGCGGACGGGCGGCCTGTTCGGCGGGGCTGAAGCCCCGCCCTTCTGGCACCACGTACTCACCACCATCATGACCACCGGTCGCGCCTGGGGCCGCGTTCGCCAGCGCCGTCAGCTGTTGCAGCGGCGTGACGTTATCCATGATGTACGCCGAGCGTCCCATCGTTGAGACCACCAGGTCGTTGCGGTGCACTTTGATATCGGTGATCGGCGTCGCCGGCAGGTTCTGCTGCAACGACTGCCAGTTCTTGCCGGCGTTGAACGAGACGAAGAACCCGAACTCGGTGCCGGCGTAGAG
>JANMUX010000469.1:0-2322 GCA_031392125.1 Acidobacteriota bacterium | reverse complement strand
ACGCGCGTTCGCGTCCGAGATGACCGGGAACACGATCCGCTGGACCTGGCCCTGGTCGCCCCAGTAGTCCGTGTTCGCGGTGAGCACGAGCTCCTGGTCCCGCGTCCACTTCTCGAGCCGACGCCATGCTCGGCAACAGCGAGCTCGAGGCCGGGTTGAAGCCAATCGGCGCCGAAGAGCAGACCATGCGGAAGTTCTTCATGGACCGCGTGCGCCAGGATCCGTTGCTCGACGGACAGAACTACATCTACATGCACTACGCGGACATGATCGCCAACGGCTATCACCGCACCGCGCCCTGCCCGTTCCAGACCCAGGGCGTGATGTTGAATCCAAACGGCGACCTGTTTTTCTGCGAGCTCAGCGAGATCATGGGCAACGTCACGAAAGAAGACGCCGAGACCATCTACTTCCGCGAAGCGTCGCAGGCTCATCGCCGCGAGATTCGCGACCACAAGTGCCCGACCTGCCTGAGCCCGTGCCAGATGAACGTCGCGGCCATCAAGCAGGTAGTGCCATACGCGCGCTTCCTGGTGCGCGCGTCCATGGAAAAGCGCCGGCGACCCTCGCTGCCCGTTCCCGCGCCCGCCTGACGCGCTGCCTAGCCCCTGCTTGGTTGCGAAAGAATTCGTGCGCGCGGCGCGCGAGGCTCATTAGCGATAGGTGGGCGGCGGGCGACGGGTGATCAGCCCAACTTGATAGACGCTCACGGCGCCGGCGCGAAACTTGAGGGGAAACAAGTGAGGCGCCTCGTCGAGGATTGACGGGAGCCGCGGATACCCCTCCAGTTCCGCTGGGCCAACGAAAACATAATCGATCCGGTTGCTAAGCGCGATGTCGAACGCCTCAGCGGCGGTGCTGGACGTAAAGATGCCTCGGATGCGTTCGCTGGCCAGCCGATACGGCTCGAGCGGAATCATCGAAATTGGCAAACCTGCCGCCATCCGGCGCTGGGCGAAGCTGGGGATATAGGACCAGGTCGCGGCATCGCGGGCGAAGGGGTCGACCTGCACGACTGCCCAAGCCGGGGTTTCCTTGCGGACCCAGTCCAGGCCCGCCACCTCCTCTGGCGACAGCACCACAGTCCACGGGAAGCCGGCAGCGGGCCGCCTGTTGGTGACGTCTTGCGTGTTGTACAGATCGATCACGATGGTCGGGAGAGCCAGCGTCGCGGCAAGACCGAACACGGCAAACCCGGCGGCCCTCAGACGGACCGGCGCCTGCGACATTCGTTGCAACAGCCACCCGGCCAGTGGCGCGGTCAGAATAAACACCAGGTGGCCAACCCGCCAGCCGACGTAAACGCCCTGCATGTCGCTTACGTCGATCAAGAAGTAAAACCCAAAGGCCACGAGCACCGGGAGGCCGAGAATCCAGGCTGCTGATTGCCTCGCCGCCGCCAAACCAATCAAGCCGGCGACGATGACCCCGAGTGACACGCCGAAGTTGAGGACAAAGGCGGGCCACCACCGTGACACCGCCATGGGATTGATCCCGAAAGTGACCAGACCCTCGCCCTGCTCTACATAGCCGAGCCCCAAGGCGATCGCGGCCGCCACCAGGCCGGGAATGGCGGCAACCACCGCGCAGCGCAGCACGCTGCGGAAGTGGCCACCATGCAGCAACATGCCAGCCGCCACCGGGATGGTCATGCAGGTAAGCATCAGTGCCGAAAAAGCGCTCAGGAGCAGCGCCATCCCGAGGCAGCATCCCGCAAATGCCCAGACCGCGCTACGGCTGATGTTCTTGGCTTGCCAGAGTGCCAGGATCGCCGAGAGCCCTGTGGCGTACGCCATCGCATGATGCTGTGGCTGGTATAGCAGCAGGCGGTGCAGGCCGTCGGTGGGCAACGCGCCGTGGAACCAGCGCGTCGCCGCTTCGATGTTCAGGTTCCGAAGAAGATCGAGCGGTGCTCCTGCGTTCCAGATGATCAGGAGCTGCTCGGCCCCCTCAAAACTCCCGCCCAGCACGGCCACCGCGACACCAGCCGCCGCCCACGGCGGTGACGCGCCGGCCTGGCGCGCGAGGGCGTACAGAAACGCGATGAACGTGAGACCGAACAAGACGGCGTTGACCAGCAGGTTCGCCTCGAGCCGCAGGTACGGCGCGAGCGCGCGATACTCCACTGCGGAAAACAGGTGCGGCAGCCAGTAGTAGTGGAGAGCCGTACCCGACTGGAACGGGTTGACCGGCGGCATCGGGCAGCACGGTGTCGTCGCCCAGGTGCGCGAGCGCCAGCAGCGCGGCGATGCGCACCGTGGGCTCGTCCTTCCGCAGCACCTCGAGCCCGGGCCTCAACCGGTCGGCCACGCGCTTGGCGGC
>JANMUX010000432.1:0-3703 GCA_031392125.1 Acidobacteriota bacterium | reverse complement strand
GATCAACCACCGGCACCCCCACCAGCAGGCTCTGCGCCAGCGTCCCGATTACGGCTGCCAGCACCAACCCAATCACTCCACCGGTGGTCCCAAGCCAGGCCGCCTGCTTGATGACCATCGAACGCATGTTGCCTTCAGACGCCCCGAGCGCCATCCGGATGGCGATCTCGCGTGTGCGCTGCATGACCAGGAATGCCATGAGACCGTAGAGACCGAGCGCGGCGAGAAAGATGCCAATGACACCGACACTGCCGGCCGTCCACGCTGCCAACTGTTGCGGGATCAGGCCGATGGCGGTCGCGTCCTCGAACGACTGCAGCAGAATGACCGGGACGCCGGACTCGACTTGCGCGATCGCCGCTCGCACATCCCTGGTTACGCTCCGGCCCTCCGCGTGCTTGACGAACAGCGTGACGTCGCCCATGGGCTGCTGCGCCATCGGCACGAACACAAATGGCTCGGGGGTGTCGCTGTAGTAGCGATACTTCGCGTCGGCCACCACGCCGATCACTTCCACCGGCCGCTGTTCCTCGCGGCCCACGTGCTGAATGAACCGCTGGCCCACCGCCGGGCGGCCGGCCCACACCGATCGCGCGAAGGTCTCGTTGACGATTGCGACCATCGCCGTGCCGTCGCGATCCAGGGCCGAGAAGTCGCGGCCATCGATCAGGCGGGAGCCGACGACATCGAAGTAGCCGGGCGAGATGACGTTCCAATCGGCGTCGACGGAGTCATCGCCACGCGGGCCCTGGTATCCGGTCACCTGGATGCGGCCCAGTCCCAACCCGCTGCCTTGCAGCGGAATCATCCGGGCTGTTGCCACCGCGGTCACCCCATCGATAGCGCGCAGGCGTTCCTTGAAGCGATCGACCAGCGCGACGGCGTCTTGGTCGTGATAACCGGAGATCGAAACGTCGATGCTGGCCAGGTCAACGTTGTCGAACGTATAGCCCGGATCGGTTTGCGCGACGTTCTGCAGCGTACGGACGAACAACGAGGCGGTCACGACCAGCATCAGCGACAGCGCAACTTGCGCCACCACCAGCGCATTGCGCAGGCGGAAGCGGCGGCGATCGACTGTTGCATTGGCGCCATGCAGTGAAGCCGCCAGGCTGGTGCCGAGCGCGTGCCTGGCCGGTGCCAGGCCAAAGACGAGTGCCGTCACCAGCGCCATGCCGAGCGCAAACGCGGCCACACGCGGATTCACCGCGAGGTCAAGGTTGACGTCGGCCGGCAGCGCAGGCAGGAAGCTAAGCAAGCCGTTGGTCAGCCAGAGGGTGAGCGGCAGCGCCGCCAGGCCGGCTGCCACGAATAGCAACATGGTTTCAGTGAGCAGTTGCGCGATCAGCCGTCCACGGCCGGCGCCCACTGCCAGCCGCGTTGCCATTTCGCGGCGGCGCGTGGCCGCCCGTGCGAGCAGCATGCCGGCCACGTTGCTGCAGGCGATGGCCATCAGCGCGGCGGTGAGGGCAAACAGGCCGCCGATGAACGCGAGAAACGGGAGACGCACGGGCGCGGGAATGCGGCTGGTGCCTGCCACGGCGACCTGGTGGCGCTGGTTGGCGCGCGGTTCCGACGCCTTGTAGGCGTCCATCAGCGTGTTCAACTCTGCTTGCGCCTGTGCCGAGCTGACGCCGGCCTTCAGGCGGCCGACCGCCATGTGCCACGCACCGCCGGGATCGGTCAGCATGCGTACGCTGTCGCTGCCGCGCAGCGTGCCAACCATGGCCATTGGCACCCAGACATCGGCGCCGATGAACGTGAGCCCTTCGAACCCCTCCTCGGTGACGCCGACGATCGAGAACACCTGGTTGTTGATGCGCACGGGCTTCTGCAGGACGCCCGGGTCCCCCTTGAAGTGCTGCTGCCAGAACGCGTGGCTCATGACCGCAACCGGCCGTTCGCCGGGCACCACGTCCTCGTCCTCGCGGAAGAAACGCCCAAGCGCAGGCCGGGTGCCGAGCACGTCGAAGAACGACGCGGACACCAGGACACCGGTGATGCGCCGGCTGCCGCCGTTTTCCGCCAGGCTCATCGGGTTACCGCCAAACTCCACCGCCGACATCGAGTCGAGCGTCGTCGCGTGCCTGGCCAGGTAGGTGTAGGCCGCGTGCGACATGTTGTCGAACCCCGATCCATCGGTGGAGCGGCCAATGTCGACCACCTTCGATGCGTCCCGCACCCCCACGGTCGGCGCGAACAGCAGCGCGTCGGCCAGGCTGTAAATGGTGGTGGTGGCGGCAATGCCAATTGCCAGCGAGAGGATGGCGGTGAGCGAGAAGACGGGGCTCTTCAGCAGCAGGCGAACGGCATACCGCAGGTCCGGGAGAATGGCCATGCAGGCACTAGACTGGAGATTGGCCCCGAATGTTTCAGCGTCTCTCATCTTTCCAGCGCCTCGCCCTGTGGACGACCGCAACGACCTATTTCCTGATTCTCGTGGGCGGATTGGTGCGCGCCTCGGGCGCCGGCCTGGGGTGCCCGGACTGGCCACGGTGCTTCGGCGGCTGGGTGCCGCCCATGTCGGCGGCGGAACTGCCGCCGCAATTCGATCCGTCGCAATTCAATTCGACGTTGATGTGGACCGAATACCTGAACCGGCTTCTCGGCATGGCGGTCGGGTTCCTTATTCTCGCCACAGCGATTTCGGCGTGGCGCCACCACCGACGCAATCCCCGCATCTTGTGGACGACCATTGCCGCATTGCTCCTCACCGGCTTCCAGGGGTGGCTCGGGGGCAAAGTCGTCGCGCACGAGCTGGCAGCGTGGATCGTGACGGTCCACATGATCGTCGCGCTCGTGATCGTGCAGATGCTGCTGTACGTCACGGTCCGCGCGTTCCCACCAGCGCACCTGCGCACCTCAGCACCTGCGCACCCGAGCACCTCAGCACCCGAGCACCCCAGCACCCGAGCACCTCAGCACCTCAGCACCTTCATCATCGCGCTGATCATCCTTACGTTGATCCAGATCGCGCTTGGCACACAGGTGCGTGGGGGCGTGGACGAGGCACTCGATGCCGGCGTCGCGCGCAGTGCAGCGCTGGCGACAGTCGGCACGCTCGACTACCTTCATCGCGACGCGGCGTTCATCACGCTGCTTGGCGCCATCCTGCTGACGTTCTGGTTGGCACGGCAAGGCAATCCGCCGGAAAACAGACATCAGAGGACGTTAGTTCGCTGGTCGTGGGCGGTGCTGGGCCTCGCGGGGCTCCAGGTGGCAGTGGGCGTCGTCATGGCCTACGTGTCTTTGTTACCAGCCGCACAGGTCCTGCATCTAACCCTTGCCAGCCTGTTGTTGGGCGCGCAGACCGTGCTGCTGCTGCTGGCGAGCCCAAGCGAGGAGGGCGGGACTTTCGTCCCGCCTATCCGGTAGAATCCGCGGATTGAGGGGAACAATGAAACGCATCAGCTTGTTGGTCATGACCCTGGTGGCGACCGCCGCCTCGGCGCAGACCTCCTACGACGAAGCCGCACTCAAAGCCTTCCGCGCCGAGCGCGAAAAGATCCTGCTGGCCGACAACGGCTGGTTTACCGTGGCCGGCCTGCACTTCCTGAATCCCGGCGACAACAAGTTCGGGTCTGACCCGCTGATCGACATCGTCCTCGAGTTCGCAGACGTTCCGACGCAGGCCGGCGTGATCACGATGGTCGGCAGCTACGTCACCATCATGGCCGCTGACGGACAGATGCACAGCTACAAC
>JANMUX010000373.1:0-3724 GCA_031392125.1 Acidobacteriota bacterium | reverse complement strand
CGCCGTACTGCTTCGACAGCAGCGCGGTGATTTCCTCGTCCTTCACGAAGCCCATCTTCACGAGGTTGGCGCCGAGCTTCCCCCCGTTCTGCTTCTGATAGTTCAGGGCTTCCTGAAGCTGGATCGCCGTGATGCGCTTCTCCTTGAGAAGCAGTTCACCAATCCTGACCGCCATGACTCGCTAACACCCTCCTGTGCACGGGGTCTGACCCCTAGAACGAATATCGCAACCCGAGACTCCACGACCGCTCGTCGGCCTGCCCTGCGGCAACGAACCCTTCGACGTAGAAGCCGGCCACGAGGGCCGAGGCCCCGGCCGACACCACGGTTCGCGCCTCGCCCGTGGTGCTACCCCGCACGCCGCCACGCAGGCCCACCCGACGCGCAAGCCACCACGTTTCGAGGCCAGCCGCGACATCGCGGCGCTCGCCGCTCGGGGTCGCGCGTCGCGTCACGTCGCCATCGACGGCGACCACCACGCGCGAGTTACCCGGCCACCCCGATCCCCAACCGCCGCCCAGGCGCACCTGAGGCTCCAGTTCGACCTCGGCGCCGTCGAGGTCGAACGACGGGCTCGCCAGGTGCCGAGCGACCATGCCCGCTCGAAATCGATTCGCCGCGACCATCACACTGCCGTCAACGTCGGGGCGCGTCGACTCGCCGCCCCACACCACTTTCGGCGTTACAGAAACGACAAGGTGGTCGGTCAGTGACTGCAGCAAGCTCACACCGACTGTCGATGTGGCAAACGTGTGCACACTGGTCCCCACTTCTTGTCGGCTCTGGCCGCCCGTCACTACAGTGCCTGGTGCGCCGACGCCAAAAACGCCCTGCCGGTAGTAGGCCAAGCCCAAGGGCGGCAGCGAAAACGCGAGCAGCGCATGCCTTGGCGCCACCTGATCGGTGCCGGCCGGCTCCAGACCGCCAAACTCCACATTCAGACTCACAATCGCCCCGGTAGCGAGCCCCGCCGGGTTCCAATAAACTGCAGTCGCGTCGTCGGCAACGCCGACGAACGCTCCGCCCATCCCGTTCGCCCGAACCCCGAGGGATGATTGGGCTTCGGCGTGCGCGGCGAATGCCAAGGACAGGAATGTCGTCCAAAGCCAGCGTTTCCAATAATTCGAGATCATGAAATATTATTTTTGAGACTACGAAAACACGGTGAACGCGGAAGGGATCGCTGCGAAAATCCACCTACGCAAGTCGCTTCGGCGTGAGCAAGTCCATCGTATTCAGCGGTTTGGAAGCCTGTCAAGGAAACCAATGGCCATCGAGATTCGTATCAAGCACCAAAGGATCGTGTAAATGCGGCGCGTGATCGGTGTGCTTTCGCACCCCCGGAGGACCATGACCGAGGTGGTGCTTCACCCCTCTTTCGCCGTGGCGTGGGTCGTGTTGCTTGCGGTGATGGCGGTGTGCGCGTTCGCATTGCTGTCGACGCCAGTGGGCCGCCAGGCCCTTGTTGACGAGCGCGTTCGCGTGATCGAAGCTCTCGGCGGCCGGGTGGATGACGCCGCGTACGCGGCGCTTCAGGCCCGCCCTCCCTGGTTGGTGTATTGGACGAGTGGCGGGCGGTTACTGTTGACGCCGGAAATGACGCTGCTCGTCGCCGCCGGCCTGATGGCCCTGGCGGCGCTGGACGGAGTCAAAGTGCGTTACGGGGTGGCGCTTGCGGTCACCGTGCACGCGACCGTGGTGCTGGCGCTGCAGCAAGTGGTCGCCACGCCGTTGCATTACGTGCGGGAATCGCTGACCAGTCCGACCAACGTCGGGGGACTGTTCCCGATGCTCGCAGAAGGCAGCCTGCCGGCGCGGTGGCTGGGGGCGATCGACTTCTTCGGCTTGTGGTGGGTCTGGCTGCTGGCCGTGGGCCTGGCGGCGGCCACCGGGCGGCCGGCCAGGCGATTTCGGGTGCGCCTGTTGTTGGCGTACGTCGGAGTGGCGGCGCTGGTCGCCGCCGTGTTCGCGGTGCTCGGGGCAGAGTAAGGGGGATCACGTGTTTCGCAGGAAGTGGCTTCTCGTCGTTATCGCGCTGTTAATCGCCGGCGGTGTCGCCAGCGCATACTTCGCCCGTCGTGGTGATCCCGGCATCCTGGTAACGGCCGAGGGCATCCAGAAGCGCGATCTCGAAGCGCTCGTCTCGGCCTCGGGCAAGATCGATCCGAAGAAGACGGTGAACATCAGCGCCCAGTCGATGGGCCGTGTCACCCGCTTGGGCGTGAAGGAAGGCGATCGCGTGAAGGCGGGCCAGTTCCTGCTGCAGATCGATCCTGTCACTGCCGAAGCCTCGGTACGCCGCGACGAAGCGGCCGTACAGGGAGCGCTCACCGGCCTCGAGCAGTCGAAGGCAGCGCTCCAAAGTTCGCGAGCCGCACTCGAGAGCGCGCGCCAGTCGCTCAAGCGCCAACAGGAACTGTCGGCAGCCGGGCTCACCACGCGCGAGTCGCTCGAGCGGGCGCAGACCGACGTCGAGATGCGCGAGAGCGACCTCAAGGCCCGCGAGCAGGAGATCAAGAACCGCGACACGCAGCTGAATCAGCAGCGCGCCGGTCTCGCGAGCAGCCGTCACACCCTGACGCAGGTGCGCTTCGAGGCGCCCTTCGACGGCATCGTCACGCGTCGCAACATCGAAGAGGGCGAGAACGTCATGGTCGGCACCATGAACAACGCCGGCACGGTGCTGCTCACGGTCGCCGACATGTCGGTAATCGAAGCGGAAGTGGAAGTGGACGAAACCGACATCCCGCTCGTGCAGATGGGCCAGAAGGCCAAGGTCACCATCGACGCCATTCCCGACAAGGAATTCACCGGCACCGTCACGGAGATCGGCAACAGTCCGATTCAAACGGCCGGTACCGGCACCACGCGAACCGCCACCAACTTCAAGGTGGTGATCACGATTGACGGCCAGATTCCCGAAGTGCGGCCTGGTTTCACCTGCACGGCGGAGATCACGACCGCCACGCGCCAGCAATCGGTTGCCGTGCCGATTCAATCGCTGACGGTTCGCGAGCTCGTCTACGACGCGCAGGGCAACGTCGTCAACGAACCGCGGCCGCCCAAGGGCCGTTTCCAGTTTGGTCCGGCGGCTGCGCCGGCGCCGACGGCTGCCAGCCGCGAGCTCAAGCCGGGTGAGAAGCGCGAAGAGGTCGAAGGCGTGTTCGTGATGAGGGACAGCAAGGCCACCTTCGTCAAGGTCAAGGTCGGCATCGCCGGCGAACGCTATCTCGAGGTGCTGAGCGGACTCAAAGAAGGCGACCAGGTCATCACCGGTCCGTTCGAATCGGTGCGCAGCCTCTACGAGGGCGACCTGGTTCGCACCGCTGCGCCGCCGAAACCCCAGTAAACGAGGGCAGCTGTGTCGGCGCTTTACGAATCGGTCATTCTCGCGCTGTCGTCGATCTGGAGCAACAAGCTCCGGTCGATGCTGACGCTGCTCGGCAACATCGTGGCGGTGTCGTCGATCATCACCGTGGTGGCGCTGATTACCGGCGTCAACGCGGCCGTGACCGACGCCATCGTCTCGGACCTTGGCGCCGACTCGTTCACCATCCAGCGGATGGGTATCACCCAGAACGAAGACGACTTCGAGCGCATGCGCAACAACCCGCTGGTGACGCTGGACGATGCGATCGCGGTGAAGCGGTTTGCGGTGACGGTTGACGCGGTGATGGCGCAGGCGCAGACGCAGACGCGCGTGGCCTACCGCGATGAAGAACTC
>JANMUX010000359.1:0-2414 GCA_031392125.1 Acidobacteriota bacterium | reverse complement strand
GGCCAGGTTTGTCCTGCCAGCTCAATCTCGTGGGTATGCGCATGCCCGCCCAAGCGCCCGTCTTTCTCGAAAAGCGTGACGTCATGCGCCTGGGACAGCACGAACGCCGCCGACAATCCCGACACACCCCCACCGATCACCGCAATCCGCACTTCCTCTTAAACCCCTGAGCCACGGCAGGTTATTCCCACTGTTGACAGTAGATATCCAAGTGATATCAAATTGCAATCGTCAAGCCCACCGACGCCCCCTCCCGGGAGCTATGGCGGGCATGGAGGACCCCAGTCCATGATTCGCGAACGCTCGTACAACGGTCTACCCGGTTTGCCCGTGCTCTTCGTCCTGATCCTGGCCGACGCCGGGTTGCTCTGGATGCTGGTGATGAACATCCGGACAGAATCGGCGCCTGAAATCGTCACTGCTGCCGTCGGCATGGCTGTTACCACCTTCCTGGCGGTCGGCCTGTTCATGGTCAACCCGAACGAAGGCAAGGTGCTGCAGCTGTTCGGAGCATACAAGGGCACGGCGAAAGAGCAGGGCCTGCGATGGGCCAATCCCTTCTTCGCCAAGAAAAAGGTTTCGCTGCGCGTTCGCAACTTCGAGAGTTCCCACTTGAAGGTGAACGACATCGACGGTAACCCGATCGAGATCGCGGCGGTCGTCGTGTGGAAGGTCTTCGAGACCGCTGAAGCCGTGTTCGAGGTGGACGACTACGAGCACTACGTCAAGGTGCAGAGCGAAGCGGCCTTGCGCAACCTCGCCACCAGCTACGCCTACGACGCGCACGACGATGCGCAGGTGTCGCTGCGCGGGCATACCAACGCGGTGGCCGAGCATTTGAAGCGCGAGATTGGCGACCGGCTCGTGAAGGCGGGCGTCGAGGTGATCGAAGCACGCATCAGCCACCTGGCATATGCGCCCGAGATTGCCGCCGCCATGTTGCAGCGTCAGCAGGCCGGCGCCATCATCGCCGCCCGGCAGAAGATCGTCGAGGGCGCGGTCGGCATGGTGGAGATGGCGCTCGACATGCTGTCGAAGAAGTCGATCATCCAACTGGATGAAGACCGCAAGGCGGCCATGGTCAGCAACCTGCTGGTCGTGCTCTGCGGCGATCGCAACACTCAGCCAGTGATCAATGCGGGCACCATCTATCAGTAGGCCGCGTGGCTGAACGAAAGCCGTTCCTGCTTCGTGTCGATCCTGCCTTGCTGGAGGCCCTCCAGCGCTGGGCAAACGACGATCTGCGCAGCCTCAACGGGCAGATCGAGTTCGTCCTGCGCCGGGCCGTCCAGCAGGCTGATCGCACAAAGGAGGCGGTCGAGCCAGAGGGGCCTACCCCTGGGCCTCGCCCGTGATTGCGGCCCGCAAGGTGGTCAACAGGGCGCGCGCGGTGTATGGCTTCGGAACAAAGTGGGAGACCCCGGCCCCGATTGCCCTGGCTATGCCGCCGTTCGAGGCAAGACCGCTTGAGCCGATGATGCGCACAGCTGGGTTGATGGCCTTCAGCGCGATGATGAGAGCTGGCCCGTCCATGATTGGCATCGCCATATCAGTCAGGACAACGGCCACCTCGGCTTGTTGTAGAGCATAGACGGCGACCGCTTCGGCGCCATTACTCGCCAGCAAGACGCGATAGCCGTAGCGTGTGAGGGTGCGCTCCGCGATGTCTCGAACGCCGTCTTCGTCATCCACCACCAAGACCAACTCTCCCTGGCCGCGCGGCAGGCCGGTTTGAGCAACCGCCACCTCTTCGGAGACGGCGGTGGAGGTGTTCGCGGGCAGGTACACTTTGAACTTGGTACCCTTACCAACTTCGCTGTAAAGATTGATGAAACCACCGTGACTCTTGACGATGGCCATGGTGGTCGACAGCCCGAGGCCTGTGCCCTTCCCGATCTCCTTGGTGGTGAAGAAAGGCTCAAAGACCTTGTCGCGCAAGGCGGGCGGGATACCGCTGCCGCTATCGACGACCTTGACCATGATGTACGGACCGATTTGTGCGTCTGGATTCAGCGCAGCGAAGGTCTCGTCAAGCACCACGTTCGCAAGGCTCAGTTGGAGGCGGCCGCCATGCGGCATGGCGTCGCGGGCATTCACGCAGAGATTGAGGAACACCTGGTGAAGTTGGGTTGGATCGCCCGTCACACTCCACAGGTCCGGCACGCTGTCCAGGTGAATGGCGATCGACTTGGGGAAGGTGTCGCGCATGACCTTCACCAGGTCGCGCATCAAGTGAGCCACGGCCACCGAGACGCGGTCACCGGTGACACCCCTCGCAAATGACAAGACCTGCTTCACCTGATCAGCACCTCGGACGGCGCTGATCTGCAGGGTATTCAGAATCTCTGCATTCTCGGCACTGGGATTGAGTTCCTTGAGCAGTTCCACCGACATCAGGATCGGCGCCAGCACGT
>JANMUX010000346.1:0-1699 GCA_031392125.1 Acidobacteriota bacterium | reverse complement strand
TGCCAGTAACCGTGAACTTACCAAGAAAGCCTGTGCGCAGTTTGACATGCCTGGAGAATGTGAACCGCCACCACAATCGTCAACAGCGGCGGCGACTATCCTGAAGGAGGCTGAAGCCTCTGACCCTGACTACAAGAAGGTGACCGCGCCTGCGCTTAGCTTCAATGTGATCTATCGCAGCAGTCCATTTCTCACACCGTTCATGGATGCATCAACGAGAAGCAAGATCGAAGCTCGTTGGCATACTTACGACAGATTTATCGTCCCGCGACAGATCGAGCATTTCCGGAGAGACGTGAAAGAAGGACACGTAGTCGAACTTCACGATACGAGTCACGGTCGATTCCTGTTTGAGCCGATACAACAAAGCATCATCGTGCGTGAGATGCAACGGTTTCTGTCGAAGGAATGACCCCAGGAGCCGCCGAAGGCGGCGACCCCCAGGAACGAGCATAGCGAGTGACCCCCAACGCGACGGCCGAGCCGGCGCGCCCTATCCCTTCGGCACCGGCTTGATCGACGGGAACAAGGCGCCCGAGCCCACCATGTCCTTGACCAGATCCGGCAGCTTGGCCACCACCGCGTTCGCCTGATCGATCACACCCGGCAGCGCCGCCCTCGCCTCGCGGATCTGCATCAGCTGTGTGTTGGTCGGCAATGCTGTGGCCGACATCACCGCGCCCTTCAACTGGCCAATACGGCCGCGGACGTTCTCGGCATTGCCACCCCCGCCACCCTGTTGACCCAGGCCAAGCCGGCGGCGAACCGCCTCGAACTCCTTCACGATGCCGTCTAGCTGCTGCTTGACGTTCGGCGACAGCGTGGCGTCGCGTGTCTGCTGCTGCAGCACGCCGACTTGCGCAAACGCGTTCTGCACCATCTCTGCGACGTCGTTGGCCTTCGCCTGCAGCTCGTGCAGATCCTTAGCGGTGTCGTACCACATCTTGCGATCGGCATCGCTGATCTGGATCTGCGGATCGCCCTTCACGCTGACGTCAACGGTTTGCACGTCGCGGCCATTCAGGTTGAGCGTCGCCTTGTAAGTGCTGGGTAATACGTATGGGCCGTTGTTGCCGCCACCACCGAAGCCGCCACCACCCGCGCCACCAGCGCCGCCCGGCGGCGCCCCGGGAGCAGGCGGCAAGGGACGCAGTGGCTGCACGCGGAGGTCCCACTTGGCGATGTTGAGGCCGGCCTTGTTGCGGTCACGCAGGTCGCTTGTCCCTGCCGGGGTCGAGGGGGTGGCAGCGAGCTCGCGGACCACGGTGCCACCACCGTCCTTGATGATCAGCTTGACGTCTTTCGCATCGGCTTTGAGGCGATACGCCAGCGTCGCGCCCGCTACCGGGTTCTGGCCCAGGAACAGCCGATCGCCCTCGAAGCCCTTCATCTGATCGTTGGCGGCGTTCATGATGGTCGCCGGCTCGGTGTCGAACAGGAACGCATCGGCGCCGTCCGACTTTGCCCACTGCTGAATCGGCGTGACGTCGTCGAGGATCCAGATGCCGCGCGCGTGCGACGCCAGGATCAGGTCGTTGTCGCGCGGATGCTGCTTGATCTCATAGATCGGCATCGTCGGCAGGTTCGCCTTGATGCGCGTCCACTGGCCGCCGCGGTTGAGCGACATCCACAGACCGGTCTCGGTGCCCAGATACAGCACGTCTGGGTTCTTGCGATCCTCGGCCAAACCGCGGGCGAT
>JANMUX010000313.1:0-5393 GCA_031392125.1 Acidobacteriota bacterium | reverse complement strand
TTGACGATGCCGGCCAGTTGGCCGTTGACGCGGTTATAGCGACCGCCAACCTGCAGTGCATCACCGGCGAACCGGTAGACCAGGTCCACCGCCTGCTGGTTAAACTGGCGGTTGGTCGCCTCGGCCAAGGCTTTGCCTTCGGCACGTTCGATGACACCAAACACTTCCAGGCCGCCGAACTTCACGAACGGGTTGACTTGGAACGCGGTGACCGAGTTCCTGAAGCCCGGGTTGAGGTTGCCGGATGTGGGCTGTAGGACTTCGGTCGCCGCCGTGTTCTCCAGCACGTAGTAGTAGCGCGAGCCGGCGCGGTCGCCGCTATAAAGCGTGTTGTTCATCGACTTCTCGTTGCGATACAGCGAGCCGGTCAGACGCACGCGCAGGTTCGGCCGCACCTGGCGGTCGAGGCCCAGCTTGCCGATGTAGCTCGGCCCGCGCTGTCCGGGTGCCAGGACGGTACCGCGGATTTCTCCGCCCGAGACGGCCGCCATCGCGATGACACCATGTTTCTTGGCATACACCTCGGCGCCGATTTCGGTCGTGAACGCATCCATCATGTAGTTGCCGACAAAGGGGTTGTAGACCGCGTTGCCGTTGTCAGTGCGGCGGAAGTGCGCGTCGCCGTAGTTGATCTCCATATGCCCGACGCGCACCGTGACGAACTGCATCAGCTTGTTGAGCGGCTTGATGTCGATCGGCGATTCATCCACTTGCACGTAACCGCCCTTAACCCACGTTTCGTTGTGCCGGCGAGATGACAGATACATCGCCAGCTCGACGCGGATACCCTTGGCGAGCTGCGAGTTCAGGTAAAGGTTGGCCGTCGCGGTATTGAACCCGAAGCCAATGTCGGCCAACTGGTTCGTGTTGACGTTGTTGGTCATCATCGACTGGGCCGTGTTGGAATGATTGAGCGACTGCACCTGCGATGCGAAGGCCGCACCCCAGTCCAGCTTGAAGCCGGTGTACTCGACGCCCGGCTCCTTGGACGTCTCGAAGACGTTGAGGCCGCGACGATCGAGTTGGCGGAAGTACTGAATCGTGACCGGGCGTCCCTTGAGCCAGTTCACCTCAGCCGGCGGCGTGGTCGCCTTCGCATCGTCGGACGACGCGGTGGCGGTGGTTGATTCGGGGGCCGAAATTGCCGGCTGGGCAAGCGCCGGGCTGGCGAAGGCCAACAGGGCGCTAAATGCCGTGACGAGGGAAAGTGTGGTTCGTTTCATGACGTGATCCTCTGAACTGAGCAGCTGTGTGGGTGCGTTCGTTATGTGGTTGCCATGGCAAGCACGATTTCGAATGACACGGTGACTTTTGGATCGGTCTTGACCATGCCGAGCATGGCTTTTGGCGGCGCAATGCCGAAGTCGGGCATCAGCACGTCGATCGCGCCGGTGACCACCAGGGTCGCGCCCTTCCTGACCGTGTTGAGCGGCAGCGTGACGTCGCGTTCGACGCCGGCGATGCGCAGTGTGCCAAACGCCTGCAGGGCGCCCGCCGTGCCGTCAATGCGCTTGAGGCTGAAGGTGATGTCGGCGTGCTCCTTCACCTTCAGCGCCTTGTGCATGTTCTTGTCGATGCCTTCCTTGGGCGACTTCAGCGACGCGGCGGCAATGGCAATGTCGAATGCCTCGAGGCCGCCAGGCTTCTGTGCCTCGTCCCACAGCCGGTCGCCGGCCACTGTGGCACCGAACTGCGCCCGTGTGACGCGTGCGTCGGTGGTCGATGCCGTGTAGTCGTGCAGGTTCGACGTCCCAGCGATGGTGATCCGGGCCGTGGAGATCGCGAGCGGCGTCGCCGATCCTTGCGCAAACGCGCCAGTGGCGACGGTCAGGCAGGTGAGAAGTGCGAGCGTACGTGTCGTCATATGAGTCCTTTGGCGGTATTCGATTGATTCAACTGATGCTCTAGAGGGCAACAGCCGTGCCAGTGAACGAGTGGAATGTTTGTTGAGCAAAGGACCGTAAGCGTGGAGGTTCTGGAAGAAAGCCGTGGGGAGATTCTCGCGCCCGGGTGAGATTCCCCACGGTGAGGTCGCGCGCGGACCGCTAGGCCGGGTTCGTGAGAAGCACCTTCAACGCCCGTTCCTGCGCGGCGTTTCCGAACGTGTCGTAAGCCTTCATGATGTCGTTCAGTGCGAACCGATGGGTGACGAGCTTTGCCGGCTGCAGTTTGCCTGACCCCACCAGCTTGAGCAGCATCGGGATAGCCGCCGTATCCACCAGCCTGGTCGTGATCGCGACATTACGATCCCATAGCTTCTCGAGACTGAGCTGCACGGGCTTGCCGTGCACGCCGATATTTGCCAGCCGGCCGCCTGGCGCCAGGATCGACTGACAGATGTCGAAGGTCGCAGGCACGCCTACCGCCTCGATCGCGACGTCCACGCCGGCGCCTCCGGTGAGTGCCATGACACTGGCCACCGCGTTGCCATCGGCGCTGTTGATCAACGAAGTTGCCCCAAATTGAGAGGCCACGCGCAGACGGTTGTCGTCAAGGTCGACCATCAGGATTGCGGCCGGCGAATAGAACTGGGCAGTCAGCAGCGCCGCCAGTCCGATCGGCCCGGCGCCGACGATGGCGACGGTGTCGCCGGGCTTGACCTGGCCGTTCAGCACGCCGCATTCGAACGCCGTCGGCAGAATGTCGCTGAGCATCACGGCCGCTTCTTCGTCCACGTTGGGCGGCAGGGGATACAGGCTGGTTTCCGCATGCGGCGTTCGCACGAACTCGGCCTGGGTGCCATCGATGGTGTTTCCGAGGACCCAACCGCCGGTCCGGCAGTGGGAGTACATACCTTTGCGGCAGGCATCACAGGTTCCACACGCGCTGATGCACGAGATGAGCACGCGGTCGCCTTTCCGAAACGACGACACCTGGGGCCCCACGGCCTCGATAATGCCCACGCCCTCGTGACCGAGAATTCGCCCCGGGGTCACCGTCGGTACATCGCCCTTCATGATGTGCAGGTCAGTGCCGCAGATTGTCGACGTGGTAATGCGGACGACTGCGTCGCCGGGGTCGCGAACCACCGGCTTGGGCATTGATTGCCACGCTCGCACGCCCGGTCCGCCGTAGACCAGGGCCTGCATCTTGTCTGACCCGAGACTGGTCGTCGGTGGGTCAATGGTCGTGGTGATAGTTCGCATGTGCGGAGTCCTCCAAGTAACGTTCTGAGTCGCTTGAAGGGCAACACTCATGCCGCGCACGGCTGGCGCCGTTATGGGAGTTCCGGCGACCGGGGTGGCTCGCGGCCGGAATATTCCGTGCCGCAGCGAAATCTTCCGCGTGCGTCCGCGTGCGTCCCTGTCCCAAACCGCACAGCCTTACCTGTGGAGCGCGCTGTAGCATGGCTTGTGTCTCCAATTGTGATCGGGGCCGTCGACCTGGGGCCGACGTCGGCTCGTGTGTTGTTGCACGCCGCCGGGTTCGCCGGGGTAACAGGGGCTGGGCTGAAGGTGCTGCACATCGCCACCGCAATCTCAGCTGACACCCAGGCGACAGTCGCCGCAGAGTGCCTGAGGACGGCGCCGTACCAGGCGATGTTCGAAGAGTCGGATGTGCTGGTGCGCCTCGGACCGGCAGAAGAGACCATCCAGGAAGAAGTGCGCCTGCATCGCGCCGTGCTGCTGGTGATTGGCAGCAGCGGTCATGGCAGGCTCGCTCGGTTGTTGTTGGGTTCGACCAGCGACTCGCTGCTGCAGACGACACAAGTTCCGATCCTGCTCGTGCCGCCCACCGACTTAGACATCATCAACAGCGCCGATGGCTTCAAGTTGACGTGTGGCCCGGTCCTGGTGGCCGTCGACCTGTCGCAGAACTCGCGGCCCCAACTTGAAGCGGCCAGCCGGATAGCGCAACTGGCGGGGCAGGGCCTGTTGGTGGTCACCGTGACGCGCGACCCGGTGTCCGATCACGACGCTGCAGAACAGCTGCGCGACCGCACCCACGGATTGACGCCGGTCAAGCCGACGGCGCTGATCGTGCGACGCGGCAACGTCGCCGAAGAGATCTCGCGATGTGCGGTGGCCGAAGGTTCAGGGCTGGTCGTAATGGGCCTTCGCGAGCCCGCCCGGGGTCGTCCGGGAGTGATCGCCTCGGCGGTGCTAGGTACCGGCCGCGCGTTCGTGCTGGCCGTGCCGGCCGGGTAGGCTTCCGTTATCTTCGCGTCATCGTCATCTGCCCGTTGGTAAATGCCCCGGTGCACGAATTCATGCCGCCGTAGGTGCCGGTCATCGTCATTCGGGTCCCATTGACCCGCGCCGTACCAGTGCTTCGCGCCGAACACCCGGACGACATCATGCTGTTGGTCGGCATGTCCATCGTGAAGGTCATCTCGTCGCCCGACATTGTGCCCATGAAGACGCCAGGCGTCCGGCCCGGCATGCCCGCGAAGTTCATGACGCCAGTGATCGTAGACCCACTCTGGGTGAGCGGCCACGTCATCGTGCCCATCCCCGTCTGGCCCATCACGCTGCCCGCGCCCATCGAAATGCTCGAGTCCGAGGCGCTGCCGGTCCAAGTCCCGGTCATGGAGGTCGAGGCCATCGGCCCTGAGGGCGACGTCGGAGAGCTTCCGCCACATGCCGTGACGAAGCTGGTGAGTAGCAACACCGAGAGTATCTGTTTCATCTGGTCACCCTTTAACTTGGACGGCGTTGCTGACGGTAGGAGCAACATGTCTGCCACCTTCGCGTTCGCGGTTCATCCATAAAACACCGCGTGATTCGAGAGGTTGTTTCCAACCCATGCTGAGGAATCCCCGGCGATAGGGGATTCTCTTCGCGATACGGCTCGTGACGTTCAACTCAAGGTTGCCATTCCCTCCAGGACGCCTACGTCACCCGGAAGTTTCGCATCATGCCCATGTCTTCGTGTTCGAGGATGTGACAGTGGTAGAGATACAGCCCCGGGTGACCGGTGAAAGTTACCTGTGTGCGGACCGTTTCGCCGGGTAGCACGAGCACCGTGTCTCGCCAGCCGGCATCGACGATGCCCTCGCGCAACGCGTTGGTCGTTCGTCCGCCCGTGCGATCAAGCACGCGGAACTGACGGCCGTGGATGTGAATCGGGTGCGCGGCTTCCATACCCATACCCATGCCCATACCGTTCGACTGGTTCACGAACTCCCAGATATGGGTGGAGCCGGCAGCCACCGTCTCGTCCGCCGCCACCTCGTCCATCGCGAACGTGCGGCCGGCGAGCAGCCACTGCATTCGTTCGAAGAGCAGTGATACGCGCCGGACCCTGGCGTCGGGACGTGGCGACCACGACGCGTCAAACACCGGCAGCCGGTTGGGGACCTGGAAGGCCGGACCCGTGCGTGCCCGCGTGCGCAGGGTCATCATCCGCAACGACGCGCCGTTGGGTACGGGTGCGCTGTTCCCCATCATCCC
>JANMUX010000301.1:0-10475 GCA_031392125.1 Acidobacteriota bacterium | reverse complement strand
CGATGGCGCTCACGTCCTCGAGCGGCCTGGGATCGATCCACGCGGGTACGAAGCCGCGTCCGGAATAGCGGAAGACCAGCAATCGGCCGTCGGCGAGTGGCACCGGCCGGAAGAAGCCGGTCTCCGTATTGCTGACCGCCTCCACCTTCCCGGCCTCGAGGTCGTAGCGGAAGATGTTCGACACTCCCGTGTAGTACGAACTGCCGTAAAGATGGCGGCCGTCTGGAGAAAATACGAACCCGTTCGGCACCGCGGTGCCGAAATCGAAGCGTGCGACCGGCGTCGTGTTGCCGGTGCGCAGTCCGGCAATATCGAAGACGCGCACGTCCTGCTTGCCGCTAATCTCACCGAACGATGCAGAGACCCGCGTGCCATCCGGGGAGATATCGAGATCGTACATCACGGTGCCGTACGGCCAGGTGATCACGCGCTCCCAGTCCGTATATGGCGGCTTGATCTGTACCAGGGTGGCCAGCCCGTTGAGGTGCCGGATCCCCCACAGCGACTGGTCGGCGGCGTTGTAGCCGAGGTCGCCGACGCGCAGGTCCTTCTGTAGCTGCTTGGTCCGGCCCGTCGCCGGGTCCAGCCGCACGAGATCGCGGTGCGCGCCGTTATCAGTCGTGTAGTAGATGTGGCGGTCAGACGGGTTCCACACCAGCGACGTCACGGTGTAGATCAGTGGGCCCTTGATGTCCACGAGCGGTTCGATCGCGCCGGTCTGTACCGAAATGCGGGCAATGTTCGACACCGCCCCCGGGTAGTTGAGACCGGCGTAGATCGAGCCCGTGGCCGGGTCGTAGAATGCCCGCGATACCGACCCGAGCGCCTTCGCGGTGACGTCGGCATGCGGTGTAATCGGGTACTTCCGCACCGCCGCGAGGTTCGCGTGCTGAAACGCACGTTCGTCCGCCTCCCACGCCTGCCACGCCGCCTCGAGCGACATCCCGTAGACGCTGGCGAATTGCGTCGCATAGTAGGCGCGGCTCCCCTCGCCGCGTGACACCCACTCAATCAGCTTCTCTGGCGTGTGGCGGCGCGCCAGCCATGTCATGAACCTTGTGCCATAGAGGTAGGCATTCGCCTGCACCTGGAAATCGATCTTCACACCCTCGGAGACGAGCCCGAGCGGATCGTAGAACGTCATGTCATCGCGGACCATCGCGCGAAACACCATCTCGTCGTAGCCGCCCTGCGCGCGGCCGAGGCCGCCAGCCATCCACGTGTCGAGGAAGACCGCAATCCCCTCGTGATACCACCGTGGCGCGGCCACGCGCGGGGCGGTGAGGTACCAGTAGAGAATGGACTCCGGATGGTCCGATGACGGGGTCACCTTGCCTCGGAACAGCCGACGGAACACGTGATCGGCGCCGGCGGCCTGGTCCATCGTGATCACGTGAACCAGCTCGTGGTTCATCAGCATCGTCATGCGCTCGTTCGCGGCGATGGTCTCGAAGGCGAAATTGAGCGGTGCGATCTGGATCGCCATCACGTTGCGCGGCACGGCTCCGGCCGCGGCATTGCCGGAATCGGAGAAGTCCGCCAGCAGCACCGTGATGCGCTCAGATGACTTGTAACGAAACAGCGCCTGCTCGAAGGCCAACGCGTTGAGAAAGGCGCGTGCCGCGTGCGGCACGAGGTAGCTTTCGGACCCGTCGAAGTAGACCAGACGGACCTGCGGGACTTCAAGCGTCGCGAGTTGTGCGGACGCGGGCGCAGCCGCGAGGACGCTGAGCGCGGCAAGGAGGCGGACGATCGGCCGGAGACGCACGGGCAACCCTGTCAACCTAGCAGATCCCAACTCCCAACTCCCACGTTGGGAGTTGGGAAATGGGAGTTGGGAAATGGGAGTTGATCGTTAGGGTCGGAGCCCCGGCTCTCACCGAGCGGCGGCGCCAGTGCGGGCTTCCAGTTCGGCGGCCCGGGTACCGAGCGCGCGCATCAGAGCCTCGCTGTCGAAGGCGCGCCGCACCGCTTCGCTGTCGAGCGCGCGCCGGAGCGCGTCGTTGTCGAACGCCCGGCGGACCGCTTCGCTGTCGAAGGCGCGACGCACCGCCTCGCTGTCGAACGCGCGGCGCACCGCCTCGTTATCGAACGCCCGGCGAACGGCCTCGCTGTCGAACGCGCGCCTGACCGCCTCGTTATCGAACGCCCGGCGAACCGCTTCGCTGTCGAACGCGCGGCGCACCGCCTCGTTGTCAAGCGCGCGGCGCAAGGCCTCGCTGCTGAGCGCCTTCTTCATGGCTGCGTTGTCGACCGCGCGGATCATCGCCTCGCTGTCGACCGCCTTCTTGACCGCGTCGTTGCTCGCGGCCTCGCGCAGCGCCGCTTTCGCCGCTCTCGCATCATTCCTCGCCAGAGCCTGCCGCGCGGCGGCATTCTCGAGGGCGCCCCTCATGGCCGCATCGGCCATGACCGCGCGCACGGTGGCGTCGGCCATCGCCGCACGCACACCCGCATCCTCCAGCGCTGCCCGCACCCTGGCGTCGGCCAGGGCACCGCGCACGGCGGCATCGGCCATTGCGGCGCGTACCCCCGCGTCGGCCATCACGCCGCGGACGGCGGCATCGGCCATCGCAGCGCGCACCGCTGCATCAGCCAGTGCAGCACGGACGGCCGGGTCGGCGATGGCAGCGCGTGCAGCTGGGTCGGCCATTAACCGCGCGACGACGTCGCTTTGCAGGAACTCCTGGGTGGCCGCGTCGCCCAGCTTGACGTCGGCTGGGGACATTTGCTGCGCCTGGTGGCGCCGCGCCGCGCCAATCGTGCCCTCCGTTCCGGGCAGGGTCGGGGGCCACCCCGTCGTCGCAAACACGACAATAAAAACCGCGGCGGCGGCGGAGAGCCCGATCAGAACCTTTTTAGCCATACGTGTGTCTCCAGTCGTTCGGTGTGTTACGGGGTTGGCGGTGTTCCGGATTTGAGTCATGACGTCGTTGACGAGCCCGGGAGCCGGCGGGTCCGCCTCTTTCAGCTCGTCGAGCAGGGCGTCGAGGGGATCGGCTTCGGCCCCTTCGCGTGCGCCGTTGTTGTCGTTCTTCCAGTTATTCATTTGCCTGTCTTCTCGAGAACCAGCAGCTCGCGGAGCCGTTCACGGGCCGTATAAAGTCGCGACTTCACCGTCTTCGACGGGATACCGAGCGTCGCGGCGATCTCGTCGTACCCCAGTTCCGCGAAGTGCCGGAGTACGACCACCTGACGATATTCATGAGGCAGCGCAAGCAGCGCGCGCTGCACCCGTTGCCGGCGCTCCGACACCTCGAGGGCATCCAGCGGACTCCCGGCCAGCGCCATCTCCGGCGACAACGGATCGTGCGGCCGCCGATTGCGCCTGGCGTTCAGGCACTCGTTCAGCAGGATGCGATACAGCCAACTGAAGAACCTCAGGTCCTGGTCAAAACTGCCCAGTTTGCGATACGTGCTGATGAACGCCGCCTGCGTGGCGTCACGCGCATCCTCGTGATCACCCAGCATCCGGAGCGCGACGCGGAACAGGACGCGCTCGTATTTCCTGACAATCGCTTCGAAAGCCTCCGTGTCGCCGGCGAGCGATCGGGCGACGAGGCTGGCGTCCTCCGGGTCCTGTCTGAAATACACGGCAGCCTCTGAAAAGTTGGTGGCGGGTGGGGGGGTGAGTTATAACACGTCGGGGGCGAGTGGCAGGTTTCCAGACATAGATGACCGATTCCGTCACTCCCAGACCGTCCACGCCGGCGCGGCCCTGGACCCTGTATATCCACCGAGAGTCGCAGGACGGCGTCCGTATTCTGGTCGTCAGAGGCCGGATTGGCGTTGCGGCGTCCCCAAGGCTGGCCGCCCTGTTTACTGAAGAGTTGTCGGCCGGGCATCGCCGGGTCGTAGTGGATCTGGCTGGTGTGGACTACATGAGCAGCGCCGGATTGCGTGTCCTTCAAGCCGCCGCGACACAGGCGGCGGCGTGCGGCGCGCGCCTTGCCTTGTGCCGCCTGCTGGATCCCGTGCGGGTCGCGTTCGATCTCGCGGGCGTGATGGCCGAGTTCACGATCGAAGCCTCGTGTGACGCGGCGGCCGCACGGTTGCGGCAAACCCCTTAAACGCCGGCGTGGCCGACCACGATCGGCCGGTGGTTCGGCGAGCTCGACCTTAAGTCAGAAGCCGTCGAGGATGGCGATCAGCCTCGGAGCGTGCCCTGAGCGGGTGAGTCTGCGACAATAGCCGCGGATGGGCACCGCCAAGCGCGAATCGAGTGGGCCACCGTCACGCGGGCGGAGCGTCGTCGCTCCAGTATTCCTGGCGGTCGCACTGCTTGCCGCGGCCGCCGCGCTCGTCGTCTGGTCGATGTCGCCGGCAAGCACGCTGGGAAGCCTCGAGCACGAGGAGGTGTCAGCCTTCTCTCGAATTCGTGTCCGCCGCGACGGCGACGTTCGCGCCCTGACGTTTGTGCGTGATAGCGGCCAGGAGGTCGTGCAGAGCCGCGTCAACCTAACCGCGCCTCACACCCTGGTGTCGCCCTACGCCCGCGCCATGTTCGTCAGTTACCTCTACCAGCCGAATCCGCGTCGCGTGCTAATCGTGGGCCTGGGCGGCGGCGCGATGGTGCGCTTCCTGACCCATCACGAGCCGCAGGTGCAGATCGACGCCGTCGAGATCGATCCCGCCGTGGTCCGGCTCGCGGATGAATACTTTGGCGTGCGCTCCGGCGGGAACGTTCGCGTGCATACCGCCGACGCGGTGGCGTTCGTGGAGTCCACGGCCGACCGCTATGACCTGATCCTGATGGACGCGTTCCTTCGGCCGTCGAGCGGCACCGACGCGACCGGAGTGCCAACGGGCCTCAAGACGCTGGAGTTTCTCGACCGCCTGAAGCGGGCGCTCGCTCCCGGCGGCATCGTGGCATTCAATGTCAACGAACACGCCAGCATGGCCGAAGACATCGCTGCGGTCGCAACCGCGTTTGGCCGCGCTGCGGTCTACCTCTGCCCTCCTTCGGACAACAGGGTGGTCATCGCCGCCGAGGGTGCCATGGCCACGGACGACGAAATGCGCGCCCGCATTGGTGCGCTTGACGCGCGCTTCGGGGGCAGCCTGTCGTTGGCCGAGGTCCTGCGGAACCGGGAATAGCGCACGCCTGCACTAGCCAGCTACGAATCCGGCCCCGATATCGCTATTTCGGCCATTTTCGCCAAATACTGGCTGGGGCTATATCGGAACCGGCATCACCGGCCGATACCCCAAAAGGCCTGTTCCGATCCCCATTAACTTCGATACCTGTCCAGATC
Organism: Acidobacteriota bacterium; assembly: GCA_031392125.1. Classification (GTDB taxonomy): domain Bacteria; phylum Acidobacteriota; class Vicinamibacteria; order Vicinamibacterales; family UBA2999; genus 12-FULL-67-14b. Next base: position 5,220 of record JANMUX010000301.1, on the reverse strand, counting down.
ACGAGTGCGCGTGCCAACCTTCCAACCTGAAGCTAAACCTCATGAGAGCGTTTTTGCCGCCCTCACGCTCATGCTGCTGCTGTTCTGCGGCGATGCGGTCTTCACGGTGCTGCACCTGATCAACGTAGAAACGGGCTGGTTCCGAGGAAGCCGAATCTCGCTCGAGGAAGATGGCGGACCCGCAGAGATTTTCCAATACCTGAAAGAATTCTCGATCGTGGTGTGCATGGTGGTCGCGTTCATTTCGACCCGCCACGCCGCGTATCTCAGCTGGGCGTTCGTCTTTCTGTTTCTTCTGGCCGACGATGCCGGGAAGATTCATGAGGGTGTTGGCGGCTGGCTGGCCCGGCGATACGAACTACCCGCGCCCTTCGGGCTACGTTCCCAGGATCTTGGCGAACTGCTGTTTTCGGGCGCCATCGGCGTGGCCATTCTAGGGGCGGTTGGTGTGGCCGTGCGCCACGGAACCGAACAGTGCCGGCGCATCTCGCGGGACCTGGGTTGCCTGCTGGTCGCCCTGGCGCTGGTTGGCGTCCTCATCGATATGCTGCACACCATCGCCTACACTCGGCAGTCGTTGCTGGCGCAAGTGCTGCTGGTGGTGGAGGACGGCGGCGAGATGTTCGTCATGAGCGCGGTGATGGCGTACGCCTTTCACGTCGCCACTCACGTTGGGCGCACGCGTTTTGACCTGTGGTTCCACGTACGAACACGGCTCGCCTGGACGTAAACAGTCGCGGCTAGCGCAGGCGGAACGAGCGGCTACTTCATAAGCCGCGCCCACTGTTCGGTGTCCGTGTACTGCTGAAACGTGATCGCCTTGCCGTTGCGGAAGCAATACACATGGCAATACTGCGCGTCGAGGGCCGCCCCGCCGGCCTTGAACGTACCGCGATAGCGCCCGAGTACAACGATGTGGTCGCCACCATCGATCATCGTTTCCGGCACCGCGGTGAAGTCGTCAATCGCCGCCAGCAGACGTCCGAACACGCCTTCGCCAATCGCCTGCGGGCCGCGGTAAGGATTGCGGTCGGCAAGAGGATTACCTTCAGCTTCGTTCCACGTCATGGCCGGATCCATGGCACCGAACAGCACGGACGGGTCGTTGCGGCCGAATGCGGCATAGGCCGCGGCGATGGTCTCGAACGGTGTCATGGATGCGCGCTCCTAAAAGGGGAGTGACGAAGAAATTCAAGCGGGAGATGTTAGCACGCTGTCCTGGCTCGGACTGGTTGAGGCGCAGGCCCTGCTCGAGCGAGCGGCTTGCCGCGTTGCAGAATTATCGAAGCGTGAGTTGGGCAGGAAAAGAACGTGGGAAGACTCGGGTAAGTTCATTCCCGACTGAGTAGTGGCTCAGCCGGGAATGGCTTTGTTAAAAATCGAAGGCGACGATTAGACGGCGTCGTTCTTTTTCTGGCGATCCTTGCCGGCAGCGTTCTCGCGCGCGCCCTTGGCTTCCATGTCTTCGTCGTCGATCATGTCGCCAAGTTCTTCCTTGATGGCGCCCTTTACGCGCTGACCGGTGGCTGAGGTTTCCTCGGCAACCGAGTTGGCGTGACGCGGGGCGTTCGAATCGTCGGGACGGTCGGTATCATGCGCCATGTTTGGCTCCTATTAAATGCGACTGCACTTCTGCACAGGCGCTTCTGGTTCTGGGCGATGCAACCGGCCTGCCAATGCATCTCCCAAACGCGAGCGCATCGAATGGTTGACCTTGCTGGAGTCTTGCCTAGATGCGGACAGCAACTACACGAACGTGGTCAGCCATGCGGCCAACTCCATCCATGCGCTGGTGGACATGAGTGCCAGCCTCGCGACGTATGAAATAACCAGCGCCGCCGTTCCCGCAGCCATGACCTTGTTCAGGCGGCCGTGTCGCCGGGCCTCGAGCGCAAGGCACAGCAAGGCCACCACCGTGGGAAACCCGAAGAACCACAGGGGTCCGGCCGCTTGCAAGGCAGAGATTGGAATCCGGGCCAGCGCCGGCGGTACGAAATTGATCGCTGTCAGCAGCATCAACCCCTTGTGTGCGGCCGCTCGCCGCCGGTAGTAGATTGCCCCGGCGAAAAACAGCGCGAACATCAGCAGGTCGAACATCGGGACGAGCATGAAAGCCAGCGGCGGAATACCGGGCGGGGTCGACGCCGAGCCGTATTTCGCGGCACTAATAGCTGTGGGAAGCCCGGTGGCGATGATCAATGCCGCCAAGCCGATGCCGGCGTAACCCAACCGTTGATGCAATCGGACGCGCTTTGCGGAAATCAGGCGCACTTGCGCGATGAATAGGACTACCCATGCCGTCATCAGTGCGCCGTGAAGGTGCACCAGGCTGGATGGCAGTGGTGGAGTCCCAAACCATTGCTTGGCGTAGTAAGTACGGCCGAATCCTGCAAGAACGATTAGCGGGAACGCGATCGCCGCCCCGAGATACAGGCGTCGGTCGAAGCGGTTGCGATCGGCAACTGTATTCATGGCAGATGAGCATAGCGTAGGCTTCCGTTCGGGGCATGATAAGGCTTGCGGAGCCTAATTCATGAACCTCACCGGCATTCATCACCTCACAGCAATCTCGGCCGCGATTCGCGAGAACCGTCACTTCTACACGCAGACGCTCGGTATGCGGCTGGTGAAGCGTTCGGTCAACCAGGACGACGTCAGTTCGTACCACCTCTTCTATGCCGACGCAAAGGGCAGTCCCGGCACCGACCTGACATTCTTCGACTGGCCCGCGCCCAAGGAACGGCGCGGCACGCGCAGCATTACGCTGACGAACTTGCGCGTCACGGGGCTCGATACGTTGAAGTGGTGGGCAGCACGGCTCACCGAACTTGGCGTGCGTCACGATGAGATCGTCGAACGTGATGGCCGACTGACGCTGGCATTCGAGGATCCGGAAGGTCAGCGGCTGGCCCTGATCGATGACGACGGCAAGGGCGACCCGCCGGTGGCGTGGGATCGCAGTCCAGTTCCGGCAGAACGGCAGATTCGCGGCCTCGGGCCGATCGTCATGAGCGTGCCGTTGCTCGAGCCAACCGATGTCCTGCTGACACAAGTAATGAACATGCGGCAGGTGCGCGACTATCCGCACCCGGGTACCGCCGACACGCACGTGCATGTCTTCGAGATGGGAAGCGGTGGCGCGCATGCCGAGCTGCACGTCGCCGTGCAGCCCAACTTGCCGCAAGCACGGGCGGGCGCCGGCGCCGTGCATCACGTCGCGTTCCGCACGCCTGATGCGGACTACGACGCGTGGGCGGAGCGGCTCAACGAGTTTGGCGTGCCGAACAGCGGCAAGGTCGATCGCTTCTGGTTCCGCAGCCTGTATACGCGCGAGCCCAACGGCGTGCTGTTCGAGATTGCGAGCGACGGTCCCGGGTTCGGGGTCGACGAAGACGAAGCGACACTCGGTGAGAAGGTGGTGCTGCCACCGTTCCTCGAACCGCAGCGACCGCAGATCCTGTCGAACCTGAAGGCAATCGATTGAGTACGCCGCCACACGCCGGCCAGCCGGTGCTGACATTCGGACCACCGGCGGCCAATGCTCGGCTTGGCGCCATTCTCATTCACGGGCGCGGCGCGTCGGCTGACGACATCCTGGGCCTCGCGCACGAATTCGCGCTGCCCGATGTCGCGTATCTCGCGCCGCAGGCCGCGGGCCACACGTGGTATCCCTATTCGTTCCTGACCCGGATCGAGCAAAACGAGCCGGGCCTCAGTTCCGCTTTGGAAGTGAACGAAGACCTGGTGCGGCATTTCGAGCAACACGGCCTGCCGGCCGCCCGGGTGGCGCTGATGGGATTCTCGCAAGGTGCGTGCCTCACGCTGGAGTATGCCGCACGACATGCACGACGCTACGCGGCCATCGCCGGCTTCAGCGGTGGGGTCATTGGTCCTGCGGGGACGCCGCGAGACTACCCGGGATCGTTCGATGGCACGCCGGTGTTCATCGGCTGCAGCGACGTCGACCCGCACATCCCGGTCGATCGCGTGCGAGAGTCGGCCGAGGTGTATCGCCGCATGGGCGCCACCGTTGATGAGCGCATCTACCCAGGCATGGGCCACACCATTAACCAGGCAGAGATCGATGCCGTCAGGGTAATGCTGACAAGCATAGGGGTCTGACTCCAAGGGCGTAGGTCTCAGCTCGCTGCTGATCTCCCCGGGGGTCAGACCCCTCTTCACTACGCGAGCGTGCTGCCGGTTTCGATCAGCGACTTCAGGTCGCTCAGAATCCAGCTCCAGCCTCCGCTGCCCTGCTCCGAGAACTTGCCGGCCACCATCGCGGCCATGCCGGGCGCGCCCTGCAACTCGTGGGTCACCGTTAGCCGTGTGAAGCCCGCGCCGTTCTGCTCGATGTCCCAGGTCACACGCGTGAAGCCCTCGGCCTTGGTGTCCTCGTTGAACAGCATGCGGTAGGTTTGTACGAGCTTGGTGGGCGGCGTCGCTTCGACCACTTCGCCGTCAATCAGGATCGCCGGCATGCCATACGCCTCCATGCCGGGTGCGGCGTGGGCTCGAAACGCGCCGCCTGGGCGCAGGTCATATTCCATCTTGCCGCGGTAGCCATACTTCGCGGTCCACTCTTGAGTGGTGATCGCATCCCACACCGATTGGGCCGTGGCTTTGATGTAAACCTCGTACACCTGTGTGGTCACGCTCGTTTTCGCGTCGGTCGACATGCTTTCGCCTCCAGGTCAGCCTTCAAGCCGGCGAGCGCCGCAACCTGGCGCTCGGTGAACTTGTCGATCCAGCGGTCGTGGATCAACCGGATGGGCACGGTGTTCAGGAAGTGCAGCTTCTCGCGGCCGGCCCAGCGAATGGCAATCAGGTTGGCCTTCTCGAGCACCTTCAGGTGCTTCATCACGCCAAACCGTGTCATGTCGATGGCGGACTCGAGATCGGTCAGCGTGCGGCCATCCTGCTTGAACAACAGGTCGAGCAGAAACCGCCGCGTCTCGTCAGCCAGAGCCTTGAACACCAGGTCGTCGCCCATCCGTCGACACCATATGTGACCATAAGGTCACATGTCAAGCGCCCTAGAAATCTCTGACGCCGACGGGCCAAGCTGTTCTCTGTTGGGTCTTCAGCGGATCACGAACTGGCCGGACGGACCGGTCGGTCCAGCACTTCGCGAACCCGCGTGAGCAACTGCTGCGGCTGGAATGGCTTGGGCAGGAAATCAATATCGGGATCCAGCACGCCGTGCTTCACGATTTCGTC
>JANMUX010000262.1:0-9688 GCA_031392125.1 Acidobacteriota bacterium | reverse complement strand
GACGACCTGGTGGCGATTCGTGACCTGACGCTGCAGCTCCACGAGATCATGCTCAAGCATGCGCGGCCTCGTGGCCGCATTGGCCGCATTGTCGCCAGCGTCAACCCGCTGGTGCCGAAGCCGGGCACCGCGTACCAGTGGCTGCCGATGGAGCGCACCGAGGTCATCGAGGCCAAGATGAAGCGCCTCCGCACGCTCGTCGCCGACGTCGACAACGTCTACTTCAACATCAAGAGCGAGCGCCACTCGTACTACCAGGCCTTGCTCTCCCTGGGCGACCGGCGCATAGCCCCGGCCATTGAGCACGCTGAAGCCAACGGTGGCCAGTGGCGGCGCGCCCTGGCCGACGCCGGCCTCGACGGCGATTTCTACATCTACCGCGACCGCACCAACGATGCGGTGCTGCCCTGGAGCATCATCGACGGCGGCATGAAAGAGCCGTTTTTCCGCGCTGAGTTCGAGAAGAGCACTCGCGGCGAATGGACGTTGCCGCCCAAGCGGGCCAAGGAGAACGCTCGCCTGCTGCCGGTGCTCAGTTGATGGCTCGAGGCGCCGGCGAGCCTTATCTCCGGCACGATAGCAGGCGGCGATGTGGCGCCCTTCAACTGGCGATGGCGGCCTGGGCTTCGTACTCGGAGTACGCCTGCAGCACCAAGTCGCGCACCTTGTCTTGCGCTTTCTGGTCGGTCACGGGACGCAGCAGCGAGAAACTGCGCCGCTCGCCATTGACCGAATAAGTACGGGCGGGAAACGTGACGTTGCGGCCTACGCCCGTGCGACGCTCCCACACGGCAAACCCGAGCAGCCGGAGCCCCTGCAGCTCGCCTTCGGTGAAGTGCACTTCGGCATCCGCCAGCTTTCCTGTCGGTGTTCCCTTGTCGTTCGGCATGATCTTGACCAACATGGTTTTCTCCAGTTCACGAGCCCGCGTGCGGCTCGTTCCATTGCGTTGTTTCACGGGCACCGAGATATCAAGGGCGATGCCATCGCGAAAGCCCAGGAATCTGGCCGATTACCGCGACGCGACCGCCGGCGATGGCAACTGCGGTTGCGCGACTGAGGGCCGGGAGTCATGAACCCTCCGGTTCCGGATCCCGCATTTCACTGGACCAGCGAGCCTTGGGGACCCGCGCTGCGCTGTTCGCCACTGGCGGTAATCGCGCAACACGCGTTTACCTCGAAGCAACTGCGGTTGCCCGACCCAACCGGTTGGGCGGCCGCGGCGGCGACGGTCGGCGGCACGCCGGAACAGTTACGGCGGGTCAAGCAGGTGCACGGTAACCTCGTTCGCGTATTGGCGCGCGGCGAGGCGAGCCGCGCGGATGCAGACGCCAGGCCCGATGGCGACGCCGTGGTATCGAATGAGGCTGGATTGGTTCTGGCGGTGCTAGTGGCCGACTGCGTGCCCATTGTCATGGCCGATCGGAGGGGCGGCGCCGTTGGCGCCATACACGCGGGATGGCGCGGCACCTGCGCGCGGGTGGCGCCCACTGCCGTTGACGCCATGCGCCGGCACTTTGGCTCGGAGCCGTCCGACCTTGTGGCCGCAATCGGCCCGAGCATCGGGCCAGACGATTACGAGGTGGGCGAAGCGCTGGTCAGTGCCTTCCAGGAGGCAGGGCACGCTGCCGGTGATGTGGCGAGGTGGTTCCGGCGCCGCGATGCACGTCTGTTGCTCGATCTGTGGAGCGCCAACCGCGATCAGCTGGTCGAGGCCGGCGTCCCGGCCAGCCAGATCCATATCTGTGGCCTCAGTACCCTGGCCCATACCGGGGTCTTCGACTCGTTTCGGGCGGCCGGCGAGCGGGCGGGTCGCATGACCGCGGTGATTGCGGTTCCGTTGTAATCTTTCAAAGGATATGCCCCGTCCATTCCGTAGCTAGCATGCGCCCACACGCCGCACCGCTCTACGCGCTGGTGACGGCGTTCTCGATCGCGATCCTCTACGGGGCAACCTATCAGCAATTCCGGTTCTTCAGCCTCGCCGCACCGGGCGGTGCCATTGACGCTGTCGAGTACGTGAAGATTTCCATGGCGGATCCGACAGTGGATCTTGATGGTCCGCATCACTACAGGTGGATTACACCGGCCGCGGCTCGACTGATTCGGCCGATTGTCGCGCGGCTGGCGCCCGACCCTGAGCTGTTAGCCAGGCTGTCGTTCTACCTGGTGAATTTTGGGTTCAGCACCGCAACCTGCCTCCTGCTATTCGCGATATTGCAGCTGACCGGATTCTCCATCCCGTTGTCGGTGCTCGGCGTCTGTGCATTCGCGACCAGCCGGGCGACCGTCCTCGTGACAGCAACCCCGATGGTCGACGCGGTCTATTTCTGCGCCATCGCGGCCGTACTCCACCTGATTGTCTCGAGGAACACCCTTGGCCTGGCGATGTGGATGCCGTTGCTGGTGCTGAGCAAGGAGACCATCATCCCGTTTCTTCTGCTGCCCTTGTTGACCCACTTAGGCAAGACGCGCAGCTACTGGATCTCTTTGGCTGCCGCCATCGTCACCTTTGTGGCGAGCGGCCGCGTGGTTGACTACTTGTATCTTGATCAGGGGCCGTCGGTGGCCGATGGGATGCTCGAGCACATCGGCGAAGTGTTGCCGAATCTCCGGTCGTTCGCCACGCCAGGCGGGCTGCACAACCTGCTAAGTGGGTTTTCTCTGCTACTGCCGATTGCGGCGGTCGGCGCTTGGCTGAATGCGCGTTACCGCTACCATTCCGTTCCACTGGTGATTCAAGTCACCGCGCCAATCGCTTTGGGACTGGCGTTGCTATCGGGCAACACCGGCCGGATGTTGTTCGCTGCTTTTCCTGTTGTGATTACTTACGCGCTGATTGCGGTCGAGCATGTGGTGCGCAGCAATGAGCCTCCTCCCCGGGGTCTCACCGTTTAGGTTCCGCCATGCCAGGTTGCCGCAACTGCAGTGCTGCCATCGAACTCTTCATCGACTTCGGCCGAATGCCTCTGGCTAATGGATTTTTGACCGCCGATCAGTTTGCTGATGAATACTTCTTCAACCTCAGCGCCGGTTATTGTCCCCGCTGCACGCTGGTGCAGTTGCTCGAACAGCCCAGCCGCGAGCGGATGTTCAACGAGTGTTATCCCTTCTTCTCGGCGACATCGTCGCGCATGGCGGCTCACTTCGAGGCACTGGCGCGGGAGGCGATCCACAACCTGCCGGCGCCAGGCTCCTTGGTCGTCGAGATTGGCAGCAATGACGGAACCCTGCTGCGGCACGTTGCCGGCGCCGGCATTCGACATCTTGGCATCGAGCCCTCAGCCGGCGTGGCCGCGGTGGCGGTGGCGCAGTCGGTCAACACGATCTGCCGTTTTTTTGACGCGCCCCTGGCGCGGCAGATTGTGGCCGAACACGGCCACGCGCACGCGGTGATCGCCGCCAACGCCCTTTCGCACGTCGCCGACCTGCACACCGCGGTGGAGGGCATCGCCATTTTGCTCGCGTCCGATGGCACGGTGGTGATCGAAGACCCGTATTGGGGAGACGTGGTCGCGCAGACGGCCTTCGACCAGATCTACGACGAGCATGCGTCGTATTTTACGTTGGCAGCGGTGCAGCACTTGTTCGCGCAACACGGCCTGGCCGTGCACGATGTGATGCCTCAACAAGTGCACGGCGGTTCGCTGCGCTACTTCATCGGTCACGCTGGCGATCGGCCGGTTTCGGGCCGCGTCACAGCACTACTGGACAGGGAACGAGCAACGGGGCTTTTTCGCCCCGAGTCGTTCGCGGCCTTCCGCACCCGGGTGATGGCGAACGGCGAGTCGTTGATGACGCGACTTCGTCATCTGAGGAGCCAAGGGCAACGCGTAGTCGGATACGGTGCGACGTCAAAAAGCACCACTGCCATCAACTTCTTTGGCATTACCAGCGAACTGGTGGAGTTCATCAGCGATACCACGCCCGCCAAGCACGGCAGGTTCACGCCAGGGGCCCATATTCCGGTGCGCCCCCACGCCGAGTTCGCCGCGGCTTATCCCGACTGGGCCTTGTTGTTCTCGTGGAACCACGCCGCCGAGGTGCGGGCGAAAGAACAGGCGTTTGCCGCGGCCGGTGGCCGCTGGCTCGGCTACGTGCCTGCGGTTCAGGAGTTCTGACGCCCGGCGCCGACCAGGAAATCACGCACTGGCCTGAATTCTTGAGAGGCCGCTCGTGCGCCCCCTGCCCGCCATTCACGGCCTTGCACGAAGGCATGTGACAGCCACCTCGTCCGCCGGTACAGATACTGCGCGGCGCGCCTGAGCATGCTGGTGCGTGGCAGCAAGACAAGGCGGCGCACCACCTGCAGGGTTAACGGCATCGCCAACGTCACGGTCGGCTCCGAGACGAGGTCCGAGAGCAACACCGGCGCCACCGAGGCCCGGTAGCAGGCCGTCACTTCGCGCCGGGCGTCCTCCAGCGACAGGCCGTCGGCCTGGGCCAGCGCCGCCGACGTGACATCAGCAAAGCGGGCGAAGTCCTCCGACCATGTCGGCACCAGCATGCGGTCGAACCAGTCGCCGAAACGCGCTTCGTGCGCGCCGCCGGTGCTACCGGGCGAGTCCTGCTGGCGGGCGATGTAGAGGCGATCGAGCTGGCGGGTCTTGCCGGCGATCGCGGTCAGGAACATCACCGTCTCGTCCATCAGAAACAGGTCGCGCGGGCTGAAGTCGCGGATGACATCGAAATGGCGGCGCAACAGGTGAGTGCGATGCACCGAATAAAAGACGTCGTCGCGAGATCGATCGCGCAGGCGCCCGGTGGCGCTGTCGGCGACATCCGAGAACAGCAGGCTGCTGTACTTCCACTCAACCGAGCGGCCGTACAGCGCGTCGCCGCCGGCGGTCGCGCCGGCATCGGTCACCCAGAACATGGCGCACCGGCCCCCGCAGGCGACGTGCTCGGGATGTTGCTGCAGAAACTCGACGGATTGGGTAAGTCCGTCCTTGATGAAGAAGTCGTCGTTGTCCGCGAACACCACGAACGGCGTTGTCACGCGTGACAGCGCATCCGCAAGCTTCGCGTAGTAGTGGGCGTAGGTCTCGTCGAACGGATAGCGGACATACTCGATATCAAGGCCCGCGGCTCGCCGGGCAGCCACGGCCTGGGCCACACCATCCTCAGCACCACCGTCGGCCACAAGAATGCGACAGGGCAGGTTGGCGACTGCGGCGTAGGAGAGCCACCGGTGCGTGAACGGCACGCGGTCTTTCAGCGCCAGCAGGATCGTCAGGGGCGGCAGCGGTACCTCAACGAGCCGCAATTATACTGGCTGCCACGCGATGACTGCCAAGCGGATGCTCCAGTCGCTCACGCCGCCTCTTCTCTGGCAAGGATTGAAGATACTCAAACAGAGATTGGCGCCCTCGCCCAGCGGTTTCAGCTACGCTCCACAGGGGTGGGACACGCCGCTTCCCCGTGGCCGCCGCACCACCGACTACTGGACTGCGTTCATTGAAAAGGAGCGGTCGGAATGCGCGTTGTTGATTGCGCAAATCCAGGCGGGTCTGCCGCTCGACGGCGGGGACGGTGTGAAGCATCTGGTCTTCGGCTACGTCCTGGCTATCGCCGCCCGGAACACAGACCGAATCTCCGTGCTCGACTACGGCGCGAATCTTGGTGACTATTACTGGCTCGCTCGCTCGCTCGTTCCTGGCGTCGACCTCGAGTACCACTGCAAGGAACTTTTGGAGGTCGCAGCGGCCGGGCAACACCTTACTCCCGCCGCGACCTGGCATACCGACGACAGCTGTCTTGACCGCTCGTACGACCTCGTGATGTTTTCTTCCAGCCTGCAATACCTGCCTGACTGGCAAGGCGTGCTTGGTCGCGCGGCCCGCTCCAGCGTCCACCACTTGTTTCTTTCCGACGTGCCAACGGTCCGAAACGTACCGACGTTCGCAGCGCTGGAGCGATCCGCGGGAATGACCAACGTCCATCACCAACTGAACCGCACCGACATTCTTCAAAAGGTGGCAAGCGAGGGATTGGAGCTGATTCGCGAGTTCACCATGAGCCCGCATCCCTTCATCGACGACGCTCCCGAGCAGCCCACTCGTGTCGGGTGGCTGTTCGGACGTCCGCAGCCCTCGACCTGACTCAGCGTCGAGGCAGGGTCTCGAGTCCGGCCGAACGTGATTGTGCTGTCGTGAGCATGGCGACCGTGTCGCCGATCCCGATGGCCAGGCTGCCATTGAACTGGAAACCCAGGTTCGCAAAGCGGGTGCTGTCGACGTAGTACGACAGGTCGTTCATCAGCGGCGAGTCAACATAGGTGATGCGCAGTTCGGGCACGCAACCAGACACGGTCTCGACCACTTGCTGCACCGTCGCGTTGACCGTGAGCACGTTGTAAACGCGACCATCGAACTGACGGCGCCCGACCACGAAGAGCATGGCCCGGACGGCATCGGAGAGATCGAGATACGGCCGATACTGATGCAGCGCTGTCCGCCACACCTCGAGCGGCTGACGCGAGACCGCGCGCCAGCAGAATTGATTGACCGCGGTATGAAATCGCATGCCGACTGACGGGCCGAAAATCGTGCCCATGCGGAAGATCACGAACCGCAGGCCCTCGCGCTCGCCGAGCACTCGCAGCCACGCCTCCGACTGCAGTTTCCACGCGGCATACGGACTCTGCGGCCGCAGCGCATCTGCCGCGCAGTCCTCGCTGACCACGCCTTCGGGCGCGCCGTAGACACTGGTGGTCGAGGGAAACAGCAGGGCGGTGCCGGTAGCCAGGCAGGCCAGCGCCACTCGTTCGGTGCCCACGACGTTCACCCGCTCCATCTCACCCAGTCCAGCGTCTGTCGCCGTGTGCGTGATGGCGGCCAGGTGGATGACGGCGTCGGCGCGTTCGAACAGCGCAGGCAAATCGGCGGTCAGGATGTCGGCTTCGACGAACTGGTAGTGCCCGGCGGCCGGTAGTTCGTACAGCGAGGCAAACCGCTGTGTCGCGAGGTTGTCGACGAGGACAATCTCGGCCCCGGGACACACGCCGGCCAACTCGCGGATCAATCGCGAGCCGACGTGCCCGAGCGCTCCGGTGATGACTACTCGCACGTGAAACCCTCGACTGTCCTGTCGATGCCGTCCTGCAGGGACCACGAGGGCCGCCAGCCTGTGGCCGCGGCAAACCGCGCGGGGTTCGCGACGAAACTGCGTTGCTCGATGTCGGTGAGCGGGCGCGCGGGCTGAGCTGACGCGACCGCAACCCGCCGGCCGGTCAACGCCTCGACCCGTGCAGCAACCAATTCGAACGCCTGACGAATCGTCACACCGCGGCCGCTGCCGATGACGTAGTGCCGTCCGTTGAGCCGGTCCGCGTGCGGGCCGGTGATCAGGAACGCATCGACCGCATCCTCAACGAACAGGTAGTCTCTCACGTAGTCGCCGGCGCCAAAGACGGTCAACTCCTGGCCTCGTAGCGCCGCGCGAATCATGCGATTCAGCACGTCGCGATCCCCGGCCGCATCTGTCGAGCCCGGCCCGTAAATGTTGGCGAGGCGCAGCGTGACCCCGGTGGCGACGCCCTCTGACACGGCCCGCTCGAGTTCGCGTTCAGCCATCAGCTTATGCTCGTCATACACGGTAAGCGGATCGTCAGCGGCGTCCTCGTCCACGGGCAACTGCCTGGGCATGCCGGCCTGTGTGACGGTGCCCGCAAAAAGAATCATCGGCGGACGGCGCATCCCGCGGCACAGCGTCAGCAAGTGCCGCAGGGGTGTGACATTGGCGTCCAGGTCGCCCGCGGGATCTCCGGCAGCGACGAAGGCACTGGTTTGCGCAGCGAAGTGAACCACCACGTCGGCGTCTCCCACCACGCGCGACCAGACTGACGCGTCGCGAAGATCGCCAATCACGTCAACGAGCGTCGCGGCGAACGGCGGGGCCAGCGGAGCAGGAGCCGAGCGCGCGACCCGAACAATGCGGCAAGCCTCACCAGCCAGGCGTTGCACCACGCATCGCCCGAGAAACCCGCCTGCGCCGGTCACGACGATCGTTTGACCCCGGTAGTGCGAGAGCCAGTCGGGCAGCGCCCTCAACGGGCATGGCCTGCGGCACTTCGCGATTCGATCAGCGACGAGGCCGCGCGCACGACCGGGTCGATCTCAATTCGCGTCAGGCACTTCTTGCCTTCTTGCACGCAGTCGTCGAGCATGCAGCCCGCGCATTCCGGACGCTCGCGCAACACGATGTGATGCGGGCCGAACGGATGCCACTGTCCTGGCGCGTTCCTCGCGCTGAAGATGGCGACGCACGGCACGCCCGAGATCGCCGCCAGGTGCATGGGGCCCGAGTCATTGCCAATAAACGTTGCGCATCGGGCCAGCGCCGATGCCGCGCCAAAGACGCTCAAGTGGCCGGCGAGGTTATGTGAGCGCGGCCCCCCAGGCGGCGCACAGCTGATCGCATGTCGAGCGATCACGGGACCCCCCGATTGCCAGCAACACCACGTTGCGGAACTGCCGCAGCAGCGCCTGGCCAACGGCGGCAAAGCGTTCTTCAGGCCACGCGGTCGCTGAACGGCCGCTGCCGGGGCCGATGCCAACGAGCACCTGGTCTGCCCGCACGCCGAGCCTCTCGAGCAGCAGATCGGAGCCGGCTTGTTCATCGGCCGGCACGGCCAGCTGAAAGTCGACCAGTGGCACATCGCCCGCGAGCGGCTCGACGATCCGCAGCAACCGCAGCCCCTCGTGGTCGACCGGCCCCAGGTCCGCACCGCGAGGGCCCCCAGCCGGCACCGGGTGAAGGGCCGCGTGATATCGGCTCGCTCCGACAACGCGGTGGAGAATTGACGAGTCCACGCGTAACTGCCGCGCGTTACGCGGCGGCGCCAGCGAGAACACCTCGTCGTAGCCGGCCCGCCTGAGACGCACGGCCACGGCGACGTTGCTCAAACGGCCGCGCACCGTCGCCGGTCGCACGTTGTAGAAGTGGACGTCGGTAAACCAACCGGTTTGCTCGAGGATGGTCCACGGAGACACGCGGTCGGAACCGGACACGGGGCTTTCGGTCAGAAGCGTCAGTCGATGCGCGGGGAGTCGCCGGCGAATGGCGGCAACCGCTGGCAGCGCCACCAGCGTGTCGCCGAGTGAGCCCGGACGATAAACGAGCGCCCGTGGGCCATCGTCCCGCATCAGGCAATTATACAGGCCTGCCCCAGGGCGCTTCCGTCAGCGCTTCTGCCAGCACCACGAAAAAACGCAGGGCGGGAAGGAGTCCCGCCCTGCGGAAACGGTCCGGCCAGTGCCCGACCGTGCTGTTAGAACTCGAGCCGAGCGCCGATCTGAACTTTCCTCGGCGAGTAACTGGTGCTGTAGGCCGTCAGCAGCAGGAACTGCGCCGACGCCTGGTTGCCGGTCGGGTTAGCGAAGTTCGTCCGGTTGGTCAGGTTGAATAGATCCGCCGACAGTTCGAGCTTCCGCTGACCACCGACCTTGAGGGCGTAGCCGACGCGCATATCCAGGCCGAAGAAGCCGGGGCCGTAGGCACCATTACGCTGCGCCGTATAGTTCGAGACGCTGTAGGCGTTGTTGCCGTTGCCCGTGTACTCGGCGGCGGGCAGCGGCTCGGCCTGCACGCCGTTGAGGTCGGGGTCGACGTTGGCGTTGGTCAGAGAGAACGGACGGCCGCTAATCGCGCGCAACACCCAGCTGAGGTTCAGTCCGCCGGTGCGAGG
>JANMUX010000245.1:0-4877 GCA_031392125.1 Acidobacteriota bacterium | reverse complement strand
TCGGCCTCGAGCATCGACGCCGTGGTGAAGGGCAAGATGCCGAAGGGCGTGGCCGGCGGCAACCTGAAGGGCGCCGAACTGGTCGGGACCGCGATTGCGGAACGGCTGAAGGAAAAGGGCATCACCAAGGTGGTGTTCGATCGCAACGGGTTCCTGTACCACGGGCGCGTGCGCGCCGTGGCGGAGGCCGCGCGTTCCGCGGGCCTCGAGTTTTAGGCGGGTGGCATAAATGGTACGGACACGCGAGAAGATCGACCCGGCGCAGCTCGACCTCAAGGACACGGTGGTTTCCATCAACCGTGTAACCAAGGTGGTCAAGGGCGGCAAGAACCTGAGCTTCAGCGCGCTGGTCGTGGTCGGAGACGCCCACGGCGTGGTGGGCTACGGCGTCGGCAAGGCCAAGGAAGTGCCTTCGGCGATCAAGAAGGGCATCGAGGCGGCGAAGAAGAACCTGATCCGCGTGCCGGTGCAGGGCACGACCGTGCCGCACCCGATCGTCGGGCGCTACGGCGCCGGCCGGGTACTGCTGAAGCCCGCGCCGGACGGCACGGGCATCATCGCCGGCGCCGCGGTGCGCGCGGTAGTCGAAGCGGCGGGCGTGACCAACGTGCTGACCAAGTCGCTGGGATCGGCCAACCCGCACAACGTGGTGCGCGCGGCCTTTACGGCGCTGAAGGAATTGAAGGATCCGGGCAAGCTGATGCGGCTGCGCGGCAAGGACACGCTCGAAGAGCTGGCCGGCGGCCGGACCGCGTAAGTAAACGGTCGACAAACCTGAAGGTTTGTCGCCACAGGATAAAGAACAATGGCGAAAGCGAAGCAGGCAAAATCGGCGCAGCCGAAGGAAGCCGCGAAGACCGTCACGATCAAGCTCATCAAGAGCCCGATCGGCTTCAACAAGAACCAGGCCACGGTGGTGCAGAGCATCGGCCTGCGCAAAATCAATCACCAGGTGAAGCTGGCGGATACGCCAGAGACGCGTGGGATGATTTTCAAGGTCCGTCACCTGGTGACGGTGAGCGAGTAATTTATGAGTCTCGATAAGCTGAAGCCGGCCGAACGGTCGAAGTTCAAGAAGAAGCGCGTCGGGCGCGGTCCCGGCTCGGGCCTGGGCAAGACCGCCGGGCGCGGCCACAAGGGCGCGCAGTCGCGTTCGGGCTACGCGTTCAAGCGCGGCTTCGAAGGCGGCCAGATGCCGCTGCATCGCCGCGTGCCGAAGCGCGGCTTCACCAACATCTTCCGCACCGAGTACGACGTGGTCAATCTCGACCAGCTCGAGTTGGTGTTCGAGAAGGGCGCGACCGTGACTGTCGAGACCCTGCGCGAGCATGGTCTGGTCAGCAGCCGCACGTCGCTCGTCAAGATCCTCGGCCGCGGGGAACTGACCAAGGCGCTGACGGTACACGCGCATAAGTTCAGCGGAAAGGCCGCCGAGAAGGTGGCCGCCGCCGGTGGCCGGACCGAGGCCATCCCGGACGGCAGCAACGCCGTCCCCGATGGCAAGGCCGAAGCGAGCAATCAGTAAGTAGCTGAGGGCTGTTGTGCTGGATACACTGAAGAATCTGTTCGCCGTCGCGGACCTCCGCAACCGAGTGCTGTTTACGCTCGGCATGCTGGCGGTGTACCGCGTCGGCAACTTCATCCCGACGCCCGGAGTAAATTCCGAGGCGCTGCGGATCATGTCCGAGCAGGCGCAGAACACCATGTTCGGCCTCTACGACATGTTCACGGGCGGAAGCTTGTCGCGCGTCACCATCTTCGCGCTCGGCGTGATGCCGTACATCAGTGCGTCGATCATCCTGCAGTTGCTGACGGTGGTGTGGCCGTACCTGGAGCGGTTGTCGAAGGAAGGCGAGCTCGGGCGACGCAAGATCACCCAGTACACGCGTTACCTGACGCTGCTGCTGGCGACCGTGCAGTCGCTCGGCATCGCGATCTTCCTCGAGCGCCAGACCGAGATTGCCGGCGGCTTGCCGCTGGTCTACGAGCCGGGCTGGAGCTTCCGCCTGGGCTGCATGCTGACGCTGACCACCGGCACCATGTTCATCATGTGGCTCGGCGAACAGATCACCGAGCGCGGCATCGGCAACGGCATGTCGCTCATCATCTTCGCGGGCATCGTCGTCAACTTCCCGCGTGCGGTCATTGCCACCGTCGACCAGATGCAGACCGGCCAGATTGGCCTGCTGACGATGGCGTTCCTGGTGGTGCTGATGGTGGGCGTGATCGCCGCCATCATCTATGTCGAGCGTGGGCATCGGCGCATCACCGTGCAGTACGCCAAGCGCGTGGTTGGCCGGCGGCAATACGGCGGGTCGAGCACGCACATCCCGCTGAAGGTGAACACCGGCGGCGTCATCCCGGTGATTTTTGCCAGCTCGATCCTGACGTTCCCGCAGACCCTGTCGGGCATGTTCACCCCGGGCGGCTGGGCCGACGCCGGCATGCGGCAGATTGCCTACGGCATGCCGCTCTACAACCTGCTCTACGTGACCGGCATCATCTTCTTCGCGTATTTCTACACCGCGATCATCTTCAATCCGGATGATGTCTCGGAGAACATGCGGAAGTACGGCGGCTTCATTCCGGGCATTCGTCCCGGCAAGCGGACCGCCGAGTACATCGACACGATTCTGGCCCGCATCACGATTGTTGGCGCTGTCTACCTGGCCATGGTCGCGATTCTGCCCGAGCTGCTGCTGACCGGCTTCAAGGTGGCGCCGATTCCGTTCATCGGTGAATCGCTCGACGCGATCTTGCCGCGCTTCATCACCAACGGGTTGAACGTGCAGTTCTTCTTCGGCGGCACCTCGCTCCTGATCGTGGTCGGCGTGGCCATGGACACCGTGAACCAGGTCGAGTCGCAGCTGATCATGCGGCACTACGACGGGTTCATGAAGAAGACGCGAATCCGGGGACGGCGCGGCTAACGTGGCACTGAACCTTGTGATGCTTGGCCCGCCGGGGGCGGGCAAAGGCACGCAGGCGGAGCGGTTTGCCCGCGAGCACGGGATTCCCAAGGTTTCGACCGGGGACATCCTGCGCGAGGCGGTGCACAGCGGCTCGGAGTTGGGCAGCGCGGTGAAGGCCGTGATGGAACGCGGCGAGCTGGTCGGCGACGACCTGATCATCGGGATCGTCCGCGAACGGCTGATGCGCCCGGATGCCACGGCGGGCTTCGTGCTCGACGGCTTTCCGCGCACGGCCGCGCAGGCGACGGCGCTGGACGAAATTACCGCCGCGCGCGGGCCGGTGATCTGCGTCGAGATCCAGGTGCCCGACGAAGAGTTGGTGCGGCGGGTACGCGGCCGCCGGGTGTGCGACGACTGCGGCGCCAACGCCGACGCGTTCGAGCACAAGGCCGATGCGCTGTCGGACCTGTGCCAGAACACCGAGCGGTGCCGGACCACCGGCCCCAGGTGGGTGGCACGGTCGGACGATTCGGAGACGGTGGTTCGCGAACGGTTGAAGATTTACTGGCGCGATACGCGCCCGATGATCGAGTACTACAGCGCGCGGCCGACTTTTCGCGTGATTGACGGCCTGCAGCTGCCCGAGCAGGTGCGCGAGGCGCTGGTCGCCGCGGTGGCTTCGGCGCTGGGCATGCCGGCGGCGCAGTTGCGAACGCTGGTGGCGAAGAAACTAGGAGCGCAGGCGTGATTGTCTGCAGGTCGGCGGCGGAGATCGAAAAGCTGGCGCGCGTCAACGCCCTGGTGGCACGCGTGCTGAAGGAACTGGCCGCCGCGGTGCGGCCGGGTGTCACGACGGCCGACCTCGATGCGATCGCCGAACAGCGGCTGCGCGAGGCAGGCGCCGAGCCGGCCTTCAAGGGGTATCACGGCTACCCGGCGACGATTTGCGCGTCGGTGAACGAAGAAGTCGTGCACGGCATTCCATCGCCGCGCGCCCTGGTCGAAGGCGACATCATTTCGATCGACATGGGTGCGAAGCTCGACGGGTTTTACGGCGACTCGGCGGTGACGGTGCCGGTTGGCGCGGTGAGCGCGGAAGCGCAGCGGCTGCTCGACGTCACCCGTACCGCGCTCGACAAAGCGGTGGCGGCGGTCAAGGCCGGCGCCCGGGTGTCGGACATCGGCGCCGCGGTACAGTCGTATGTCGAGGCGCAGGGCTTCTCGGTGGTGCGCGAGTTTGTCGGCCACGGCATCGGAACGTCGCTCCACGAGGAGCCGCAGATTCCCAACTACGGGACTGCCGGACGCGGTCCACGGCTGGCGGAAGGCATGGCGCTCGCGATCGAGCCCATGGTGAACGCGGGCAAGCCCGCGGTGAAGGTACTCGGAGACGGCTGGACGGCGGTCACGAAAGACAAGGCCCTGTCCGCGCACTTCGAGCACACAGTGATCGTCACTGAAGACGGTTGCCGCGTGTTGACGTTGCCGCCGGATGCGGCCTTCGAGGACCGCGTTTCGGCGTAGCCGGACGCGAGCCTGGACGAAGTCGAAGGGTGGACGCGCCGCAACCGCCGACGGATCAGACCGCGGAGGGCGTGGTGTTGGAACTGCTGCCGAGCCAGCTCGTGAGAGTGGAGCTGGACGGGCGGCACCAGGTGACGGCGCACCTGGCCAGTCCGGTCGGACGCAATTACGTCCGCGTGCTGGTGGGTGATCGGGTGAGGGTCGCGCTTATGAGTAACGACCCCAGCCGCGGACGGATAGTCGAGAAGTTGTAGTGCCAGGAGGGCGGTCCTTTAGGGCCGCCGGAGAAGCGCGATGAAGGTTAGAGCCTCGGTAAAGAAGATTTGCGTTAAGTGCAAGATTGTCCGCCGCCAAGGGGTGGTCCGGGTGATCTGCGCGAACCAAAAGCACAAGCAGCGGCAAGGATAAGACATGGCGCGTATTTCAGGTGTCGATCTCCCG
>JANMUX010000240.1:0-3091 GCA_031392125.1 Acidobacteriota bacterium | reverse complement strand
GCCTGCGCGACAACGCGCTGGCGGCGGAGCTGATCCGGCAGGGCCACGACGTCACGCTGCTGCCGTTCTACACGCCGACGCTGACGGATGAAGAGAACGTCAGCCGGCAGGAGCAGGTGTTCTTCGGCGGCATCAGCGTCTACCTCGAGCAGCACATGCCGTGGTTCCTCGGCCACCGGCTGTTCGACGCGCTGATGGATTCGCCGCAGGTGATCAGGGCGTTCACCAGCGGCTCGATCGCGGTCGATCCGAAGCAGCTCGGCGCGATGACGGTGTCGACGCTGCGCGGCCCGAACGGCCACCAGCGCAAGGAGATCGACAAGCTGATCGAGTTCGTGAAGGAAGATCCGCCGCCCGACGTCGTCAACATTCCCTACACGCTGCTGATCAGCCTGACCGCACCGCTGAAGCGCGCGCTGGGCCGCCCGGTCGTGATCACGCTGCAGGGCGAGGACCTGTTTTTCGAAGCGTTGCCGGAGCCCTACAAGTCCGAGGCGCTCAACCTGGTGCGCGCCCAGGTGGCCGACGTCGATCTCTTCATCGCCGTCAGCGACTACTACGCGCGCTTCATGCGCGACTACCTGCGCATCCCCGAATCGAAGATGCGTGTGGCGACGCTGGGCGTGAATACAACGGATCTGTCGGTCACGACCCGAACGTCGCGCGATCCTTTCACGATTGGATTTTTCGCGCGCGCATCGCGCCGGAGAAGGGCCTGCACAACCTCGCCGACGCGTATCGCATCCTGCGCACGGAAAAGGGCTTGCCGCCGTCGCGGCTGGTCGCGGCGGGATACCTGGCTCCCGAGCACAAGCCGTACCTGGAACAGATTGCTGAATCACTGTCGGCGGCCGGGCTCGGCAGCGAGTTCGTGTATCGCGGCGCCGTCGATCGCGTGAAGAAGGTGCGTTTCTTCCACGACATCGACGTGCTGTCGGTGCCGGGCGGATATCACGAGCCCAAAGGGTTGTACCTGCTCGAAGCGATGGCGTGCGGGGTGCCCGTCGTCCAGCCGAACCATGGCGCGTTCCCCGAGATGATCGCGCGGACCGGCGGCGGGGTGCTGGCGACATCGGAGGCGGGCGCCGATGTCGCGGATGCGATCCTTGAATTGTGGAAGGATCCGGCGAAGGCCTCGGCGCTCGGCCGCGCCGGCGCGGAAGGCGTGCGGCGGCACTACACCGTGAAGCACATGGCCGATGGGGTTTTGAAGGCGTATCAGGATGCTCAACGCGAACCATCTATCGAAAAGCTATCCAACGCCGGCCGGTGACCTCACGGTCCTGCGCGACGTCACGCTCTCGCTCGCCGCGGGCGAATCCGCGTGCGTGATGGGGCCGTCGGGATCCGGCAAGAGCACGCTGCTCTATATCATTGGCGGCCTCGAGCCGCCGACGAGCGGCACCGTTCAGCTCGACGGCAAGGATCCGTACGCGCTGTCCGCGGACGCGCTCGCGGCGTTTCGCAACAAGGACGTCGGCTTCGTGCTGCAGGACCATTGCCTGCTGCCGCAGTGCACGGTGCTCGAGAACGTGATGGTGCCGACGCTCGTGGGCGAGCCCGACAAGGACGCGCCGGCACGCGCGCGCACGCTGCTGGCGCAGGTCGGGCTCGGCGACCGCCTAGATCACTTGCCATCGGCGTTGTCGGGCGGCGAGAAGCAGCGCGCCGCCATCGCCCGCGCGCTGGTGCGCCAGCCACGCCTGCTCCTGTGCGACGAGCCGACGGGCAACCTTGATGCCGAGACCGCGCAGGTGGTCGCCGACCTCATCCTGCGGCTGCATGCGCAGCAACACACCATGCTGCTGGTGGTGACCCACAGTGAAGCGCTCGGCGCCAGGTTCGAACGGCGCTGGTCGATGAGCCGCGGTGCCTTGACGGTGTAGCCATGCTGACCCGCGCGAGCCTGCGCTTCTACGCCGCCACCCACGTGATGGTGGTTGTCGGTGTCGCCGTGGCCGTCGCCGTGCTGGCGGGCGCGCTGCTGGTGGGCGCTTCGGTCCGCGAAAGCCTGAAGCAGATTGCGCTCGGCCGCCTGGGCGCGACCGATGTCATCGTCACCTCGCCGACATTCTTCCGAACCGCGCTGGCCGATGCGCTGCTGACAAGGTCCACGCAGCCCCAGCAGACGCCGCTCGGCGCCCGTGTCGACGCCTACCGTGTGGTGCGATCGGCGGCGCCCCTCGTGGTATTTGGCGGCGCCGTCGTCCACGACCAATCGAAGCAGACCGCCGGCAAGGTGATGGTCTACGGCATCGACGAACGCTTTGGCCGTTTCCACGGCATCGACGGGTTTACGGTGACCGGCCGTGAGGCACTGATCAGCGCCGCCCTCGCGCAGGAGGTTGGCGCAGCGGCCGGCGACTCGATCACGCTGCGAGTCGCGAAACCCACTGACATTCCGCTGTCCACACTCCAGGGCCGTCGTGAAACCACCGGCGAACGCATTCGCGTGACCGTGGCGCGGGTGCTGGACGATGCGGCGCTGGGGGAGTTTTCGCTGGCTCCGTCGCAAGGGCCGGTGTTCGCGATCTACCTGCCGATGGGGCGCCTGCAGCGCGACCTGGGACTTGGCGATCGCGCCAACACGATATTGCTGTCGTTGAACGATGCGTCTGAAGTGGATCCCGCCAGGCTGGTGAGCGAGCTGATTACGCCGGCCGCGGCTCTCGACGACCTCGGCCTGCGACTGCGCACCACGCCGTCTGGCGCCACGCTGGTAGAGACACGAGCGGGGCTGCTTACCGACGACCTGGTCACCACCATCGAAGATCTTGCCGCCCGGGACAAGCGGATGATCGTACCGGCGCTGACCTATGTCGCAAACTCGATCCGAATCGGTGACCGCGAGGTTCCGTACTCCACTGTGTCGGCGGTGGACCTTGATGGCTATAACCGCATGCTCGGTGCCGTTGGCCCTTCCGGCGGGGTGTCAGGCAACCCAAGGGGGTTGCCGCCACCTGTCGCGCCGAAGTTCTCGGGCCATGCGCCGATCTGGCTGAACGAGTGGGCGGCCACTGACCTGCGTGCCCGGATCGGTGATGAGGTCGTGCTCGAGTACTTCCTGTGGTCCGATCAGGACGGACTGGCA
>JANMUX010000184.1:0-1608 GCA_031392125.1 Acidobacteriota bacterium | reverse complement strand
CTCCGGCTCGATGGCAGGTCGTCGAGCTTCTGCTGGTCCCAGTTCACCGCGACGTTCGCCGACTCGAGATCGATGGTCGGTGACTGGCTGGTGACGGTGACGCTCTCTTGCAGCGCGGCGACGTCTAGCTTGCCGTTGATGGTGGCCGTCGCGCCGGCATTCAGGTTCACGCCCTCAATGTTCAGCGTGGCAAAGCCGGGGAGCACGAACGAAATCTTGTACTGGCCGCCCGAGAGCAGCGTGAAGCGATACACGCCCTGTTCATCGGTGACCGCCGTGCGCGCGCCGCCGATCATGTTCGGGCTGGTGATCGACACGGTCACCCCAGGCAGGGCGCCTCCGCTCGTGTCGGTCGCGCGTCCGGTAATTGCCCCGGTCTGTTGCTGCGCGTGTGCCGGCATCGCGAGTGCCACCATCAACGCCAGCGAAGTCAGCCACACCACTCTCAAAGTCTTCCAATGCATACACGGCTCCTTGTCGCGTCTCCACCCCTGAAAGCGAGGGGACGGTCCCAGGAATGGGCGCGATACCGGGAACTTATAGCACCGATACGGCCTCGGAACTCACGCGGATGCACGCCAGGCGGAGGCCCGCCTATAATTCGATTCATGCGTCGAGCCTGCAGCGCCCTCCTGTGCCTTTCTGTCGCCTTGACCGCCTCACTCTCTGGCCAGGGCCGTCCCGCTTGGCTCGATCCGTATCGCGCCAACGCCGAGAAGCTCATCAAGGCCGCTACTGCCGACCAGTTCGCCTGGGACCGCGTCGCCGAACTGACCGACACCTACGGCCAGCGGATTAGCGGATCCGACAACCTGAATCGCGCCATCGCATGGGCCGTCGAGACCATGAAGAAGGACGGCCTCGAGAACGTCCACACCGAGCGGGTGATGGTGCCCAAATGGGTGCGCGGCGCCGAGAGCCTGGAGATCACCAACCCACCGCACCACGTGGTTCCCATGCTCGGACTTGGCGGTAGCATCGCAACACCGCCGGCGGGGATCGAGGCCGACGTGATGGTCGTCTCCAGTGGCGACGACCTGGCGAAGCGATCGGCCGAAGCCAAGGGCAAGATCGTCTTGTTCAACGTGCCCTACACGAACTACGGCGAGACGGTGGCCTATCGCTCCGGCGGCGCACGCATGGCGTCGCAGCACGGCGCGGTTGCCTCGCTGGTGCGAGCGGTTGGTCCGGTTGGGCTGCGAACGCCGCACACCGGCGGCATGAACTACGGCGACGACACGGTCGCCAGGATTCCGACTGCCGCCATTTCTGTTGAAGACACGCTCCGGATTCAGCGCCTGGTCAACCGCGGCGTGAAGGTGCGCCTGCGGCTCAAGATGGAAGCGCACTTCGACGCCGATGTCGAATCGTTCAACGTCGTCGGCGAAATTCGCGGTAGCGAGAAGCCCGAGGAAATTGTCCTGGTCGGCGGCCACTTCGATTCGTGGGACACCGGCGCCGGCGCATCGGACGATGGCGTGGGATGCATCGTGACGTGGGAGGCTGCGCGGCTGATGAAGAAGCTGAACATCCGCCCCAAGCGAACCGTACGCGTCGTCTTGTTCACCAACGAAGAGAACGGCATGCGCGGCGGCAACGGCTATCGGG
>JANMUX010000143.1:0-7604 GCA_031392125.1 Acidobacteriota bacterium | reverse complement strand
GCCAGGGCCGCGCCGCCGCCCGAAAACGCAATGTAGTTCACGTATGAGGCCGGCACTCCGACGGCCTCTGCGAGCAGCCGCACCAGCAGATCGTCGGTGCCGCCGGCAGAGCCGCCGCCCCACGACACCGAGCCAGGTTTTCGCCTGAACGCGTCAACCAGGTCGCCGAGGGTTTGGTGCGGGCTCGCCGCGGGGACGACGATCACTTCGGTTTCGCCGGTTAGCCGCGCGATCGGCGTGGCATCCGACAGCGACACCGGCGACGCGTTGGTGATGACACCGCTGACCATCACCAGTCCGGTGACCAGCAGCGCGTTGGGATTACCGCGTTCCGATTGCACGAACCGTGCGAGCCCGATGGTGCCCGCGGCGCCGGGCACGTTGTCCACCTGGATGCTGGTGCCGGGTTCGAGTTCTGCCATCACTCGCTGCATCACGCGAGCGGTCTGGTCCCAGCCCCCGCCCGGCGCCGCCGGGGCGATGATGACGAGTGGTGTGTTGGCGTGAAGCGTCGCGGCGGCAAACAGAAGCGCCACGATGCCACGGAGAATCACGCCGCGATTCTATCCGGGTAAAATCATTTCATGCGCTATTTGCACTACGACGTATTTACCGATCGCAAGTTCGAAGGCAATCAACTGGCGGTCTTCCCCGATGGCCGCGGCCTCTCCGCGGACCAGATGCAGACCATCACCCGCGAGATGAACTTCTCGGAATGCACGTTCCTGCTGCCGGCCGAGTCGCCCGGGAGCGACGTTCGCATGCGCATTTTCACGCCCGGCTCCGAGTTGCCGATGGCAGGTCACCCGACCATCGGTAGCACGTTTGCGCTTGCGCACGAGGGGACGATTGCCAGCGGCCGCGAGCGCTGGGTGTTTGGCCTGGGGGTTGGCCCGACGCCGGTCGAATTGACGTGGACCGAGGGCGCACTCTCGTTCGCCTGGATGGATCAGCGTCCGCCGGATTACCGCGAGCCGGCCTCGCCCCGGTCCGACATCATTCGTGCCGCCGGCGTTGACCCCGCCGCCGTGGACGCTACTGGCTTGCCGATCGAAGAGATTTCGTGTGGCACACAGTTCATCTACGTCCCGGTGCAAACACGCGCGCAGGTCGACGCGGCCGAGCCTGACACGAGCGCCATGCGCCAGTTGAAGAGCGCATTTCCGAGTGGCCACATTGCCGTGTTCCTCTTCAGCACCGAACCGGTGGACCCGGCGGTCGCCGTCTACAGCCGCATGTTCGCGCCATCCTTCGGCATTGCGGAAGATCCCGCCACCGGCGGCGCCAGCGGACCCCTGGGGTCGTACCTGGTGAAGCACGGGCTGGTGACTCGCGAGCGGCGCCAGGACATGATCAGCCTGCAGGGCGTGGCGATGGGAAGGCCCAGCCGCATCCACATGCGGATCACGGAAGACGCCAGCGGGCAGATCACGCGAGTGCAAGTCGGCGGACAGGCCGTCCGCGTCGGCGAAGGGACACTCGACCTTTAGGGCGCCAGACGTGAACGCGACCAGGTGGTGCCCTGGCGCGTGTAGAGCAGGCGATCGTGCAGCCGGCTGGGGCGGCCCTGCCAGAACTCGATGCGTTCATGGGTCACGCGGTAGCCGCCCCAGAACGGCGGTAACGGAACGACCTGGCCTGCGTACTGCGCAGCGACTTCGGCATAGCGTGCCTCGAGCGCGGCACGGTCGGCGACGGTTGTGCTCTGCGCCGATGCCCAGGCGCCAATCTGGCTGTCGAACGGCCGCGAGTGGAAATACTCCTCGGACTCGGCGGCTGACACCTTCGCAATCGCGCCGGTGATGCGCACCTGGCGTTCGAGTTCGCCCCAGAAGAGCAACAACGACGCCCGCGGATGCGCAGCCAGGTGCTGGCCCTTGGCGCTGTCGTAGTTGGTGAAGAACACGAACCCGCTCGCGTCGAATCCCTTCAATAGCACGATGCGCGCCGCCGGATCGCCCTGCGGCGAGACCGTCGCCAGCGTCATTGCATTCACATCGAGCAGCTGCGCGCTGACGGCTTCGTCGAACCACGAGGCAAACTGGCGAATGGGATCGGCGTCGGCCTGGTCTTCGCTGAGGGCCCGGCTTGCGTACTCACGTCTCAGGTCGGCGATGGCGCTCATGATGGCTGTTTTGCTTTCTCCAGGATCTCGACCCAGATACCGAGGAACCGCAAGTCGTTCGATGCTGGATCGAACTGGCGCGGCGAGAATCCGTTGTCGGTGGCAATCGTCAGCGGGATTACGCCGCCGGTCACCACTGGTAGTTCGATGTCCGCGGCCTGGCCAGGGACCAGCGCGAGCTGTCGCCGCCAACCGAAGGTGGTGATGGTGGCGTTGTTGGCCTGGCTGCCACTATGTATGCGCAGGACGACGGGCGTCGTGCGCGCCGGCGGGACGGCCACTGTTACGTCGGCTGAGCTGCGGCCGATGGTCCAGAAGCCGTTCGGCTCCGGATACATGTGCTCATGGTGAAAGTAGCACATCACGTCGCCGTAGGCGGCTGCCGACAACACTTCGTTGACCCGTGGACGGGCTCCGACATCCACTACGGCCGTCGGTGTGATGGTGATGGACGCGATCGCGCGCTCCATTTCCTGGGGTCCGCGAAAACCGACGAAGCCGGCGTCGAGCGCCAGCCAGAGGCTCGTGTGCCAGGTCTCGCCCGCCTTGGGCTGCAGCGACCAGGTCTGCAGCGGCGGACCGGCGCGACCCACCTGGAGTGAGAGCGATGAGGGTTGCGACGGTACCTGATCGCCAAAGGTGACGTCGATGCCGTAGGTCCCCGCCGGCAAAGAAAACCGGCCGTTGTGGATCACTCGGATCGGCTGGGGGTCGGTGCGTTGCATCGGCTTGACGCCGAGGCGTACCTCGGGGAGCACCGCTGCGGCGGGGATCTTGCGGAGCGGATCAAACATCACCGCGGCCGGCCGCACGCGCGCATCGAAGCCGTCGAGCGTCGCGAGGCGCGAGCGCGCGCCCAAGTCGACTTCCGGCATCGGCGCGCCGGCTGGCAGCAGCGGAAAGGTGGCCGACACGATCAGCAGTGCTACCGCGAGCGTCGCCACGGCGATCAGCGCGGCCATGCCCGGCGTAGCGGTCCGTTGCCGCGACAGCACCCAGCCGGCCCCGCCGGCCACGGCGATCCACCACAACGTTTGCGCCCACGCCAATGGGGCCGGGTGCAGGATGAACGAAGGCGCCAGCGTCCACAGTGCCCACCGCGGCGACCAGAACTCGAGCAACGACGAGGTGCCGTCGCGCCCGTTGCTAATCAGAAAACCGTCCTGCGCTACCGCCAAGGTGATGGCAATGCCGACGCTGATCCACAGCAGCAAGTGCTGGCCGGCCCGCCGTGCCGACCCTGCCGGCGCCGAGCGAAAGGCCATCGCGATTGGCACGGCGAGCAGTAGCAATCCCGACGCCAGCGGCCGTGCCGGCGCCGCCGTGCCGCCCCACCAGATGCGGAAGGCGCCCACCGTGACTAGCAGTGCACCAAACACCAGTGCGATCTCCATGGCCACGCGTTTGGTTTCGCCACCCGCGCGCCACATCTGATACAGGCCCGTCGCGGCCAGCACGTATACCGGCGCGAACGCCAGCAGTCCGTATTCCTGATCGAAGAACAGGCCGGGCGCGCCGAAGAGCAAGTTGAGCGGCGAGGTCTGCACGAGTGCGCCGTACGGGGCCGTTGGCAAGGGGATGCCCCAAATGAGGTAGAAAAACGACAGCCAGCCGATCAGCGAGACCGCAAATGGCCCTGCAACCGCCCACGCTTTCGGATTCCGTAAAAGTGAAGCAGGTTCACTTTTCAATCGCAATCCCGCCACCAGTACAAGGGCGGCCGACATCGGCGCGTACTTGGTGCTCAGCCACGGCAGGCAGGCGCACGCGACGCCCACGGCCAACCAGCGCCCGATGCCGCCACCGAGGGGGCTGGTCCGCACGGTGGTGACCAGAGCGACCATCACCGCGAGCGCCGCCGGGATCTCAGGGTAAACCGTGAAGGTGTTGAACAGAAATGGCGCCGAGCACGCAATCGCCGCCCACGCGAAGGTCGCGGCTCCTGCTGTGTTGACCGTGCCCATGGTCCACCACCACGCCATGGCGGCGGCGGTGGCCGCCATCAGGATCAGCACCAGCACCACGGCCTGGTAGCCGCCGGCGCCGTAGACCGGCGCCATCAGGACGGCCAGACCGACCGGGTGGATTGAGTAAATCTCGGCATCGGCGCCGCGCGTCAGGTAGTGCGGCTCGAGTTCGGACTGGAAGTACTCCTTGTAGTCGCCACGCGCGTGGTTGTTTTCGATCTTCAGGTCGCCGTCGCGCCACAGGCTCTGCGCCATCACCAGGTAGTGAGGCTCGTCGCCGGACGGAAACAGCGGCGTCCCGGTGAGCCTGGCGCCGGCGATGACCCCGAGCGAGGCAGTGGCAATCCAGATCGCGATCGTCACGCGCCACAATGTCCAGCGCTCGAGCCAGCGCGGCATGATCAGGTTGCCTTGCCACAGGGTCCACAGCTGGAGTCCGGCGACACTCAGCCAGATCACGGCGCCGAGCGGGCCAGCGACCGCCTGGAACACCGGCCAGCGATCCGGCAGCACCGGAAGGAACGGCACGATCAGGATGACCAGCCCGAACAGCGGCCACACCAGTTCGCCCAGCTGTGGCCGCCGCTCCGCGGTCGTGCCGCGCGGGGCGTTCAAGTGATCGATGCCGACCAGCACCAACGCCACCAGGCAGATCAACCCCAGCAGCGCCTGCCACGGCGGCAGCATCGCGAAGCGCACCACGCCGGCCGTCGTCACCGTTTGATCGAGCACGCCGCGCGTGACATAGAGTGCCGCGCCGGTGATCACGCATGCGATCGCGGGCCGCACAAAGGCGAAGCTCGACATCCGTCAGTGATTCTACATAGGATTCCGCCATGAGTATGTGGATGAAACGGGCAGTGGCCATGGCCTGCATGGGCGGCGCGCTCAGCGCGTGTCAGCCGACTCCGCAGACGGTCACGGCGCCGGCGCCGGTGACCGCGGCCCGCTTTGACGTGCTGATCAGCGGCGGGCGCATTGTCGATGGCACCGGCTCACCGTGGTACCGCGGCGACGTTGGCATTACCGGCGATCGCATCACCGCGATCGGCCAGCTGCAGGGCCGCGAGGCCGGCACCCGAATCGATGCCACCAACCTGGTGGTCGCGCCCGGGTTCATCGACATGCTGGGCCAGTCGGAGTTCAACGTGCTGGTGGATGGCCGCGCTGCCAGCAAGATCACGCAAGGGATCACCACCGAGATCACCGGCGAACACCAATCGATTGCGCCGATCAACAACACGATGGCGGAGGCGAGGCAGTCCGAATACGCGCGCTACAACCTCACGCTCGACTTCAGGACCCTGGCTCAATACTTCACCCGCTTCGAGGGTCATCGGCCGGCGATCAACCTTGGCACATTCGTCGGCGCCGGCGGCGTGCGTAACCACGTGATCGGGATGACCGAGCGTGCGGCTACCGCCGGCGAACTCGAGCAGATGCGCCAGTTGGTCGAGTCTGCGATGCGGGACGGCGCACTCGGTGTCAGCACGTCGCTGCAATACGTGCCGGGCCGCTACGCGTCCACCGACGAGATCGTCGAGCTTGCAAAGGTCGCGCGCCGGTACGGCGGCATCTATATTACGCACCAGCGATCCGAGTCCGGCCAGATCATTGCGTCATTGAACGAAGCCTTTGAGGTAGCCGAGCGTGCCGGTCTTCCCGCGGAGGTCTGGCATCTGAAGACGGCCTACCGCGCGAACTGGGGCCGCATGGCCGAGATCCTCGCGCACTTCGCGGCAGCGCGAGCGCGTGGCCTTGACGTGACCGCCAACATGTACCCGTACGATCGGGCATCGAATGGCCTCGACGCCTGCCTGCCGTTGTGGGTGCGCGAAGGCGGCACCAGCGACATGCTGGCGCGCCTCAAAGATCCGGCACTGCGCGAGCGCATCAAGCGCGAGATGGACGATCCCGATGTCAAGGAGTGGGAGAACCAGTGGTACGGATCTGGCGGCGGCGCCGGCGTCATGATCTCGACGGTGGTGGATCCGGCTTTGCGCCAGTGGGAGGGCAAGGACCTCGTCACGATCGGCCAGGCGATGGGCAAGGACCCGCGCGATGCCGTGATGGATCTGGTGATTGCCGATCAGGGCCGGACCGACGTCATCATCTCGATCATGAGAGAAGACGATGTCCGGCTGGCGCTGGCGAATTCGATGATTTCGATCGGCACCGACTCGGGCGCGCGGGCTGAGGATGGCCCGCTCTCGGAATCGAAGTCGCATCCGCGCGCGTGGGGCTCGTTTGCGCGCGTGCTTGGCAAGTACGTTCGCGAGGAGCGGCTGATCACGCTC
Source organism: Acidobacteriota bacterium (assembly GCA_031392125.1). Taxonomy (GTDB): domain Bacteria; phylum Acidobacteriota; class Vicinamibacteria; order Vicinamibacterales; family UBA2999; genus 12-FULL-67-14b. The sequence continues at coordinate 1,215 of JANMUX010000143.1, read as the reverse complement.
GAGGACGCGGTGCGCCGCTTTACCTCGCGTCCAGCAGCCCGTGTCGGTATTTCCGATCGCGGCCTGCTGAAGGTCGGCATGAAGGCCGACGTCACCATTTTCGATCCCGCGACCATCCGCGATGTCTCGACCTTCGTCGATCCGACCCACTACTCGGTGGGCATTCCCCACGTGCTGGTGAATGGCAGGGCCGTCGTGGCCAACGGCGCGATCACCGCGGAGCGGCCGGGCCAGCCCATCCGCGGGCCGGGTTACCAGGGTCCGCGATGAGCGATGCAATCACGCCAGCGCCATCGCGCGCTCGGCTCGGACCGGGCGAGGCATAATCAGCGTCTGAATGTCGGTGCCCCTGGCCAACCCGTCCACCCTCTCCATTTCGGCGGTCTTGTCGGGCCTGTCGGCGGCCCTCGACATCACCGAAGGACACCCTCGCGGCCATGCCGCGCGCACGTGCCTGATCGCCATGCGCATTGCCGACGCGCTTCGGCTGTCCTCCGACCAATCCTCCGACCTGTTCTACGCGGCGTTGTTGAAGGATGCCGGCTGCTCGGCGAACGCCGAGCGCGTCTACCAGATGTTCGGCGGCCCCGACGAGCACGAAACCAAGCGGGCGGTGTGGCTGCGCGACTGGCGCAAGCTCGATCAAAAAGTGCGTTACGCGCTGGAGTGGGTCGAGCCCGAGGGCGACTTCATGGCGCGGATGCGGCAGTTCATGCGCCTGGCGGCAATTGGTCCGAAGGGCGAGCGCGAGTTGTTCGAAATCCGTTGCGCGCGCAGCGCCGCGATTGCCCGTGCCCTGGGCATGTCGGAAGCCACCGCCCAGGCCGTGCACTCGATGGACGAGCACTGGGACGGCGGCGGTCACCCCGAGGGCCGTCGCGGTGAAGGCATTCCGATTGCCGCCCGCATTATCGGCCTGGCACAGGTGGTGGAGATTTTCTGGGGCGTCGCCGGCCCCGACCGTGCGCTCGAGATGACCGTGCAGCGGCGCGGCCGCTGGTTCGACCCCGAGCTGGTGGATTGACTGCAGGCCATCTCCAGTCCCGCGCTGTGGGCGTCGCTCGAATCGGCCGACCTGAACGCCACCGTCTCGGCGGCGGCCGAACCGGCTGAACGCGCCATCGACGTTACCGACGAACGGCTGGATCAGATCGCCACCGCCTTCGCGTGGGTGATTGACGCGAAGTCGAGCTTCACCTTTGAGCACTCGGATCG
>JANMUX010000035.1:0-14773 GCA_031392125.1 Acidobacteriota bacterium | reverse complement strand
CCTGATAAGGCGTGTAGGCGGTGTACCAGCCGGGGTTTTCCAGCACAGTGCGCAGGATGACTTTCGGCGTGACGGTGCCGTAGTAACCCCCTGATTCGACACACGGTTAGGCGCTTTTGACCCCCGGTTTCGAGCGCCTTGATATGCTCACGAACATGTTCAGATTTGCGCTCCAGCTCAGCGTGACTGCCATTCTGGCCGTAAGCCCGTTTACCATGAGCGATGTCGAGGGGCTGGCCGCCAGTCAAGCCCCGGCGGCCAAGCGGCCCGATGCCCCGCAACTTGCCCCGTATGTGCCCACTCCCCAGGAGGTGGTCGAGCGGATGTTACTGCTGGCCGGCGTTAACAAGAGTGACGTCGTAATCGATCTGGGCTGCGGCGATGGCCGCATTCCCATCACCGCGGCCCGAAAATACGGCGCGCGGGGTATCGGCGTGGATATCGACCCGCAACGCATTGCCGAGGCCAACGCCAACGCGAAAGCCGCCGGGGTCGAGCACCTCGTCTCGTTCAAGCTGCAGGACGCGATGACGACCGACGTGTCGGGCGCGTCAGTGGTGACCCTGTATCTGCTTTCTGCGTCGAACCTCAAGCTGCGCCCCATTCTCACCAGGCAGCTCAAGCCTGGTGCCCGCATCGTCGCCCACTCGTTTGGCATGGGTGACTGGACGCCGGAGAAGGCCGACTCGTTTACCGACGCCGAGGGTCGCAGCCGCATGTTGTTTCTCTACCGTGCAGACGGTAAGGTGCGCCAGTGACCGACTTCGAAAAGCTCGGCTTGTTCTACCTGGGTCGCGAGGTCGACCCGGCCACCAGGACCCGTGGCGACAGGCCGGTGCTGTACGACGCGTCTGACCTGGTTACTCACGGAGTGATCGTCGGCATGACCGGCAGCGGCAAGACTGGCCTGGGCATCGATCTGATCGAAGAGGCCGCCATCGACGGCGTGCCCGTGATTGCGATCGATCCAAAGGGCGACCTCGGCAACCTGCTGCTGACGTTTCCCGGCTTGTCGGCGGCGGAATTCACACCGTGGGTGAACCCGGACGAGGCGCGTCGGGCCGGTCAAACTCCCGAGGCGTTTGGGCAGGCCGAAGCGGCGCGTTGGGCCAAGGGACTGGCCGAGTGGGGCCAGGACGGGTCGCGGATCGAACGGCTGCGTAACGCGGCCGAGTTCGCGCTGTACACGCCTGGCAGTTCCAGCGGCCGGCCGATCTCGATCGTCAAGTCGTTTTCCGCGCCCGAGCCGGCGATTCTGAACGATCCGGAACTGCTGTCGGACCGGGTGACAACGGCCGCGACCAGCGTATTGACGCTGGCCGGTGTCAACGCCGAACCGTTCCGCAGCCGCGAGCACATTCTGCTTTCCACGTTGTTTACCGAGGCCTGGCGGGCCGGGATCAATCTCGACCTGCCGGCCCTGATAGCGCAGGTGCAGACGCCGCCCCTGACCAAGGTTGGTGTGCTCGATCTCGAATCGTTCTACCCTGCCAAGGAACGCTTCGAGCTGGCCATGCAACTCAACCAGTTGCTGGCGGCGCCCGGCTTCAGCGCGTGGCTGCAAGGCGAGCCGCTCGACATCGACAAGTTGCTGTACGGCCACAACGGGCGGCCCCGGGTCAGCATCATCACCCTGTCGCACCTCGACGATCAGGAGCGAATGTTCTTCGTGTCGCTGCTGTTGAACGAACTGGTGGGCTGGATGCGCAGCCAGCGCGGCACCTCGAGCCTGCGAGCCCTGGTCTACTTCGACGAGATTTTCGGCTTTCTGCCGCCGGTGGCCAACCCGCCATCGAAGGCGCCATTGCTTACGCTGCTGAAACAGGCGCGGGCGTTTGGGTTGGGCCTGACGGTGGCCACGCAGAATCCGGTGGACCTGGATTACAAGGCGCTCGCCAACGCCGGCACGTGGATGCTCGGCCGGCTGCAAACCGATCGCGACAAGGCCCGCGTGCTCGACGGCCTTGAAGGCGCGGCCGGCACGGCCGGCGCCAGCTTCGATCGCGCGCACCTCGATCAGCTGCTGTCGTCGCTCGGCAAGCGCGTGTTCCTCCTGCACAACGTGCACGAGAAAGAGCCTGTCGTGTTCGAGACCCGCTGGGCGCTGTCGTACTTGCGGGGACCGCTCGGACGGGAGGAGATCCGAACACTGACAGGGACTGGCCCACAGACGGTCCCAACACCGGCGCCTACGGTGCCTGGGGTGCCTAAGGGGGTGGTGCCAAGTGCGGCGACGGTCCCGGTGCTCGATCCGGCCATTCAGCAGTACTTCGCGCCCGGCGGCGACGCCTATATCCCGATGGTGCTTGGCGTCGCGAGGGTTTCGTACTCGGATGCCAAACTCGGGCTCGATGAAACGCGCGAGATCGCGGTGCTCACGCCGATCGCCGATGGGCCGGTCGCCGTGGATTGGGAACACGCCGAACCGTCTGACTTCGTGGTGAAGGACCTGCTGACATCGCCTGAGGGACCGTCGGCCACCTTCGCAGCATTGCCGGCGGCGGCCGCCAAGCCCAAAAGCTACGCCACCTGGGAGAAGGACTTCTCGCGCTGGGCGGCCCAGTCGCAATCAATCGAGCTGTTCAAGAGCCCGCGCGCCAAGGTGCTGTCGGCGCCGGATGAATCGGAGCGGGACTTCCGCATCAGGCTGGGCGGTGACGCGCGCGAGGCGCGCGACGCCGCGCTGGCCAAGGTCAGGGACAAGTACGCGGCCAGGCTGACCGCGATTCACGATCGCATTCGCCGTGCTGAGCAGACGGTGCAAGTGCAGAGCGAACAGGCGACCGGGGCCAAGATGTCTGCCGCCGTATCGATTGGCGCGACGATTTTTGGCGCCCTGCTCGGCCGCAAGGCCGTGAGCGCCAGCACGCTTGGTCGCGCGACGACGGCGGCGAGGGGCATGGGCAAGGTGGGCCGCGAGGCGCAAGACGTGACCCGGGCCTCTGAGAACGTGACCGCGCTCACGCAGCAGCAGATCGATTTGCAGGCGGAACTCGAAAGCGACCTGCAGGCGGTGTCGGCCGAATGGGACCTGTCGGCCGAAGCGCTCGAGCGCGTGCTGGTCAAGCCCAAGCGCGGTGGCGTGTCGGTTCAGCTGGTGGCCCTGGCATGGGTCCCTCGAAAATGATCGCCGGGTAGTGCAGCCTGCGCTACCCTCGATCCGGAGGTTCTGTGCGACGACTTTGGTCAGCATGCGTAATCGGCTCCGTCGCGGTGGTGGCGGCGTGTTCCAGTTCGCCCTCGTCGCCCACTCCTACGCCACCGCCGGCGGCGGCGGCCTGCTCGTACTCACTCGGCAGCTCGACGCTCAGCATGGCAGGCGTCGGCGGCACTGCCTCGATTGGCGTCACCACCAATAGCGGCTGCGCGTGGAGCGTGACATCGAGCGGATCGTTCTTCACGGTGACGTCAGCAACCAGCAGCTCGGGCCCCGGAACGGTACGCATCACCGTCTCTGAGAACCTGGGTGACGCCCGCAGCGCGACGCTGACCATCGCCGGGCAAACGGTCACCGTGAATCAGGCCGCTGGCGATCCGGTGTTTGGCAACTGGGCGGGAACCATCACCAAGGGGGCCGGCTGCGCCGCCAGCCTGCCGGCATCGGTACAGTGGACGGGCTTGCTGCGCCGAAATGCCGGTGGGTTCCACGAGTTCGTCATCAACATCCCCGCGGTGCAGGTCGTGAACCAGACCGTCAGCGTCACGATCACTGGCAACACCCTGCAGTTCGCGGTGATCGTTGACGCCCTGTACACGTTCACCGCGACGTTGGCTGGGGACCGGCGGTCGCTGACTGGCACCTTTACGGGAGGGACGTGCAACGGAACCTGGAGCGGTTCGCGCCAGTAGCCAAACCTTGGCCGTGGCATGGTAGGACTCCTGACAGTAAGAGTCTTACCATTCATCGCCCCTTAACGAAGCCGCCGGTCAGGCTATAATTCCAAGTTCGGGCCGGAATGGCGGAACTGGCAGACGCGCGGGACTCAAAATCCCGTACTCGCAAGAGTGTGTGGGTTCGACCCCCTCTTCCGGCACCAACCTTCGCTCCCCCCGTTCCAAGGGAGCTTCACACCGCAACGGTGGCACGTGACGCCAAGCTGACCCAGCACACCAGGGCCGCTCGAGCGGTCCAGGCGACCGTGCGAATCCAGTTCGTCGACACCAACCGCCGGTGGACCTCAGGGTCAAATCCTCGCGCGAGACGCGCGTGACACGGCACCTGTAGCGTGAACGTCGAGACCCAGATGATGGCCAGCAACGCCAGGCCCGCAACGGCCGTCGGCGCCACGCTGGGCGCCAGCGCAATCAGCGCGACGGCGGTGCCGAGCTCGATCAACATCGGCGGCGCCACCACCCACGTGGTGCGCGCGGCGTGGGCGTGCTCGTAGGCGGGGAACGCCGACGGTCCTGCCTGCGCGAACAGCGGGTAATGTACGACCTGAACAAACCAGATGATGCCGGCCATCACCAAGGTCGATGCCCCGTGTGCGATGAGTAGCCCTGTCATCAGCGGATCGCTGCTCACCGAGACGGCTCCCACTCGCCCGACTCCACCAGGCGTTTGGTCGTCTCGTGGCGATAGGTAAACATCCGCTCGATCTGTCGCGCGATCAGCCAGCCCCCCACCATCTGGCCCAGCGCGCCGAGCGGCGGGGCGTAATCCACCTGATCACGCAGGATGGTGCCACCGGCGCCGTCATCGAGGAACTCGTGACGGTGCTGCCACTGCGCAAACGGACCGGAGACTTGTCGATCGGCAAACAGGTGGGGCGGGTTGTAGTCGGTATGCAGGGCGACCCACGTGATCGGCAACAACCCCAGCACGCGGCCCTTGAGCACCACGCGACTGCCCGGCTTGAGCGACCCGCTCGACTCGGCGACGCGCATGTTCTCCCAGGGCGGAATCAGCGACGTCAGCGCCGCTGGGCTTTCGTGGAAGCGAAACACCGCGGCCGGAGACGCGGCGATGCGCGTCTCCTTGATGAACCGCGTCACGGTTGAACCGAGACACCCTTCCAGAATGCCACCCGACCGGCGACGTGCGACGCCTCAGGCTTGGGCGACGGGTAAAACCACGCCGCGTCAGCGTTGTCCTGGCCATTCACCGACACCGTGTAATACGACGCAAGCCCTTTCCATCCGCACACGGTCGTCTTGGCGCTGGCGCGGAAGTACTCCGGCTTAATCGCGTCGGCCGGAAAATAGTGATTGCCTTCAACCAATACGGTGTCTGCGCTTTCGGCGATGACAACGCCGTTCCAGATAGCTTTCATATGAAGGTAGGACGCAGGCCCGGTGACCCGTGGTTCACGCCGCAAACGCGCCTAGGCGCAGTTCGGGCACGCCCGCCACTCGCCCTCGGCGTTGCGCGTCAACGACTTACCGCACTCAGGACACTGCGCAATGTGGCCGACCGCCGGACCCGCCCGCGGGGTGGGCTTGCTGGCTTCGAGCTCCACGGCAGTGACCGTTTCGAGAAATTGTTCTGCGAACGCGGTCTTGATGGTCTTGAGTTGGTCCCCGAACCGGACGAACACACTCTCGCCGTTGGTCCCCTCGACCTTGCCAATTCCCCACTCGGGCCGCGACCGATGCCGTACGTGCTTGCCTGCGTCAATTGCCATCGCTACCAGCATAGTGCCTCGCGTTGGCACAGCGACCCACGTCGTTGACTTGATTCTGGCTAGGCGAAGCGAAGTCGCTTCAACAGGCGCACGATCTTGGTCCGGAGGCGGTCGTCGACCCACTCCTCTTCGGCTTCTCGCTTGTCGGGTGGCTGCACGCCGTCTGAGATATGCCCGAACATCAACAGGCGTGTCGCCTCGAGCAGGCCCTCGGCGCCGAACGGCTTCTCGATGAACGATTCGCCATCGCCAAGCTCGTTGACACCCTGGAACAACGTATCGGAAAAGCCGGTGACGTAGAGCACGCGCGTTGACGGGTAGCGTTGCCGCACCACGTTCGCCAGCTCGCGACCGTTCATGTGCGGCATCATCAGGTCGGTGACCAGCAGATCGACGCCCTCGAAATTCGGCACGTCGAGCAGCCGCGCCGCTTCGACGCCGGAGTCGCTCGATTGAATCTCGTAGTTGTCCACCGACAGCACACGCACCAACAACCTCAACACCGGATGCTCGTCGTCGACGACGAGCACGCGCTTGCGAACGGTGAGGGGAGGCCGCGACAAGGTCGCCCGAGCCGGAACGTCGCCAGGCCGGTGAATCAGGGGGACGTTCGGGAACGGCGTCTCAGCCGTTGACTGCTTCGAACCGGCGACGGTCATCGAGCTTGTATCTTACCGCCTTGGGATTGCTTTCACTGTCGGGGTGGGACCGCAGGCAGGGACCTCAGCAGACACCAGATGACGCAGGGGACATATGCCCCTGCGCCACCTGTCGGATCGGCCGCGCTTAGCGCTTGGCCGACTCGTAGATCGTCGCCGCACCACCACCGATGGCGGCGCCGATGAGCGCGCCCTTCTTGCCGCCGATCAGGCCGCCGATGCCCGCTCCACCGCCGGCGCTGCCGCCGATGATCATCGCGGTCTTGCCCCACGAGCGACCTTCACGTCGATCGGCCTCGCGAACCACGGTGCGTTGGCGATTCACTGCAGGACGCGCCGCGGCGCGCGTGCGCTGCACCGGCATCGCGACCATCTCGGAAGCGTAGACCGGCTGAGAAGCGTAGGCAGGCTGGGGCGCGTAGTATCCCGCCTGGGCACCGGTCGCCGTCGCACAGGTCACTTCCGCCACCTCGCGGCCCCCGATGATCACGCGTCGAACCACGGGTTCCTGATACGGCTGGCACTGCACGGACGCGCCCTGGCTGAGCGCACTCGTGTTGGCCACCGTCATGGCATACGGGTTACTCGGGTCCGCGCCCATCACGGGAGCGGGCGTCGACCGCATCTGTGCCGACACAAAGAGCGCCACCGCGCCCGCCATGAGGCCCCCAATCGCCGATCCCAAAATGGTTCTCATCATGATCGTGTCTCCTCTGACGACAATCACTTACAAGGCATGTGCCAGCAATTTCCGGCTGGGAATGACTCGTTGGGAGGACGAAAAGCAGGGGTTCTTGGATGACCAGGCGACGAGATGTGTCGCCTGCAGGACAGCTCGGCCGTTGTTTGCCGTCGCTAAGTCAGGAAGAACGGCGTTGCGCGATGCCAGTGAGGCCCGAGTTAGGGAGAAATCACCCAGGTGAGACTGACGCCAACAGAGACGCGCCAGAAGCCGAAGTTATCGGGACGCCCAAGATCAGGGTGATCGCCGAGAGTCCGGAAGTAGCGCGCATCGCCGCGCACGGCAACGAGATCGTTCACGGCGAACAGCGCACCGCCGCCGGCGTTGATGCCGAGATCGAACGTCCGGGCCGAAAGCGAACAAGGAAAATCGCATCCGTCGGCCTGAATCACTCCCGCGCCCACAGCGACGAACGGCCTCACGCGGCCCCTTCGCTCAATCCAGTTGCCGTTGAACATGTAGGTCGCCACATCGAGTTGCTGACGGCCGGCATCGAGATCCGCCGCATAGCCGAAATCAAACTCGGCGCCCCAGCCGCTCTCCTCCTGCACCGACACCGTGACCCCCGGCGTAAACCCCGGGGTCGAGACGTCGCCACCGGTGGTCGCACCGGCGTGTGCGGTGAGGTAACCGCGAAACGAGCCCATGCTCATCTGGGCCTCCGCTCGCGTGGCGCCGGCCGCCATCAACCCGCATACACACGTCGCGAACACAACCATCCGCATCATCAGGTCTCCTAACACGCGCCGCTCGCGGGCGTCCCGGTGAACAACCGCTGCCCGTCGGTCAACAACCAGTGTCGCGCCTCTTGATGGCGCGGACACACGGCACGCACGTGCCGCCAGAACCGCTCCGAATGGTTCAACTCCCGGCGATGCATCAACTCGTGCAACATCACATACTCGCGCACGAAATCAGGCACCAGGATCAACCGCCAATTCAGGGTGATGGCACCCGTGGCCGAACAGGCTCCCCATCGCGAGCGCTGGTTGCGCACGGAAATGCGGGTCACCGTGATGCCATGCGCTCCCGCCAGTACGCGCAGCGCCGGCGGCAACTCGCGAAGCGCGCGTTTGCGCAGCGCAGGTTCATCGGGATGCACGAGAGCCGGGCGGGCGATGCGGGTCGCTCGCTGGCTGTCGATCCACGGCCGGCTCTGTTCCACAAACGAGAGCGCCTCTCGTTTCGAGCCCCAGCGCGGCAGCGTCACGCGCAGCGTGCCATCGTCCAGCACGCGAAGGATGTAGCGCCGGGCCCAGCGGTGACGCACGAACACGGTGGGCGCGACCAGGAGCGGCAAATCGAGCTGCATGAGAGGACTCTACGATAGCAGTCCGCCTTCGCTAAAGCTACGGCAGGACAGGTAAAGTAGCGGCATGGCCTCAGGCTTCGACGCCCTTGCGGACCTGGTGCGCGGCGCCACGTTCGACGACTTTCTTCTGCGCCCGCACTACAGCGTGATCGAGCGGCGCGACCCGTCGGTAATCGATCTGTCGTGCCGCTTCTCCACTCACATCACGCTCAGGCGACCGCTGGTCTCGGCCAACATGGACACCGTGACGCGGGCGCCGATGGCGATTGTGCAGGCCGAAGAGGGTGGCCTCGGCATTATCGACCGTGGCTTCCGCAACGGCGACATCGAGCCGCAGGTGCGCGAGGTCGAGAAGGTGAAGCGGATGCAGCACATCATCATCCGCGACCCCTACGCGGTGACTCCGCAGACCTCGTTGGCCGATGCCACGCTGCTGATGAGGCGCTCGCGCGCGGGCACCCTGGTCGTGATCGACGATCAGCGCCGGCTGCAGGGGCTGCTCACCGAGCGCGACGTTCGCTTCGTCGATACCAGGCAAGGCGCCGTGCAGTCGCGAATGACCCCCGTCGCGTCACTCGTGGTCGGCCGTGGCGAACTGTCACTGGCGGTTGCCGAGCGCCTGATGGTCGAGCGAAAGGTCAAGAAGCTGCCGCTGGTGGATGAGCATGGCACGCTGATCGGGCTGATTACGGCAAAGGACATCGACCGCCAGGAGCGCCTGCCGTTTGCGACCCGCGACTCGCACGGCCGCTTGCGCGTCGGCGCCGCCATAGGCGCGACCGGCGATTACCTCGAACGCGCGGCCGAACTGGTGAAGGCACAGGTCGACGTGATCGTGATCGACATCGCTCATGGCCACTCGACGGTCATGGCCAGGGCGATTGACGCCTTCCGCCTGGCCTTTCCGGAGGTCGAGCTGGTGGCCGGCAACGTGGCGACCGCCGATGGCGTGCGGTTTCTCGCCGAGCGCGGCGTCAACGCGGTCAAGGTCGGCATTGGTCCCGGCGGCGGTTGCACGACACGGCTCACCACCAGCTTCGGCGTGCCGCAACTGCAGGCGCTATTCGAATGCCGGCAGGGTGCGGGCGACCTGGGGGTGCCGTTGATCGCCGATGGCGGCATCAAGCGCCATGGCGCCATTCTCGAAGCGCTGCTCTTCGGCGGCGACACCGTGATGCTGGGCAGCATGTTCGCCGGCACCGAAGAGACCCCGGGCGACGTGGTCCAGAAATCAGTGGTCCTGCCCGATCAACAACGCTCGGTCAAGGTGCCGTTCAAGGTGCTGCGCGGCATGGCGTCGATCCAGGCGATCCGCGATCGGCTCGATGTCGAGGACGACGAGGTGGTCGACCTCGAGGCGCTCGGCGCCGAAGGGACCGAGGTCAGCGTTCCGGCACGCGGCTCGGTGCGGCCGATCGTGCAGGACATTCTCAAGCACTTGTGCTCGTCGATTAGCTACGGCGGCGCCAGGAGCCTCGACGAACTGCAGCGGATGTTCCGCGCCGATCCGCTGCGATATCTGGTCAAGCTGTCGGCTTCGTCCAAGCGCGAAAGCTACGAGCGCTAGCGGGACGAACGTCGCGACCAGCCTGCCAGGAAGACGTGACTGTTCACGCCGGGATTCGACGACAGCTGGTTGCCGTTCGAGAAGTGCTGGAAGCGGTACGACAGCACCAGACTGTCGCGCGGCGACGTGTGCCACCTGGCACCGCCGCCCCAATGCGCGGTGAAGTTCACCGACTGGGTGTTGTCTGGAATCGGGTCGGTCGTCCACAGTCCGCCCATGGCCAACTCGCCAAACACCGACCACCTGCGCAGCGGCAGAAGGTTCCAGCGCCACACGATCGGCGCGACGCTGGCGCCGTAGAGTCGCGAGGGCCCGAACTGCACCAGGAGCGGTGTCGCCTCGACGGCCCAGGCAAAGCACCCACGCAGCCATCCAGGGCCACGGGGGCGGGTCAACGACCGGCCCCACGACACTGTTTGCAAACCGTAACTGCGATCGCCGGCGGAATCAAACAGCGCCACGCTGCGAGCGGCGCCGGCGGAAATCATCCACTCCGAGCGCTGTTCACCAGTGCGTCCGGGTTGAAGGCAGGTAGCCACGGGCACCATCGCCAATTGCATTGCGAAGAGCGCCGCGAGCATCATCGGGTGGACAAAACGCGCGGCGAGAAGGTGATGACGTGCCCATCCAGGCTGGCGGTAACGTCGCGGACCACGAGGTCGGGGTTGATGGATGTAAAGCGGGTCATGGACGCGCTCGGCAAAGCCTTGCGACATAGGTATTTTAGGCCCAAAAGCAGTGGCCACGGAACTGTTATGCTCGGGCATGGCGCGCGGCTGGGAGAGCAAATCGATCGAGTCGCAACAAGACGACGCGGGGCGGAAGGCCGCCGGCGGCCCGGCGCTGACGCCAGTGGAGCGGTCCCACCATCAGCGGAAAACGGGGCTACAACTGGCCTTGGCAGACACCCAGGCCCAAATGGGTGTGGCCTGTCGGCCAGCTCATCGGGAAATGCTGAAACTGCGCCTTGAGGCGATACAGGCTCAACTGAAGGACTTGTGACGAACCGGTAGATTTGTTAAGCTACCCGCCCAAGCCAAAGACAAACCAACATTCCCCATCCACGTTGGATTGACCACGATCACCCCATTGCCTTCAGCCGTTACCCGTTAGAGTTCACCAGTGCCACCAGTCCGATTGTTCGTGGGCAACTTGCCCTATCAGGCGACCGAAGACGACCTGCGTACCCACTTCGCGCAGGTTGGTCCACCCACTCAAATCGTGCGTCCGCTCGACCGGGAAACCGGCCGCGCCCGCGGATTTGCGTTCGTGGAGTATGCGGAGCGCGCGCCTGCGGAAGAAGCCATCAAGAAATTCGACGGCCAGCTGTTCATGGGCCGTCCGCTGGCTGTCAGCGAAGCCCGCGCTCGCGAGGCCGGCGGCCCGCCGCGGCCAAGCGGCGGCTTCGGCGGCCCGCCCAGGCCGGGTGGCTTCAGCGGTGGCGGGGGCTTTAGCGGCGGCGGTGGGTTTAGCGGCCCGCGACCGGGCGGCGGCTTCGGCGGCCCGCCTCGCCCAGGCGGCTACGGTGGCGGCGAGGCCACCGGTGGCGCCAAGAACTTCGGTCCGCCGGCCCCGCCGAAGGACAAGAAAAAGCCGTTCACCAAGAAGGAAGACAAGCCCCGGGGCCCAATTCCGACCAAGTTCACTGGCCGCATGTACGACTTGGATGATTCGGAAGACGACGCCGTCGACGCTATGCCCGACTTCATGAAGCACGATGATCCGGATCCCGACGCGCCCGACACGGCGGTCGAAGCGACCCCGGGCACCTCTGGCGAACCCGAAGGCGGCAACGACACCGGCAGCGTTACCGACTCTGCCGTCGACCCTCGCGAAGGCGACGACGACAAAGAGTAGCCGACAGACAGTATCGATAAACAGTAGCGAGAAATGAAGGGCCCGAAGCTTTAACTTCGGGCCCTTCTTCTTGTACGGGGGCCTAGAACCTCAGGCCGAAGGCGCCGAGGAACGTGCGGCCACCGGTCAGTCCCGGGCGCGGCCGCGGGTAGTGCGCGGTTGACGTGCCCTGCCCAAAGCGGGCGCTCCGGACAAACCCGGTCGGCAATCCGTTGGCATCGAGGGCGCTGGCCGCATCGGCCGTCACCGACGTGTCCCAGCCGATCAGCTTGGCGTTGTTGAGGGCGTTGAGCACCTCGAACTTCACCCAGGGGCGCAGCGATTTCCACACCGGCACTTGATACGTGGCGCCAAGGTCGACGAGGCCGTAACCGGCAAACTCTTCACTGCCCCGTTCTGCGAAGAACAGGGTCTGCGAGCCGTTGGCGCCCGCGCCAGGTAGCCGGGCGTAGCCGGGGTTGCGCGCGCGCTGCACTGCGCTTAGCGGCACACTGCCGGCCGCCAGGCTGTAGGTCAGGGCCGAGTTGTAGCGCCACATCGGCGTGACGTCCAAGCGGCCCAAGCGACCCATGTCGAGTTGGTAGATCGACCACAGACGCACCTTGTGCTGCTGGTAGTCGTCGAGACGGCCAGTCGGAAAGTTGCGATTCTCGACCAACAGCTCCGGATAGTCGCCGAGTACCGAACCGATGCCCGGCTGATTGGCGGCCTCACCTTCGTAGTTGCCGTCGTTCTTCAACTGCAGCGTCCACTGGCCGGCCAGAGTCCAGTTCGATCGCAGCCGATAGTTGCCTTGCAGTTCCAAGCCCTGATAGTCGCGCACCGCATCGTCGGAGTTGCGGTAGTACACGTTGTCGAACGTGCCGAACACGGCACCGTTCTGCGCGACGGTGGTCTTGCCCGCTGCCGACGAGTTGTCGATGAACGACTCGACCAGGCCGGTCGCCTGTCGCCAGACGTAGAGGGCCCGGACCGCACCGGCGCCGATCTCTTGTGCGGCCGATACGGTGACCTCGCGGGTCAGCGGCGAGCGCAGGTCATCCGCCAGGAAGATGTTGGCGGTCGGAAACGACCCGGATACCACTGAGTAGTTAGCGAGGTCGTAGGCCGGTGCGAAGTCGTAGCCCTGGCCGGCCGGTCCGTTATAGACGCTCGTCACTCGTCCGGCGTTGGCAACCACGGTGTTACGGCCGAAGATGCTGGAGGTGTAACGCCCGGCGTAATGCGCGTACGACGCACCGACGATGGTGCGGCCGTCCGCGCGCAACTGGTAGGCCGCGGCGAGACGCGGGACGAACGACTGGGCACCGATGGAGGCGGCATTGCCGGTGGCCGCGCTCGACGCGTGCTCGTAGCGCAGACCCAGGTCGAGGGTCAGGCGCGCGGTCGGCGTCCAGCGATCCTGCAGGTAGAACGACGTGGTGGTGATGTCGATCTCGGCGCCGCGCGTCGGCAGCGTGTTGCCGATCGACGAGAACCCGGGCAGCCACACCGGCACGACGCGGCCACTGGCGTCGGTCACGGGCCGACCGCCGACACTCGCATAGTCGGTGTTGAACAGGTACCCGGTCGACGACTGCGAGTTGCCACCGCGCAGCACCAGCGAAAACAGCTCGCCGCCGGCCTTGACATCGTGGCTGCCCCAGCCGGGACGCGAGCCGAAGTACGACACGCTGCCGGTGACCTGGTTGTTGTCGCGGTCCTCGGGATCCGTGCGATCGAAGTAGCGCGCTCCGAAGTGCAGGCCACCGGGCGACACCCGGCCAATGGTCAGGAACGGCGAATCGGCCAGCCGAGTGCTGGTGTTGCCGAAACGCGGATGGTTGGTCTTCTGCGAGTACTGTGCGGTTGCAAAGAATCGCCCGCCGAGCACGCCATTCCAGTTGGCCACCAACAAGTGCCCGGGCGTGTCCTGCTCGTCGCTGGCGGTTGGGTCGATGGTGATCGGCAGCGATGGCCGCAGGCTGGTCTGCCGGCGATCGAGATACTGCATTTGCACCGTCTGGTTGACGAACGGAGTGGCCGTGACTTTCAGCTCCCAGCGCTGTTGATCGTCGGCCTGCTGAAATGCAGCGGCGGTCTGTGCCAGCGTCACGTTGGTGTCGCTCGACTGGCTGCGACCGGCAAAGAAAAACCAGAGACGATCGCGGCGCAGC
Organism: Acidobacteriota bacterium; assembly: GCA_031392125.1. GTDB lineage: Bacteria > Acidobacteriota > Vicinamibacteria > Vicinamibacterales > UBA2999 > 12-FULL-67-14b. The sequence continues at coordinate 856 of JANMUX010000035.1, read as the reverse complement.
GGTCCGCCGAAAGTGCCTTCGTAATAGCGGTCCATCTTGCTGTTGCGCTTCTGGCCATTGGACACCTCGAAGGGCGTCTCGTCGGTCCAGGCCGCATTCGACAGGTTGCTACGGATGGTGCCGGAAAAGTCGTTGCCGCCGCGCTTGGTCACGGCATTGACGACGCCACCGGAGAATCGGCCGTACTCTGCGGAAATCGCCGAGGTCAGCACCTGCGTCTCGTCGATCGCATCTTCAATGTAGAGATCGTCGGGCCGGGCGAGCAGGTTGTCGCCAATGTCCACGCCGTCCACCAGGAAGGCGTTGTCATACGCGACGGCGCCTGAAATCGTGACCTGGTTGACGTTGGGCGTGTTGTTGGTCAGGCCCGGCGCCAGTTCCGCCACCAGTGACGGAGTGCGCCCGGTCGGCAGGGCGTCGATCTCCGAGGCACGCAGGTTCGCGCCGCCGCTGGTCGTCGCAAGCAGCGACGGCCGGGCGCCGCGCACCATGACGGTTTCGTTGACACCGGCGGCCGGCAACGAAGCATCCAGCTGCTCGTTGGCGCCAACGCCAACGCGAAGCTGGGCAACGACCGTGTAAAATCCCGTGAACTCGAACGTTACGGCGTAAGTGCCGGGAGCCAGCCCCGACAGACGGTAGGCGCCGGCCTGATCGGTGATGGTGACCCGCGCGCCCTGCTGGGCGGGCGACTCGGCCCGAACGGTGGTTTGTGCTGACCCGCGAGCCCAGTCATTTCCCCGATTGCAAGAGCGATCCCAGGGCCGTGACCCGAAGCGCGCCCGCGACCGCCGGACCGATCCGGATCTCCGGCCTCGCGCCGGGCGGCTATGCCGTCGCGATCTTTCATGACGAG
>JANMUX010000014.1:0-19511 GCA_031392125.1 Acidobacteriota bacterium | reverse complement strand
GCGTTGCTGGCGAAGAACAGCAGGTTGCCGACCAGCAGGTTGCGGAGATTGGTGCGATGACCGATGCGGATGTAGAGGCCGGCGACGATACCGACCAGCGCCGCGATGGAGATGTCGACGTATGGCAGGTCGGTCGCGCTGTAGCGGTCGAGGAACAACGCATCGCGCGCCGCCTTGCTGGCGACGCTGCTGGCCATGGTCAGAAAGAGATAGCCGAAGAGGGGGAAGGCCCGCCGCAGTTCCTGGCCGGTGAGGCCGAGCGCACGTTCAGCAAGACTCAGCATCGGCGGCGACTGGAGTTTACCTTAGGATAAGATTCCCTCACTCTTGCTGAACCGGATCCTCCGCCCGCTCGTACAGCTCCGCGACGGCGAAGCCGCCACCGCGCTGCTGATGTTCCTCTACTCCTTCCTGGCGATGACCAGCTACAACATCGTCCGGCCGATCACGCGGTCGGAGTTCATCTCGAGCCTGGGCGCCGACAACCTGCCGTACGCGCAGTTCACGATGGGCCTGCTGATCGGCGTCATCATGCAGGTCTACACCCGTGGCATGCGGGTAGTGCCGCGGCGGTGGATCATTCCGGTGACGCAGGCCGGGATGGCGGGACTGCTCGTGCTGTTCTGGTTTCTCTTCACGACCATCGCCCAGGACTGGGTGGCGGTCGCCTTCTACCTGCTCGCGCTGATCCTCGGCATCCTGCTGACGAGCCAATTCTGGACGCTGGCCAACGACGTCTACGACCCGCGGCAGGCCAAGCGCATCTTCGGGTTCATCGGCGCCGGGTCCAGTCTCGGCGGCGCCACTGGCGCGGCGCTCACGGCGTGGCTGGTCGAGTCGGTCGGGGCCAAGAACATGCTGCTCATCAGCGCGGCGATTATGGGCGGCTGCCTGTCGATCGTCGTGTTCATCATCAATCGCGAAAGGTCGGCCGGGACGAGCGATGCGGCGGCGACCGGCGAAGAGAAAGGCGTCGGCAGTGGCGAGGCGTTCCAGTTGCTGCGATCGTCCAGGCACCTCCAGGTCATCACCCTGGTGATCGCATTTGCGGCGATCGGCGCGGCGATCATCGAGCAGCAGCTGAACATGGCGGCGGCAGAGGCCAAGGGGGCAACCAACTCCGACGCGATCGCGGCCTTCCTCGCGCAAGTGTCAGTGTATCTCTCGCTGATTGGTTTCGTGATCCAGATCACGCTCACCAGCCGCATCCACCGCGTGCTCGGCATCGGATTCGCGCTGATGATCCTGCCGGTCAGCCTCGGCACGACGGCCGCCCTCATCCTGTTCAACCGCGCGCTGTGGGCGCCCGGGCTGGCGCGCGTGCTCGATACCTCGCTCCGCTACACGGTCGACAAGACGTCACGCGAGGTGCTGTTCCTGCCGCTGCCGACGGAATTGAAGTATCGCGCCAAGCCGTTCATCGACGTCACGATGGATCGCCTGGCCAAGGGGATGGGCGCTTTGCTGATCCTGGTCCTGATCAAGGACTGGGGCTTTGGCCTGAACTGGCAGCAACTGAGCTACGCCAGCCTGACCATGGTCGGGTTGTGGGTGGCGACGGCGATGCTGGCGCGCCGGGAATACCTGCGAACGTTCCGGCGCAGCATCGAGCAGCAGGATGTCGCGCCCGCGGACCTTCGCATGACCTCGCTGCCACCCAAATCGATCGAAACGCTGGTTCACGAACTGTCGCATCCGGAACCGCGCCGCGTGCTGTACGCCATCGACCTGCTCGACGCCATGGACAAGCGGCACCTGGTCACGCCGCTGCTGCTGGCACACGAGTCGGCCGAGATCCGCGCCCGGGTCCTGAAGGTGGCCGAATCGGTGGGCACCGAAGCCGCCGACCGGTGGCTGCCGCGGGTGGAGCGGGCGTTGAAGGACGGCGATGCCACGGTTCGCATCGCGGCGGTCGGCGCGCTCGCGGCGCTTCGCGGCGAGGCCGCCGCCGACGTCATGCGGCCGTTCCTGCACGGCAAGGACCAGGCGCTCTCGATTGTCGCCGCCGCCGCGCTCGCCGAGACGACTCACCACGAGGACATCACGGCCGCCGAAGAGCGGCTGCGCAAATTCTCGAGCGATACCCGCGAACAAGGCACGCAGTGGCGGTTGTTGACGGCCCGCGCCCTCGGCGAGGTCTCGAGGCCCAGCTTCCGGCCGTTGCTCGTGCCGTTGATGTACGACGCCAACGTGGAAGTGGCGCACGCCGCCATCGAAAGCGCCGGCAAGCTGGGCGCGACCGACTTCCTGTTCGTCGCGCCGTTGGTGTCGCTGCTGCGAAATCGGCGCCTGAAGTCGGCGGCGCGGCAAGTGCTGGTCGGCTACGGCGAACCGGTGGTCGCGCCGCTCGCGTACTTCATGCTGGACCGCGAGGAAAACGTCTGGGTCCGCCGCCACGTGCCCTCGACGCTCGGCCAGCTGCCGTTCCCCTCATCGGTCGCCGCATTGCTGGCGGCGCTCGAAGACCCTGACGGCTTCCTGAAGTTCAAGGCGGTGTCGGCGCTCGAGCGCATTCGCAAGAGCCACCCCGAGATCCCGATCGATCCCGAGGTCGTGACGCGTCACGTCAACGCGGAGGCCGGACGCGCCTTCAGCGCGCTGACGCTGCACCACAACCTGTTCGTGGCGGGCGGGCTCGATTCCGGCTCGCTGCTGGCGCGGTCGCTGACCGAGAAGCACAGCCGCCGGGTCGGCCGGACCTTTCAGTTACTCGGCCTGATCAACACGCCGTCGGACATCGCCGCCGTGCGCCACTCGCTGAACGATGCCGACCTCAAGGTGCGCTCGCGCGGCATCGAGTACCTCGATAACCTGCTGACCGGCGACGTCCGCAAGCGCGTGATGATCCTGGTCGAGGACATGCCGCAAGAGGAGCGCATCCGCAAGGGCAACTCGCTCTACCGCACGCGCGTGCGGGATGTCGAAGACACGGTGGCGCAGTTGCTGCACGACGAGGACGAGTCGATCGCGGCCGCGGCGGTGCTGATGGTCGAGGCGCGGGCCATGTGGTCGCTGGCTGACGACCTGGAACACATTCTCGCCAACCGCGACGTCAAGGACCAGCACGTGTTCGAAGCGGCGTCGTGGGCCCTGGCGGCGCATCGCATGCCGCCCGACAAGCGCAACGCGTTGTGGCAGGAGCCGCTGCCGTCGGTGGAACTGGCCGATCGCCTGCGGAAGCTCGAGCTGTTCGAGTACACCCAGGTGAACGAGTTGTTCCGCCTGGCCCGGTTGGGACGCCAGGTCCGGCACGAAGGCGGCCGCCCGCTCTACGAACGCGGCGCCCAGCCGCGCACCGTGCAGTTCCTGCTCGACGGCACCGTCCGGTCGGTCACCACGCAGGGCGTCAACGAGATCGCCGCACCGGCCGCGCTCGCCTTCGAGGAAGTGCTCGAGGGCTCACCGATGGCGACCACCGTGACCTCGGCCGGGCGCGTGATCACGCTGGTGCTGACCAACGACGAGTTCCTGGCCCTGCTGTCCGAGAACGTCGAGTTGGCCGAAGGCCTGTTCAGGCTGCTGATTCAATCGCACAAGCTGGGCGTCGGCCACACGCTGATCAACGGCCAGGTCGCCCCCGAGCTGAAAGCGCGCATCACGACCGACGTGCAGCCCGTCGATCGCCTGTTGCTGCTGCAAGCCAGCCCGCTGCTGGCACACGCGACCGCCGCCCAACTGTGGCGGCTGTCGGCGATTGCGCGGCCGGTCACGCTCGAAGCCAACAGCGAACCGATCAAGCGCGGCGGCGAGGCGGCGATCCTGATCGTGCTGAGCGGGTCCATCACGGTCGAGGCCAATGGCAAGGTCGCGATGGCCACGCCCGGCGATGTGATCGGGATGTACGAGACGCTCGGCGGCTCACCCCTCGACGCGGGGTTGACGGTCACCGAACAGGCAACCGTGCTGCGCCTCGAACGCGATGCGTTGTTTGAGCTGCTGGCGGATCACACCGACCTGCTGCAGGGCGTGTTTTCGATCCTGGTTCGCCTGGGCCGCTGATCACCCACCGATCGGCAGCGTCACCTCGAAGACCGTCTCGAGGTTGGGCGTGCTGCGGACCAGCACCGTGCCGCCGTGCCGCTCGATGATCGCCTTGACGATCGACAAGCCCAGGCCCGAGCCGGACTGCGAGCGCGAGCGGTCAGCCTTGTAGAAACGATCGAAGACGTGCGGCAGGTGTTCGGCCGCAATGCCGATGCCGTTGTCGCTGACGGCCAGCGTGATGCGATCGGTGCCGCGCCAGGCGCCCAGGCGAATCGCGCCGCCGGGCGGCGTGTGCCTCAGGGCGTTGGCCGCCAGGTTCTGCAGCGCCTGCTCGATGCGCATGGGGTCGCCCACCAGCCGCAACCCCTCGTCGTGAGCCTCGATCACGATCGCCACTTGCTTGTCCCGTGCCGTCTCGGCATGACGCTCGCTGACGCGTTCGAACAGCTCGTCGACATCAACCGATTCGCGCGCCAGCGAGATGCCGCCGGCTTCGAAGCGCGCGAGATCGAGCAGGTCGCCGACCAGCCGCTCGATGCGCTCGCCTTCTTCGCGAATCACTTTTACCGCCCGCTGGCCTTCCTTGGCCGTCGGCGCGAATTGCGGCAACCCCAACGTCTCGGCGTAGCCGCGGATCGCCGTGAGCGGCGTCATCAGTTCGTGCGAGACGTCGGCGAGCAGTTGCCGGCGGGCGCGATCGGCTTCGGCCAGTTGCACCTGGCGGGCCGCCAGGTCGGCAGCCATCCGATTGAAGGCCTCGGCCACAGCCGAGACTTCGTCGCCGCCAATCGCCGGCGCCCGCGCCGACAGATCGCCCTCGCCGAAGCGCCGCGCGGCATCTTCGAGCGCGCGCAGGCGCGCCTGGGCCGGACGAAAAATCACCAGCGCGGCCAACGCCGTCCCGCCCAACAGCAACAGGAAGGCGCCGATTGCCAGTGGCGTGCCGATCGCGTCGGCGACGCGGCGGAGCCCGGTCAGCGGCGGCACCCAGACCACCGCCACCACGTCGCCGTCGTGTTCGATCGGCGCCATCACCGGGCCACGCCGAGGCCCGCCGAACGGTGTTCGAGGCATCGCTCCCGGCGGTGGGCCGGCGTCGCCCGGCGGCGGCCGGCGTTCGCGGCTGCCTCGCTCACCGCCTGGACCGCCGCGCCGCTTGAACGGACCCGGCATGCGCATGCCCCCGGGCACGGCAACGCCTGGCGGGGCTACCGTCCGGCCATCGGCGAACAGGATCACGGCCGGCCGATGAAGTTCGCTGATGCGTTGCCTGGCGTAGACCTCGAGGTCGAGGGCCGAATCGCGCGCGAGCGCAGACTCGAAGTCCGACGCCACCAGCTCGGCGAAGTCGCGGCCCATGCGCTCTGGCATGCCGCCCTCGGTTTCGCCAGCCACCCAAATGAACAGCCCGACCTGCAAGCCGAGCGTGATGGCCAGGAACAGGATGAAGCCGAGGCCGATGCGCCAATAGAGGCTGCGTCCAAACGGCCGGCCGGCACTAGACATCGGCACACTTATAGCCGCTGCCCCATACCGTCAGGACAATGGCGGGGTTGGCCGGGTCGGTCTCGACGCGCCGCCGCAGCCGCTTGACCAGCGAGTCGACGCTGCGCTCGGTGACGTAGGTGTGGTCGGGCCACACGCGCGTCAGCAGCGCTTCGCGGCTGAAGACAATGCCGGGATGCGTGGCCAGCACGTACAGCAGGCGGAACTCCTGCGCGGTCAGGTCCACTTCGCCGCCGCCGACGCGCACGCGGCGGCGCGCCGGGTCAATGTGCAGTCCGTGAATCTCCACCGGTCGCTCGCCGGCCGGCGCGGCTTCCGCTTGCAGTTGCGATCGGCGCGGCCGCCTTAACAACGCGCGGACGCGCGCCACCAGTTCGCGAATGCCGAACGGCTTCGCCAGGTAATCGTCGGCGCCGCTTTCGAGCCCCAGCACCTTGTCGCTCTCTTCCCTGCGGGCGGTGAGCATCATGACGGGCACGTCCTGGTTCGGGCCCTCGCGGCGGATCGAGCGGCAGATCGACACCCCATCCATACCGGGCAACATCAGGTCGAGCACGATCAGGTCGAACGGCTGCGACCCCGCGCGGGCCAGTCCCTCGAGGCCATCGGCCACCGCCTCGGTTTCCAGCCCTTCGAGGCCGAGGTGCAGGACCAGCAGGTCGCGGATGTGAACGTCGTCTTCGATTACCAGGACACGTGCCATCGCCCCAGAAGTGTTCCACAAGATCGCAGCGCCTGCCCGCGGGAGCCCTGGTGGCGGCGGGTTGCCACAGTTTTCTCACACCCTGGCCACGGTGCTGCCACGATCATTCCGTCTCATAGGCTAGAAGGAGATTGATACTTCCCATGAACAAGACAATGAAAACTTCACTCGCGGCCGGGTTCGCCGCGTTGATGCTAACCGCGGCCTCGCCGCTGTTGATGGCACAGGATGGACAGATGCGCCGGGGCCCCAGGCCCGGCATGGGCGGGCCCCCGCCGGGCGGCATGCGCGGACCGGGCGGGCCAGGAGTCATGGGTTTCCGCGAGCTTGACCTGAGCGACGACCAGAAGGCGCAGGTCAAGTCGATCGTGGAATCGCACCAGGCCGAGTTCAAGGCGGCCCGCGAGAAAACTGGTGCGGCACGCGAGACGCTGCGACAACTGCTCGAGGCCGACGCGATCGATGAATCCGCCATTCGCGCCAAAAGCGTGGAGGCGGCAAACGCCGAAGCCGACGCGGCGATCCTGGGCGCCAAAGTGCGCGCGCAGACGCTGCAGGTGCTCAACTCGGAGCAGCTGGCAAAGCTCAAGCAGCTACAGGCCGCGCGCCAGACGCAGCCCAGAAAACAGCGCCGGGGCTAGGGCTTGGGAGTGGCGGGACTCCACCGCCACTCCATACTCGACTCCTTGCCGTTCTGCGCGCCCTCAATACGGGCCCGCAGGTCGGCGCCTTCCTTCCAGTAGATAATCCGCTGCGGAAAATCGTGCGTGGGGTTCTCGAACACCACGCGCGTTCCGCTCACTTCCTTCAAGGGAAACGGCGTCGCCGGCGATCGGCCGTTGGGCATCGACAGGTAGACGATGGCCTCGGCCTGCTGTTCGATTCGCAGGAACTCGAAGCCCAGCGTGCGTCCCTTGCCGACATCGCGATGCATGCCGATCATCGAGTTGCCTTTCGGAACTGTCCACACCTCTTCCATGTCGATGCCACGCGAGGTCCCGCTCCACGACCCAGCCATCCAGGCCAGGGCGTCAAGGGTGGCCTTACCCTGGCGGGCTTCCACTGTCAGCGACAACACGAACACCAGGGAGGCAAGGCAAATGGTCCGCTTCATGGCCCCTAGAATAGCCGCCAGGAAGATCGAAGGCGTGTAGACCAACCCAACGATCGGCCTACAATGCTGGTCATATAAAAACTATTGATTGTTGTATTTATACAATGATAGCTTCTACACATGACACAAAATGTGGCCCCAAAGCTACATAACAGATTGTCAGTGTTGAGGGCTGAGCGAGGACTGACCCGGCAGGATCTCTCCGTGGCGTTGGCGATCAACTACCAGACGGTTGGCTATCTCGAACGTGGGGAGTTCAACCCCAGCCTTGACCTTGCCATGCGAATCAGCGAGTTCTTCGGCCTTCCGATCGAGGCCATCTTCTCGCGCACGCCGTTTTCCCCCCTCAGCGAACAACTCTACTCATCGTCGGCGCGAACCAAGGAGAAGTGACATGCAGACACAGCTGCTCGGAATCCGGATCGACCGGCGCTCGAGGCGACGCGGCCTGGTAATTGTGCTTTACGCCTCGTACGCGGTCCTGGTCACCTGCTTTGCGCTGGCGGAGAAATCCGGGATCGGCCTGGTCTTCACCGCCGGTCTGCTGCCCTCCGGGTTGGCGTTGATGTCGGCGTTCTGGGCGATCTCGCAACTGGCGCTGCCGTATGCAACCGAAGGTATGGGCCGCAACGAGCAGCTGGTCGACGAGCGCCAGCTCCAAGTGAGAGACCGGGCGTTCTATCGCGCCTACCAGATTCTGTCGTCGGTCTTCGGCCTGTGGGTTGTCTACGAGGGCATCGCGCGCACCAACGAACGGCAATGGTTCTGGGTGCCGCAGACGTTCGACGAGTATCAGGCGATCGTCTGGGGCTACCTGCTGGTGTCGATGACACTGCCAAGCGCGCTGATTGCGTGGACCGAGCCCGACCTGATCGACAGTGACGAAAAGCAGGCCACCGAGTTGCGGCTCGCTCGTTGATGACGGCGACTCCCTTTGCGCAGGCCGTGGCTGGAGCGCAGGCCGCCAGGTGGACCGGCGCGGCCTCGGCCCTCGCGGGCCTGATTCTGATCACGATCCTGGCGCTCGCCACCACCGGAGCGGTCACACCCTGGCTGATGTTGGGAGTGGCGGTCCTGCTCGGTGGCATCTCGGTGGTCGTCAACGGGTTGATCGGCCGCGAGATGGCGCAGCGCAAGGAGTTGCAGCGCGATCTTCGCGCCGCCGCGGCAGTGCAACGTTCCCTGCTGCCCACCGCGTTGCCAGAGCTCGCGGGCTGTGAGTTCGCCATGAGCTACCGGATGTCGCGCGAGATCGGCGGCGACTGCGTGGATGCCTTCACGCTGCCCGATGGCCGCGTGGCCCTGATGGTGGGCGATGTTTCGGGTAAGGGCATTGCCGCAGCGTTGGTCATGTCCGGCGTGCAGGCGCAGTTCAGGTTGCTTGGAGAAATGGGCACCGGACTCGCGGACATTGCCACGCGTATTGAACAGCATCTGCTCGACCGGGCGAACGGCCGCTACGTCACCGCCGTCCTGATCTTCCTGGACGCAGTGACGGGAACCTTCGACTACCTCAGTGCGGGACACGTGCCGTTCGTCTTTGTCGAATCGTCGGGCGCTCCGGTTGAGATCACGGCCACCGGACCGCCGATGGGTCTGCTCCCAGGGATGTCGCGCGAGGTATGCCGCCGCTCGCTGCCGAAAGGCGCGGCGCTGATCCTCGTCACCGATGGAGTGACCGAGCGCCGCCAGGGCGACAACGACTACGGCGTCGGCGGCGTGCTCGCCGCAGCGGCGCGCATGCGAGACATGCCGGCGCAAATCGCGGTCGATACGCTGCTCGCCGACAGCGACCAGTTCGCTGGCGGAATCGCGGCCGACGATGACCTCACGATTGTCGTGGTGCGAGCGACGCCGTAGCGCCCGTGATGGGCCTGCCTGTTTCCCCTAGCACCTGAACACTTTCAACCGAAGGGCAGGCTGTCGGCCCTCTCCCGATCGCACCGTAACCTCGTTGCCTCGGTCGTCGCGCACGGTCAGCGTCATCGACATGTCAACGTTGAAGCCATCGGTGGTTGAATTGGCGCCACCGCACGCTTCGGTCAGCACGAAGGTGTTCGACGTGCTGCTTTGCGTAATGGTCTTGTCGATCCCATATGAGTAGACCAGCCTCCACTCGTAGGTCTGGGGCCCTGGCAAGTCGGCGTTCGCGGTAAACGTGCACGGCGTGGCAGTGCTGCGAATCTCGCACTCGGCGGTCTCGCCAAGGGCCTTGAAGCTGTCGACCAGGTTGAAGAGCACCGTGTGTGGCGACGACGCCTGGGCGACTTCGTGGCTGATGCTGCCGCCCTCGAAACTGAACCGCAGGTTGGCGGTGCGCCGGGGGCCGTCGTTGCGCGCCACCCGGAAGCTGACGCGGCCGAAGCCCTCGCCGGTGGTCGGCGTGAGCTGGGTCACGAACGACGCCGTGTTGGTCACGGTCCAGGCGCAAGTGCCTGTTCCGGCCAGCTTATGAATGTCGACGGAGAAGTCACCGCCCGGTGACGGCACGTCCTGGCCGATCAGCGAAAACCGGTACGAGCAAGCCTCGAATGCGGGGACGCAAGTCGCCGGCACGGCGCCGCCATCAATCTGGGCGAACACTTTCTGGATGGCGGTGGCGTGATCGCAGCTATTGGTGCGATAGCGCAGATACTCGGCCGTCCAAATCGCCGAGCCTTCAGCATCGGCAAACGACTGCGTCAGCGCCCGGTTCATCTGCAGGTAGCGCGCCTCGAGCTGCTGGCGGAAGGCAAGCACGTCGCTGCGCGAGGGGAAAGTCACCGCTCCCGTCGGCTCGCTGCCACACACCGGCCCGGCCGCGCCCCCGTCGATCTGGGTCATCACGCGCTGAACGGCGGTGCCGTGGTCGCATCCGATCGCCCGGTAACGGACATATTCTCCCAGCCACACCACCTCGCCTTCGCGATCGACCGCGCTGGACGATGCGCTGCGATTGAGGCCGACCTGGTACTTCGTTTCAAGCTGGCTGCGGAAGTCGAGCGTCTCGTTGCGCGCCGGAAACGACACCGCCGCCGGACGGAACGACGCGCCCGAGCCAACCGGGTCACCGGCCGGCCCGGCGAGCGAGGTGGGACCAGTCGGTGTTGAAGCAACGGCCCGCTCGGAATCACGAGCGCAACTCGAGGTGACCAAGGCCAGCAGGCAAACGCAAATGGTGAGGCGTGACATCTTGTGGATGGCTCCTGTATGCGGGAAGGCGCTCCCAGCCGAGACATGATAGCCCCGTCTGACGCCCGCCGAGTACGTGCGCACAATGGCACAGCGGCCTGTGCCGAGCGGTGGCTGCCGCCCTACCGTGATGACGTACGAAGCAGGCGAAGACCGTTCAAGGTCACGGCGACGGTGGCGCCGGTGTCTGCCAGCACCGCCAGCCACAAGGGTGCGGCACCAAACACCGCGGAAATCAGGAACGCCGCCTTGGTTGCGAGTGCAAGCGTCACGTTCTGACGAATCACGCTGACGGCTCGACGGGCGTGGTCGACCAGAAACTCGAAATCTTCCGGATGGTCACAGGTCAGCACGACATCCACCTGCTCGAGCGGCATCGTCGCAGTCGTCCGGCACTGAACGACGACACCCGCGGCCGCCAGCGCTTCCACGGTGGGGGCCGACGCCAGGGCGGCGCGTTCGAGGGGCGAGCCGCCCTTGAACAACACTCCCCTTCGGGCCGCCGACGTCAGGGCCGCGACCACCGTGACAGGCGTTGAGATGACCAACGCGCACGGACACGCGAGCACCAGAAAAATCAGTCCTCGATAGAACCAGGTTTCCCAGCGTCCATCGACGATCGGTGGAGCGAGCGCCACCGCGAGTGCGGCAAAGGTGACCACCGGCGTGTAGATCGCGGCAAACTTTTCGATCCAGCGTTCGACGTGGGCCGATTCGTGGCCGCGATCGTCGCCCCAGCCCGGCTCGTGTCCGACGAGGTTGGCGACGGCATGACGAGCGCGCTCGATGCTCCACGCCTCCATCAGGTGCGCGATCGCAAACAGGAAGGCGACCGCGGCCGCCTCGGCCCATTGCCCGATTGCGGCGGCGCCGATCGCCGAGAGGCACACGAGCACGTGCATGTCGAGGCGCAGGTAACGCAGCGACGCGACCGCGCGGGGAATCATCGGCGCCAGGCCGGCGACCGCCGATGCGCCGTAGGCCACGACCGCCCCGTCATGATGCGAGTGGCCGTCGTCGCCGTGCCCGAACAGCGCCTCGGCCCAGGTGTCGGCGTTGATGCCGTCAATCATCCACCCCGCGGCAAACGCCGCGAGGCTGGCCGCTGCCCACCACTTGGCGTTGTCGTGATGATGGTCGTGGTGGTGATGATCGTCGCCGACCACGTCGCCGGCGTCGTGGGTGTGCGCGGTCAGGCCGGTGTTGGCGACGGCCGCCAGAATGGCCGCAGCGGCAACGATCGAAGGGTCGTAGGTGACGTCGACGCGCCGGCCCACGAGATCGAAGTTCAGCGCGGCTACGCCGGCACGGTTCAGTGCGCGGCGAATCAGCGCCGCTTCATCGGCGCAGTCCATGCCGGCAACGTGCAGCCGGAGCACTGCGTTAGCGTCACCCTGGTTAGCGGGTTGAACCACTACAGCGCCTGGACTGCCGCAAGCACTTCTTCGGCGTGGCCGTCGACCTTCACGCCGTCCCATCGCTTCGCGACCTTGCCGTCACGCCCAATCAGGTAGGTGGTGCGCGCCACGCCCATGTACTTGCGGCCGTACATCGACTTTTCCTGCCACACGCCGTACTTCTCGATCACCGCGTGATCGGCGTCGGCCAGCAGCGGGAACGTCAGGTCGTACTTGGCGGCGAACTTGGCCTTGCTCCTGGAATCGAGCACGCTCATGCCGAACACGGCAGCCTTGCTGCGCTTGAACTTCGGCAGGTTGTCCTGGAACGCGCACGACTCCTTGGTGCAGCCGGGCGTGTCGTCCTTGGGATAGAAGTAGATGACGACAGGCTGGCCGGCATAGTCGGCCAGCGAGTGGGCCTTACCGGCCTGGTCGGGAAGTGAGAACGCGGGCGCCTTCTTACCGGGTTCGATGAGTGGCATGGTCGCTTTGATGCCTACTGGGCGGTTGTGGTTGCGCGGCGGTCAAACGGCACCGCGGCATGGGAGCGCCGGGGTTCGGCGCCGCCTTCGACCGTTTTGTTGGCCACGTCGATCGTGATCGCCGCGGCGTAGCCGTAGCGCACCTCGCCCTTGCGGCCAATGCGCTGGAAGCGGTGGCCGCGGTCGATCAGGTTGTTCAGCAGGCGGCGCGGGAAGCGGTCCTCGATCTCGATTCGCTCGCCGTTCTCGAGAGGATCGGCCGGGTCGCGGCCGGGCAGGAAGCGCGGCGCTTCAATCGCCGCCTGCGCGCCCAGCTTGCCGTCGATCACCCCGGTGATGATGTTGTAGACCGAGACCGGGATCCAGGCGTTGCCGGCGCAGCCCACCGCCAGGCGGGGTACTTCTTCGCCGTTGGCCTTCTGCTCGAACACCAGCGTCGGCACGCTCGCCGTGCTCGAGCGCATCAACGGCACGAGGCTGCCATAGGCGCCGGCCGTCAGGCGGTTCGAACGCAGGTGGTTGTTGTAAAGAAAGCCGAGCCCCTTCGAGACATAGAATGTGCCGCCCCAGGTGCTCAGCGTCTGCGTGACGGCAATCATGTTGCCTTCGGCGTCGGCCACGGCGAACGAGGTCGTGCCGGTGCCGATGCGCGGGGTTGGCGCGGTCGGCGTAGTCGGCGGCTCGTCTGGCGCCTGGCGCTCGTAGCGTGATGCCTTGGCGGCATCGATCTTCGCGAACAGTTTTTTAGCGTGATCCGCGGTCAGATGTTCTTCGAACTCCACCGGCCATCGTTCGGGATCGGCGACGCGCCTCAACGGGTCGCGTACCTTCCACGACTCGACGAGGTAGTGCAGGTAGTCGGGGTCGGTCGCCGCGCGGGCGCGCGGCGCGGGCTGGTAGTTCTCGAGCACGTGCAGCGACTCGAACAGCTGGATGCCGGTCGAGACAGGCGGGCCCCCGGCATAGAGCGTGTGGCCACGATAACGGCCCATCACCGGCGTCCGCTCGATGGCGCGATACTGCGCCATGTCGGCATAGGTCAGAATGCCGCCGTTCTCTTCCATGTCGGCGGCGATTTTCTTCGCAATCTCGCCGCGATAGAACGCGTCGGCGCCGCCAGTCTGGATGGCCCGCAAGGTGTTGGCGTAATCCTTGTTGAAGAATCGTTCGCCCGGCTTCGGCACCTTGCCGTCGGGCAGGTAGATTTTCGCGGCCTCGGGCCACTTCTCCAGGAAGCGGCGGCCCTCGGCAATGCTCGACGGCAGGCCCTCGTCCAGGATGAAGCCCTCGTCTGCCAGCGCGATCGCCGGCGCCACCAGGTCTTCCCACTTCACCTTGCCGCTGCCGTAGTGGCGATACGCGTATTCGAGGCCGGCGACGACGCCGGGAATGTTCGCGGCGGCGGGACCATCGGCGACAATGCGTCCGTCCTGCATCAGCAACGGGTTGTCGGCGGTCGCGCGAATCGGCGTCATGTCCTTGTATTCGATCACGGTCGGCTTCTTCATGCCCTTGAGGTAAAGCACGGCCGAGCCATCGCCGCCGATGCCCGACGCTTCGGGCTCGACCACGCCGAGGGCGAACGAGACCGCGATCATCGCGTCAACGACGTTGCCGCCTTTCTCGAACGCCAGCCGTCCGGCCTCCGATGCCAACGGATGGCCCGACACCACGACTGCGCCTTTTGAGGTGATGACCGGCTTGATCAGCGGCTGCGCGGCGACCATCTCGTCGATGACCGTCTCGAGGTCGGCCTCGGTCCTGGCGGCGGTGGCGCGCGGGCGGAACTGGTCGCGCAGGCCGGCCCATTTTTCCGTCGATGCGGGCGCCGAGTAATAGAGGGTGCGCAGCGTGTTCCACACGCGGTCGAACAGCGCCGCAAAGACCGTCGGCGACGGCGCGATGTCGGCGGTGACCATGCCCCCGTTCTCGTGCACGGGCAGCGGTGCGGCCACACGCCATAACTGGAACGCGTCGTTCAACGCGAAAAGCGGCGGCGCCTCCACTTCGCTGCGTAGCGGATTGCCGTTGTACACCGGTTGCGGGTCGGGCAGGCCCGACACCAGCAGCGTCTTGCCGTCGGGCGACCAGGCCGGCGCGCCACCTTTGCGCGACACCAGTTGCGGCGGCGCCGCGGGCTTGGCTCTCGGCTGCGGTTCTTCAGTGCCCTCGGGCCGGGGCGGCTCGACGGCGGTGACCCACACCGAGCCAATGCCGTCGCGCACGGCATAGAAGGCCACGCGCACGTTGTCGGGGGCCCACGACGGGTACGCTTCATTGCCGCGCACGCGCGCCATGCGGGTGGCGCGCAGCGGACGGCCCTCGGTGCCGACGCTTGGCACCGATGCGGTCACCGGCTTGGCGGGGCGCGAGCCAAGCGGCGTGGGCGTGGCGACCGCCGCCGGCGGCACCGGCATCCACCATAAATCGAGATCGTCCTCTGACTCACGCTCGGAGATGAATGCGACCTTGGAGCCGTCGGGCGAGACGCGTGGATAGGTTTCGCTGTCGGCGGATTCAGTGAGCGCTTGCGGTGCTTGCCAGGAATCTGACCCCTGGACCGCGCGCGAGATGTAGAGATCCCACTGCCGGCCGGGGTCGGCGGAACGCCCTGACGGCCGCGCCGCACGGTGGGCGAAGACCAGCCGTCCATCGGAGGTCCACGAGGGCCAGCGCTCGTCGCCGGGCGAGGTGGTGGCGGCGACCGGCGTACCAGTCGCGACACCGTTCTTGAGCGCGACCACGAAAATATCGAAGCCATCGCCGCGGTCGGCCGCGTAGGCGAGCCGATTGCCATCGGGCGACCACGCCGGCTCGCGCTCAATCGCGCCGGCGTCACCGGTCGTGACGGCCTTGCCCTGCCGGCCCTCGGGGGTCATGGTCCAGATGCGATCGAGGTACGACACCGCGATGCGCCGGCCGTCGGGTGCCCACGCGGGCTCCTGGACACCGACCGGCGCCTGCGCCCCGCCGGCAACTTGAAGAAGAAGGATGGCGGCGATGACGATGAGGCGCATATTGGGTCTCTGATGCCGTGGCGGCACTACAGTGCCGCCTTCCTGGCACTACTTGTTCAAGACGGCGCTGACAATGTGGCGGGCCGAAATGCCGAACTTGTCGAGTAGTTCGTCGGGCTTGCCGCTGCGCGGAATTTCGGGCACCGCGAGCCGCGTCACGGTGAGCCCGGCCGGCGCAACGGCGCGCGCCACCGCATCGCCGAGACCGCCGGCGATGTAGTGGTCCTCGACCGTGATCAGGCGGCCGGTCTGTTGGCCGGCCTCGATCAGTGAGGCGGCGTCAATGGGCTGGACCGAGTAGAGGTCGATCACGCGGATCGAAATCCCCTGGCGCTTCAGCTCGTCGTGGGCCTTGAGCGCTTCGTACAGGGTGACGCCGGCGCCCACCACCGTGGCGGTGTCCTGGTCGCTCTTGCGAACGACCTTGAGCCCGCCGATCGGGAACTCCTCGTTGTTGTCGTAAATCACCGGCGTCTTGGGACGCGAGGTGCGGATGTAGACCGGACCGTAATGGGCGGCGGCTTCACCGATGAGCTTCTCCATGCACACCGCGTCGCTCGGGTAGAGCGCGACGAAGTTGGGCTGCGCGGTGGTCATCGCGAAGTCTTCGAGCGCCATCTGCGAGGGACCGTCTTCGCCAATCGAGACACCCGCGTGCGACCCGGCGAGCTTGATGTTGTTGCCGCCGACCGCCGCCATGCGGATGAAATCCGCGGCGCGGGTGAAGAACGCGGCAAAGGTCGATGGGAACGGAATGGCACCGCGCGCCGCCAGCCCCATGGCCGCGCCAACCATCACCTGTTCGGCGATAAAGAACTGGTAGAAGCGCTCGGGGTGCGCCGCTTCGAACTTGTCGCTGAAGGTCGAGTTCTTGACGTCGGCGTCGAGGGCGACCACGCGGGGATCAGCGGCGCCGAGCTTCGCGATGCCGGTACCGTACGCCTCGCGCGTCGCGATCAGGTCGCCCAGCTTGAATTGGGGCGGCGCCATCTTCCCGGGCGCGGCTTCCGGGCGCGCGGGCGGCGGGGCGGCAATGGTCAGCGGGGCGCCGGTCTCGGGCACCAGCTGCGCCTCGAGTTCCGCGAACGCCTTGTGCATCTGCTCTTCGCTGAGCGCCTTGCCATGCCAGCCCGGCAAGCCTTCGGTGAACGTCACGCCCTTGCCCTTGAGCGTGCGCGCCAGAATCATCGTGGGCTTGCCCTTGGTCGCCCGCGCTTCCGCGAGAGCGGCGAGCACCTGCGACAGGTCGTGACCGTCAATCACAATGGCATGCCAGCCGAACGCGTTCCAGCGAACGCGGTAGGTTTCCATGTCGTGCGCGAGTTCGGTGGCACGGCTCTGGCCGAGCGCGTTGATGTCGATGATGCCGCACAGCGAGTCGAGCTGATGGAAGTGCGCCGACGCGGCGGCTTCCCACACGGAGCCCTCGGCCGTCTCGCCGTCGCCCATCAGGACGTAAGTGCGGTAGGGAGAACCGATCCGGCGCGCATTCAGCGCACAGCCGACGCCGGCGCCCAGGCCCTGGCCGAGCGAGCCGGTCGCGACGTCGACAAACGGCAGCCGTGGCGTGGGGTGCCCCTCGAGATTCGAGGTAAACAAGCGCAGGTCGGTCAACTGTTCGCGCGGAATGAACCCGGCTTCGGCCCACATCGCGTACAGCAGAGGTGCGGCGTGACCCTTCGACATGATCAGGCGGTCGGCTTCGGAATGCTGCGGGTGCTTCGGGTCGAACCGCATGTCGGCGAAAAACAGCGCCGCCATCAGGTCGGCCGACGACATGCAGGTGGTGGGATGCCCGCTGGCCGACGCCGTGGTCGCTCGAATCGACTCGATGCGAAGACGGGTGGCGATGTTTTTCAACGATGAGAGCAGCGACGCATCAACCTGCAACAGAAGACCTCCAGAGGGCTAGCCCCCCATAGCTTCAGCGACGGGGGGAAAGGAAAGAGAGCAGGAAAGTTTACCAGTAAACTGGGGGGATGATCTTGCTGCGCTACCTCTACATCCTGGCCCTCGTTCTGTGGCTGGGCGGAACCGTGGTGGCGGGGGCCGTCGTCGCCCCATCAATTTTCGCCGTCCTGCAAGGGTGGAATCCGGTCGAAGGCCGCGTGCTGGGCGGCCAGGTGTTTGGCGAGGTGCTGCAGCGGTTGTACCGGCTGGGTTACGCGATGGCGGGGGTCATGTTCGTCGCGTTGACGCTGCATCGGCTGCTTGGGGCGCGGCCGATCAAGTACGGCGTGCGGGCGATCATTCTCGCGCTAATGGTGGGCTGCACCCTGGCTGCCGATTACCACGTCGGCCCGCAGGTGGCGACGATTCAGGCGCGGGTGTCAGGGCCGGTGTCGAGTTTGCCGGCTGCCGACCCGACCAGGGTCGAGTTCGATCGTCTCCACGGACTCGCTAACGTTCTGTTGGGTTTCACCGTCTTCGGCGGTCTGGCCCTCTTGTTCTGGGAAGCACGCGAATGATCATCACACTCATCCCCGGCGACGGTATCGGTCCCGAAGTCACCCGCGCTGTCGTCCGCGTCCTGGCGGCGGCCGGCTTTTCGCCGGAGTGGGAAACTTTTTCTGCCGGCGCCGAGGCGGTTGCCGAGCACGGCACCACCCTGCCGCCGGCGCTGCTCGAGTCGATCACGCGCAACAAGATCGCGCTGAAGGGCCCCATTTCGACGCCGGTCGGCAAGGGCTTCACCAGTGTCAATGTTGGACTGCGCAAGGCGCTCGATCTGTACGCCAACCTGAGGCCGGTGTGGAACCTGCCGTCGGTTCCGTCGCGTTACCAGGGCGTGGACCTGGTGATCGTGCGCGAGAACACCGAAGACCTGTATGCCGGTCTCGAGCACACGGTGGTGCCCGGGGTGGTCGAGAGCATCAAGATCATCACCGAGGTGGCGTCAACGCGCATTGCCGAGTTCGCGTTCGACCAGGCCCGGCGCCGGGGCCGCAAGCGGGTGACGGCCATTCACAAGGCCAACATCATGAAACTGAGCGATGGCCTGTTCCTCGACTGCGCCCGCAAGGTTGCCGCGCGCTACCCCGACATCGAGTTCGACGACCGCATTGTTGACGCCGCGTGCATGCACCTGGTGATGCATCCTGAACGCCTCGACGTGCTTTTGCTGCCCAACTTGTACGGCGACATCGTGTCGGACCTGTGCGCGGGGCTGGTCGGCGGGCTGGGCGTCGTCCCGGCGGCCAACCTGGGCCTCAATGGCGTTGGTGTCTTCGAAGCGGTGCACGGCAGCGCGCCAGACATCGCCGGCAAGGACATCGCCAACCCGACCGCCTTGCTGCTGTCGGCGGTGCTGATGCTGCAGCACCTGCACGAAGACGCCAAGGCCGACGCAATCATGGTGGCGCTGAAGAAAGTACTCGCCAGCGGTCACGTGACGCCAGATTTGGGAGGCAGCGCGACCACGACCTCTTTTGCCGAGGCCATCGCGCAAGCGTTATCATCGAAGTAACCGATACGTGGCTACCGACACCATCGCCCAGGCCGTGCTCGCGCGTGAAGATGTCGCGCGGTTCCTGGAAGGCACTCACGGACTGACGAGCGACGACGCGCGCACGCGCGTCATGGGCTACCTGGAAGAGTTGCAGACCACGCAGCGCTACGAGCTTTACCGCGCACTCGAGTATCCGCTCTATCCCATTCTGCGCAAGATCGTGCGCGTCATCGAGCGGCAGCAGCTTGCCATCGATGCGGCGGCCCAGGGCCGCGTCGCCTACGTGTCGAACCACCGCAGCCATATCGACTATCTCGTCGAACCGCTGGCCCTCGACGATGCCGGCATCCGGCCGCCCATCATCGCGGCCGGCATCAACCTGTTTGGCGGGCCGCTCGGCTTGATTCACAAGCACGTCACCGGCGCGATGCCGATCCGGCGCAACACCAAGGACCCGGCGTACCTGATCACGCTCAAGGCCTACGTCGGCGAGCTGCTGCACAAGCACGACCTGTTCTTCTATCCCGAAGGCGGTCGCAGCTACAGCGGCGAGCTCAAGCCGATGAAGACGGGCCTGTACAGCGCCTGCATCGACGCCGGCGTGCCGGGGATGCAACTGGTGCCGGTGGCAGTGGCGTACGACCTCGTGCTCGAAGATCACGTCATTTCGAAGCAGCGCGTGAAGC
>JANMUX010000013.1:0-13160 GCA_031392125.1 Acidobacteriota bacterium | reverse complement strand
GGCGGGTGTCCCGGCCTTCCGTCGGTCACCTCCGCACATGGCAACTCAGGACGACGGCGCATGTAGAACTCGACGAGCGCCGGACTTTCCGCCACCGGCCGCGTCAGTCCGTGCCCACACGCCCACATGGCCGCCGGCGTGGATTCCCACTCTGTCAGCGTCCTGATCCCGAATGCGCTGATGAACCGGTACGCGACCGTCGAACTGATCACCAGGATCGCGGTGACAATCACGACCTCGGCAATGACCGTCCAACGCGCTCCACGCCGGATGGCCCAGCGCTCAACGGTCATGATGAGGCAGAACTCACGCCGCCGCCTTTCGGGCAACCACCAGCCGTGATCCGCCAAATGGATAACGGACACCGTGGTGAATGCTCAAGCGTTCAAGGCTCATCACTTTCAGGAACACACCGTTAAGAGGACCGATGGCAAATTCCTGGGCGCTGTCGTACTCACCGCCGCGCCACTTCGATAGCAGTCGCACGGCCGCCATGGCCGGGAAGAGTAGCGAGACGAACGAGGTCGAGCATTCCAGGCGCAGGCCGAGCCGCGTCAGCTGCGCGTCGAGCCCGGCCGCGGTGTAACGGCGCTCGTGCCGCGCCGACACGTCAGCGGGCCCGAACAGGAACGGATGCTGCGGGACGGTAACGATCAGCACCCCGCCGGGCCTGAGCGACTCGCTCATCGAATGCAACACCTGGTCGTCTTCGCGGATGTGCTCGATCACATCAAAGGCGCCAACCGCGTCGAACTCGCCGGCAAACGGGATGCGGGTCGCGTCAAATTGCATGAGCTCGGTCCGCGACAGTCGCGCCGCAGCGGCCTGCAGGCCGGCAACCAGCGCCTCGGCGCCGACCAACGACAGCGACGGGAAAGCTCGTTCGAGCCGGGCGAGGACGCCGCCGGTGCCGCAGCCGATTTCGAGGAAGCGCGCCGCGCCCGGCGCATAGGTGCTCATCGCCCAGACGATCAAGGCCGCACGCGCCGAGGTCCAGAAACTCTGTTCGGCTTGCGCGCCGCCGTGGGTGTCGAACAGCGTGTTCTCATAGCCGCCGATGGCGCGCGCCAGGTCGGGGGCAAAGACCGGGAAGGCTCCGTCGTGCGCCGGGGCGTGCCCGCATGCCCCGCACGTCCACGTCGCCGCCGAGAAGCGGTGTTCGCAGTTCAAGCACCGCTTCATCAGGCCATCACACCCGGTCGACGGTGCCGACGGCAGCCTTCACGCTGGCGATCACGTAGTCGACCTCCGCATCGGACAGCTTCGGGTAGAGCGGCAGGGTGACGGTCGAATCGCCAATGCGTTCGGCGATCGGGAAGGAACCGCGGCCGAGACCCATTCGCTCCTCGTAGTACTTCAGCAAATGTACCGCGCGGTAGTTGACCGCGACGCCGACGCCGCGCGTCTGCAGGTCGCTCAGGATCTCGTCGCGGCGGCCAGGGTCGACCCAAATCGTGAACAGGTGACGCGCCGACTTGGCGCCGGCCGGAACGATGGGGAACGTCACACCCTCGACACCGCGGAATCCCTCTTCGTAGCGGCGCGCCAGCGCCTCGCGGCGCTCCCAGAGCCCGCCAATGCGATCCATCTGGCCAATCAGCAGCGCGGCCTGGAGATTGGTCATGTTGTACTTCCAGCCCAATAACTCGAGGTCCCAGTGGCGGTAGGTGCCGGTATAGCGGTCCGCGGCGCTCGCCGACATCCCGTGCTGCCGCAGCAGACGCAACCTGGTGTTGATGGCGTCGGAGTTGGTGACCAGCCCGCCGCCTTCACCACTGGTGATGTTCTTGGTCGCATAGAAGCTGAAGCACGCGGCTTCCGACAGCGAGCCAGGGCGCGCGCCATCGCGCTCGGATTCAATCGCGTGCGCGCAGTCCTCGATCAGGGCAATGCCCGTGCGGTCGGCAATCGCCCGCAAGCGCCGCATGTCGGCCATCAGGCCATAGAGGTGCACCGGGATGATTGCCTTGGTTCGCGGCGTGATCGCCCGCTGCACGGCGTCGACATCGATCAATCCGGTCGCGGGCTCGACATCAACGAAGACGGGAGTGGCACCAGTGTAGAACACGGTGTTCGAGGTTGCCGCGAAGGTCATCGGCGTGGTGATCACCTCGTCGCCCGGGCCGACACCGACGGCCAGTAGCGCAATGTGCAGGGCCGCCGTGCAACTGGTGACGCCAACGCCGTGCTTGGCGCCGAGATATGCCGCGAACGCCGCCTCGAATTCGGCAGTGTCCTTGCCGGTCGTCAGGAACACGCCCCGGCAGACATCGACCAGCCGCTCAATGTCTTCGTCGGTCAGGTTGTGCCGGTAGAATTCCACTTTCATCGCGTCAACTCCTCAACTCACTCACAGCAGTCGGCCATCCATCGCCAGGCTGTCCACCAGCTGCTTGGCGTCCATGATGTGCTGGTACCACTTGACCGTCACGGTCTTGATGCCGGTATCGACCCGGCCGAATTTCAGCGCTTCGTAGATCTCGCGGGCGCCGTCCGCGGGGGTGTGGCGGGCGGTGAAGCCCAGTTCCCGCTCCGCCCGCGTGAACGACACGTTATAGTTGCGCGCGTCCGAATCGTCGGGGACGATGTCGAGGTCGATCGAGAACGGGATGTTCTCGCGAACGATGTAGGCGAGGCTCAGCACCTGGTAGTTGTGTTCGCTCGAGCCAATGTTGAAGACGCGGCCCGACACCTCTGACGCCGGTCGGCCGAGCACGTTCACGAACGCGCCGGCGGTGTCGCTGACGTGCACGATCGGGCGCCACTGCTTGCCGCCCCCCATCACGAAAATCTTGCCCTTCTGCACCGCGTTGATGGTCATCAGGTTGACCACCAGATCGAAACGCATCCGTTTGGCCAGGCCGAACACGGTTGCCTGCCGCAGCGCGGTCACCGTGAAACTCGAATCGGCGAGCGGCAGGATGTCTTTCTCGGCCTTCAGGTTGGCGTGCGCGTAGACCGAAATCGGTTGTGCCGCGCTTTCCTCGGTCAGCAGCTTGCCGTCGCCCGAGCCGTACACCGAGCACGAACTGGCCAGCACATAACGCTGCACGCCGGCCCGCTTCGCCAGTTGTGCCGAGCGCGCGCGCGCCTCGTGATTGATCGCATAGGTCAGCCGCTCGTCGAGCGCACCGGCCGGATCGTTCGACAGCGCCGCGAGATCGCACACCGCATCGACGCCGAGGAAATCGGCCTCGTCGATCTGGCGGATATCCTTGCGCAGCAAGGTGAACGACGGATGCTGCAGGGTGTCACCAAGCAGTGATTCGCCGAAGAAGAAGCGGTCGAGCCCAATCACGCGCTTGCCGGCCGCGAGCAACTGGTCCACGAGCGTTGCGCCGATGTACCCTCCGGCGCCGGTTACCATGACGGTTTCGATCACTTGGCGTCTCCCGCCGGAGCCGTGCGGCCCAGCATGCATCCCATCGTCATGTCCACTGCGTGCAGGTCGAAACCCAGGCGGTGATAGAAATTCATGGCTCGCAGGTTCTTCACCTGCGTCTTGACGCGCACCGTGGTCACGCCTTGCCGGAGGAACCACCTTACGGCGGCCGTCATCAAGTCGCGGCCGGCGCCGCGGCCGCGGCTCCCCTCCCAGACACCGATCAGCGCGACCTCGCCGTTGCCGTCCTTGGTCAGCTTGCAGGTAACGAAGCCGGACGCCGGATTAATCAGCACGGCGTCGGCAGCCTGCCCGCTGACTGAGTTGGCGAGCCAAGAAGAATGAAGCCGGTCTGCTTCGGTCACCGAGAAAAACGGATCGTTGTAGAAGCGACTGTTCCGAAACAGCGTCGTCGCCTCGGCCGAGAGCTTCGGCACGTCCTCCACGGTGGCGTGGCGGACGGCGCCCTCGGCAACCTCCGGCCACCGTCCCAAGTAGGCAGCGGAATCGCTCGCCCACGTGACACCAATGTCGGTCAGGTAGAAGCCGGCTTGCTCCAGCGAACGGATCGCCGCCGCGTCTTCAACTGGCGGCCGGCAGACGACATATACGAAGCCGTCACGGGCGGCAGCGGCCAGCTCGACCGACACCGCTTCGGATGACGCAATCGGCCCGGTCAGCGCGCCCATCTGGCGCCCGAAAAAATCAGAGTCCCACTTGATGACGTCGATCATGATTCCGCTACCGCGCCTCGCTGATGAAATACAGCGGCCGGCGCTGCACTTCCTTGTAAGTCTTGCCGATGTACTCACCCATGATCCCAAGCACGAACATCTGCAGTCCCGACAAGAAGAACATCGAGGTGATGATCGACGCCCAGCCTTCGACCGAGTAGCCGTAGATGAACTTCGCCGCGACCAACGCGACCCCGGCGGCGAAACTGGCGCCGGCGGTCACCAGGCCGAGCACGCTGGCGATGCGCAACGGCGTGGTCGAGAACGACGTCAGGGCGTAGAGCGCCAGGCTGAGCTGTCGCATCACGCTGTACTTGGTGCTTCCGGCATGGCGCTCTCGATGCGCGACCTCGACGCTGGTGACGCGGAAGCCGGCCCACGCCATCATGCCGTGGATGAAACGCGCCGACTCGCGCATCTGGCAGATCGCGTCGACGAACTTGCGGCTCATCACCCGCAACATCATCTGGTTGGGCGGCATGTGCAGGCCCGACACGCGGTTCATCGTCCGCCAGAACAATTGCGAATTGAGCCGCTTCACAAGCGGGTCGTGACGCTGATGCCGGATGCCGTAGACCAGGTCGAAGCCGTCCTTGTAGCGCGCGTACAGCTTGGGGATCTCCTCGGGCGGATCCTGCAGATCACCGTCCATCACCACCACCGCGTCGCCGCGCGCACGATCGAGACCGGCGGTAACGGCGAGGTGATGGCCGAACCGCCGCGACAGCTTGATGCCACCCACCCGCGCGTCGTCGCGGTGCTGGGCATCGATCAAGTCCCACGTGTCGTCTTCGCTGCCGTCGTCGACGAACACGATCTCGAAGGCTTCGGCGGCGTAGCCCTGCTGCCGGCAGAGCTCGCCGAGTACGCCGACCAGCAGCCGTGACAACTCTGGCACGTTGCCGGCTTCGTTCAATACGGGGACGACCACC
This sequence comes from Acidobacteriota bacterium, assembly GCA_031392125.1. Classification (GTDB taxonomy): domain Bacteria; phylum Acidobacteriota; class Vicinamibacteria; order Vicinamibacterales; family UBA2999; genus 12-FULL-67-14b. Next base: position 8,112 of record JANMUX010000013.1, on the reverse strand, counting down.
GAGATGGCTATAGGGCGATCGGCAGCAAGAGGCGGGGTCACTCGCTCGGTCATTCCGGGTTCTCCGGTGGTTGCGGTGGCAAGACTCCGAGCGATCGCGCCAAACGCGCCAGCCGTCGTCCCCCGCGCATCGCACGTCCCTCAAGGGTCCGGCTGAACTTGGCGCGCTCGGCAGCCAGCAAGGTATCCAGATCGTTGATCAAGCGATCCCTACGGACGATCTCCTGTTGCAGGCCGGCCTCGGTCTGGGCGAGCAATGTATCCCGGCGGGCAACCTCAACCTGCGCGGTGGCCATCAGCGTGCGGAACTCACTCTCGTGTTGCAGGAGCGTCCGGGCCTGTTCGTCCAGCCGGTTTCGCATCTCTTTACGCCAACGCTGCTCCAGGTCGGCGATCGCACCGGCAAGCCGGGCGCGGTCAGTCGTCCGGCAGGCAATCGCGATCAGGATTGGAGAGCGTTTCAACGCCCGCTCCAGGCTGGCGAACACCGGTCCCAGGTTGTTCACCACGGTGTGTGCCGACGCGGGCATCTCCAGATCGATGTGATCGCCGCCGCTTACGTCGAGGGCCTGCGGTCGGGGTGACACCAGGTACGACACGATCTGCGTCAAGTCGCTGCTGAACTGAGCGTCCGTAAAGACGACTGACAGCCCGTGCCGTTGCAGCAACACGCCCAATCCGGTGGCATCAAATAGATTGATGTGGCCAACGTTCTCGCTGCCGCCAAAGATGTGAAAGCAGCGGCCGCGAAGGATCGACATCTCGAAACTCGCCCGATTCGGCACCGTGATCACGACCACGCCCTCCGGGGCGAGCCGGCGAGTCACATCAGCGAGCACGGGTTCCGGGTCGGTGATGTGTTCGAGCGTCTCGAACAGCGAGACGACGTCGTAGGCGCGCTCGTTGGACAAGTCGCCAGGCTGGTAAACGTTGCGGCCCTTGGCGCGCGCCGTCGCAACCGCGACCTCGCTCACCTCGATGCCGGTTGCGTCCCAACCGAGCTCGGTTGCCAGCTCCACTGAATGACCGACGCCGCAGCCAATGTCCAGGTAATGGAGGCGCTTCGGCGGCGGCGGGGTGAGACCGGCGATCAGCTGAAAGTAGTGGCTAAACCGCTCGCGATCGTTCGCCTGCGTTCCCTGGTCGCGTCCGGCCATCATCTGGTCGGCGATCTGCCGGGCTTCGGGGACCGCCGCGAAGAACGCGTCGACGACCCGATCGTCGATCGCAAGCGGAACAAACCACGTCCCACACTTCCTGCAGGCGTGGTACGGATACTGATCGTAGCTGAGAAACTCGAACTGGCTGTCGTCGGCGCGGCACGCGGGGCACGCGCGTGGTGGCGCGGTGATCGCGGTCCCGCCGCGGTACTGCTTCCAGAGCTCGACGATCCGGAGGTAGTCGGTGCCGTCTGCACGCGAAAACGGCAGCGGCACGCGCAGGTGCTCCGGCGGCGCCGGGTCGCCGTCCACCAGCTGCGTGGTGGCTCGCCGGATCAGCTCGCCCACGAACACCACGACGTTGGCCATCAGCGAGCCGTCGCTCATGACCGGGAACGGGTCGCTCGGCGGTGCGCCGCCAGGGGGTGTGGGTTCTGACTCTCTCATCGGGTTGGTGGCAGGCGTCAGAAGCAATCCTCACGGCCGACGATCCAGGACTCATGCCACAGTACCGCGTTCAGTACCGTCCAGAGTTGGAAGCTGTATCCCCCGCGGCCTTCGATTTGCCGCTTGAGCAGGTCAACAAAAAACTCGTTGTCGAAAAAGCCTTGCTTGCGGAGCTCGGAGCGCTCGAAGGCAGCCAGGCAGCGCTTGCCGAAATCGCCTTCGCGAAACCATTCTTCCATGGGCGCGCCAAATCCCTGCTTGCGGCGATAAAGCATGTCGTCGTCCAGGTACGGCGCCGCCGCCTTCTTCAACAGCGACTTGCCGACTCCGTCCTTCAACTTATAAGCAGCCGGCACGCGGTTGGCAAACTCCACCACGTCGTGATCCAGAAACGGAACCCGCGCCTCGATCGAGTGCGCCATCGTCAGCTTGTCGACCCGCATCAGCAAATGCTCCGGCAGCCGCAGCTTCATCTCCATGTAAGGGATCTTCTGCAGCACTTCGGGATCGGCCAGCTGGCCGTCGAGACGGCCGAGGTATTCGCGGACCACGGCGTGGCTGTCGAGCGATTGGTGCGAGGCCGGCAGCAGGCCTTCGACCGGGCAATCGATGGTGCCGCGGAACGGATCGCTGCTGGGCGTGAGGCGCTGCCGCAGCTCGCCCCACCAGCACACCGCGCCGCCCCAGAACAGTTCCTGGCCCGACTGGGCGCGGCGCTGAATCTCGAGGTCCTCGCCGGCCAACCCGGGCGCGGCCGACTGGCCCTTGGCGACCAACCGTTGCCACCATCCCAGCCCCTTTCGCGCCGGCGCGTAAACCGACTCGTACTTCTGGCGGTAGTGCTCGCACCACCAGTAGCCGAGGAAGTGCTCGTCGGCACCTTCGCCGACCTGCACCACCGTGGTATTGCGCTCGCGCACCAGCTTCGAGAGGAAGTACAGCGGGATGCAAACGTTGTCGGCAATCGGCTCATCCTGAAGCCGCACGAGCAGCGGCAGGAACTCCTGGGCCTCGCTGCCGTTGATCAATGTCTCATGATGATCGGTCTTATAGCGCTCGGCTACCCGGCGCGCGTACTGGAACTCGTTGTAGTCCTCTTTGCCTTCGTAGCCGACGGTGAAGGTGGTCACGGGTCGGTCCATCAGCTCGCTCATCAGCGCCACGTTCAGCGACGAGTCGACACCGCCGGAGAGGAGCACGCCGAACGGCACATCCGAGACCATTCGCCGGGCGATTGACTGCTTGAGCAGCCGGGTCAGCTCGGTGACCGCCTCGCCCTCGCTCAGGTCGGACTCTGAGTACAGGCCCTTCGCGCTTGGCACACAATCCCACCACTGTTTCGCGGTGGCGCGACCGGTGTGATCGATGGTGATGGTGTGTCCCGCCGGCAGCTTGAAGATGCCCTTGAACAGGGTCAGGGGCGCGGGCGTGACGATGAATGTCAAGTAGTGCCAGAACGCCACCGGATCCATTTCAGGCGACAGATCCGGATGCGCCAGCAAGGCGCGAATTTCCGAGCCGAACACCCACTCGCCCTTCCCGGTGCGGGCGAAGTAGAGCGGCTTGATGCCAACCCGATCGCGGATGAAATGCATCACTGGACCGGCGCCGCCGCGCGCGTCGTAGATCGCCACGGCAAACATCCCGTAAAAGCGCTTGACGCACTCGAGGCCCCACTCCTCGTAGGCGTGGAGCAGCACCTCGGTGTCGGAGTGGTCGGTCATCCACTCGTACTTACCAAGCGCCTGGAGCTCCCGCCGCACGTCGGCATGGTTGTAAATCTCGCCGTTGAAGACCAGGGCCACGCTGCCGCTCCGGTTCACCATCGGCTGGTTGGCCGCGGTCGACAGGTCAATGATCGACAGGCGCCGATGTCCCAACCCGCAGTCGCGCCGGGGCGAGTGCCACTGCCCGACACCGTCTGGTCCGCGATGGGCCATGCGGTCACGCATGCGCACGAGCACGTCGTCCGCGCACGCTTCACCACCGGGCTTGAAACTGCCAACAATTCCGCACATATCGTCTGTCTGGTCCCTTCGTCCCGGCGCGCCTCAGGCCACCGGGCGGCGCGACACCGACACCATCAACTCCCGCAACGACGAGTCCCCGACCATCGCCCGGTAGTTCTCGAGGTGTTCACCAGTCAGGTGAGACTGCCCGAACACGCTGTAGTTGAATGTCTCAATCGACAGGACCTCGTGCCCCGCCGCTGTCAGCATCCACTGCACTTCTGGCACCGTGTACTCGCGATGATGACCCTCGAACGGCAACTCGGTGTGGTACTGCTCGGCGATCGGCGCGAAGATGCTCTGCCCCTCGAGGAGCGCCAGGCGCTTGTAGAGATAGCCGAGGTTCGGCGTGTCGAGGATCAGGATGCCCCCTGGCTTGAGCGCCGCAGTCAGGGACTCGAGCAGCAGTTTTGGCGAATGCGGGATGTGCTCGATGACTCCTGCACACACGATTGCGTCGAAAGGGTGTGGTCCCAGGGTCTGCAGGTCATAGCCGGCGGTGGCGAAATCGTGCACCGCGATGCCAGCATCGCGTTGCAGATCCGCCCACGGCGCCAGCGCGGTGCCGTAGCCACGGTACGAGTCGATCGCGTCAACCCGGTAGCCCATCGCCTGGATCGCCAGGCCGAAGTTGCCAAAGTACGAGCCGTAGTCCAGCACGCGCGCACCTGCCGAGGCATGCATGGTCAGCGCACGCTGGACGCGGACGACCCGGCAGAGGCTGCAACGCAGGTAGCTCGCCCAGTCGAATCCTGCCAGCGACGGCGAGCGGCGGGCCAGTGAGGACAAGTCGGATCCCGCCAGCCTTGCGAGTACCGCCGCGGTGGTGCGACTCGCGATCTGGTATTCGTTGGCAAAATCGCGGGCCAGGATCACGTCCAAATCCATCGCGAGCACTTCCGGATCAGGCGCTGCCACGGCAATGATGGGAGTCGCTTCCTCCGCCGCCTAGGGAGCAGGACCCGGTGTCGGGGTTCCGCGCAACCGGCTCAGCCAGCGGTCCATCAACGCCTTGTTCATGACCGGATGCTCCAATCCGCATCGAGCACTACCGCCGTACCGGTACCGACCACGCCACCTTGCTCCACGCTGATGTTGAAGAGGCGCGTGAGGCAGGTATAGACGCCTGGATTGATCGAAAAGTACACAGTCTGCTGCTCGTCGTAATAGCCTTCGCGCGCCACCATCACCGTCACCGAGTACTCGCCATTAGCGAGGGGGAGGTTGGGAAACTTCAGCACGACGACACCTTCGCGCTGCTCGCGCTCGTCGAACAGGAAGTCGCGGCAAATGGTGCGCATCACGTCCTGGACGCCGTCGCGATGGAAAGCGACCAGCACCTGCGCTCGCTCCTTGAGGCCCGGCTGGTGGATGCGAAACTGCATCCGTAACTCGAATGGCTGGCCATGCCTGAACGCAAAGGTCTCGCGACCCTCGGCATCCACGGGCGTCACCGTGTCGACGATGATCGCCCCGGTGCCCTGGCGTCCCGCCGGGGTGAGCGTCCGCGCCCGCTCCGCCAGGGACAGCTCGACGGCCGTCGCGAGATGCGTTGACCAGGATTCGCGGGCCGGCGGTAGCGCACCGAGTGCGATCTCGCGGCCGTTGACGAACGCGCGAACGGCGAGCGCACATGGTTCCGCCGACCAATAGTCGACCTCGACGCCCACGCCAGCTGCGGATGTTCCCGCAACGTGAGATCCAATGAAATTGCCGGCGACCTTGTGAAAGGGCGACCCGAAGTTCTGCAACGCGCGCGCCGGCCGTTGCTGCCACATCACCGGCGGACCCCAGTTGGTGCCGACCGCCTGCAAGACGGCGTTGGCCGTCTCGACGCCGTCGAGCGGAAGAGCACCGACACGCAGCCCATCCACGACGAGCTCGACGCGGCTGAAATACACCGGACACGGCTGGGGGGCGGCGTCTGCGGCATAGATCTCCACGGAGATCTCGTCACCGCCGGTCGTGGCGCTAAGCTCGAGGGCCCGTTGCTTGGCCTTCAGACGGAGGCGTTGTTCTTCCTGCAATCGAATCGAGCTCTCGTACGCATTCACGACCGTGGCGCCATCACCATCCATCAGGATGCGGCCGTGATCGACCCAGACCACCCGATCGCAGATGCTGACGGCCGAGTAGATGTCGTGCGTCACCAGCAACAACGTCGTGCCTTGCCGGTCGCAGAGCTCGCGAATGCGGTTGTAACTCTTGTGCGCGAAGTAGGCGTCGCCGACGCCGAGCACTTCGTCGAGGACGAGCAGATCGGGAGTGATCGCGGTCGAGGTCGAGAACATCAACCGCACGGCCATGCCGCTGGAATACGTCTTCACCGGCTGCCCGATGTACTCCTCCAGCTCCGCAAACTCGACGATTTCCGCGAAGCGCCGATTGGCCTCGGCGCCGGTGATACCAAGTTGCGCCAGGTAGGCGTAGACGTTCTCGCGGCCGGTGAAATCAGGATGGAACCCTGACCCAATCTGCAGCAGGGCGTGGGCCTTACCCTTGACGTCGAGCACCCCAGACGTTGGTTCGATCACCCCGGTCAGCAGCTTCAGCAACGTGCTCTTGCCGGCGCCGTTGCGTCCGATGAACGCCACCTTTTCGCCGCGGCGAATATCGAGGGTTACGCCGTCGAGCGCGGCATGCTCCGTATAGGCGCCTGCGTTCTGGCGCAACAGTCCGAACATGTCGAGGAAGCGGTAGCGCGGACTGGCGTAGAGCCGGTAGACCTTCGTCAGGTCGCGCGTGTGGATGACGACTTCGCTCATGCCGCCAGGGCCCGCGGGGTCTTTAGCCACAGGCCGCCGCCGACCAGGCTCAGCACCAGTGTGTGAGAGAACAACAACAGCGAAATCGTCACGGCCACCTCTTTGGGGACGCCGAAGGCCGTGAACAACAACACGTGCAGCTGTTCGCGCAGGCCGATACCGTTGACCGAGATTGGCACGTTGACGAAAATCGACATGCTCACGATCACGAGCATCACTGGCAAGGTCGCCACCGCCGCCAGGCCACTCGCCGAAAAATGCTGTTGATAGACCATCGTGACGAGCCACGCGTAGCCGGCGACCACCGCGCCGGAGGTGATGAAGGTCAGCGGCCGGCAGGCGCCCTCGCGGACCAGCGTCACGAACTCACCGACGCGGATCGTCCAGCCGCCCCACCGCGCCGGTATCAAGCGCGGCAGAATGCGCTCAACCGGCACCAGCCACGCGACCAGCATCGCCGACACGAAGACCAGCGCAAACAGGGAGAGTAGCTGCCGATTGAGGCCCAGCACCGGCGAACTGGCGGCCACCGTCCATGCCAGCACCGCGCCGATCGAAGCCAGCCACAGGAATCCGAGGAACCGATCGACGAAAACCGATGCGCCGATCGGCACGTAGCCCGACCGCTGGCCGAGGTAATAGATCTTCGCGGCGTCGCCGCCAACTGCGGTCGGCATCAAGTTGCTGAAGAACATGCCAATGAAATACTGGCGAAGCACCTCGCCGTACGGCACCTCGATGCCCATGCCCGACAGCACCGTCCGCCATCGAAACGCGTACAGAAGCTGTCCAAAAGCGAGCGCGAGCAACGAGCCGGCATAAAACGCCAGCGACATCTGGCGCAACACCTCGCCGAATCTCACCCAGTCAAAGCGACGAAACAGCATCACCAGCAGCGCCAGGGTAACGACCGCTTGCACGGCAAAGATCAGGTGGCGGCGATTCATCAAAAACAGTCGAGCACGCGCGCCACGATCTCGCGCGCGCCCGGTACGGTGGCGGCCTCGAGTGCGCGGCTGCTCGGAATTGGCGTGTGCGCACCGCCAACACGCACGTGACGGGCTTCGCGTCCCGATTCCGACACCCGGTGCTGCACCTGCGCCAGGATCTCCGCCGACCAGCCGTGTTCGGCGCTGGCCTCCTCCGCATAGATCACAAGCGCCGCGGGGCACTCGTCAACCACGCGGGCAATATGAGATACGGGCACAGGGGACAACTGGCTCGTCACCGCGAGATCGATGGCGAGCCCCTCGGCATCGTGCAGGTGCCTAATCGCCTCGAGGCAATGCGGCACCATGCCGCCGTAGCACCACAGCAGGCCATCGGACGTCGTCTCGCGGTCGTGACGCAGCAGGACTGTTGGAAAGGGCGAGGCGTCATCGGCGATCTCGATGGCAGTCATGCCGTCTACCCCGCTCAGGAGCGGTCGCCCATAGCAGGTCTTGCTTTCGATGAACACGATCGGGGCGTCACACTCGAGAGTGGCCTGCCGCAAGAGTCGACCGGGGTCGCCGAGAATGTGCGGTGCCACCACCCACAGGCCGGGCACCCCCAGGAAATGCTTCTCGATCGACTGGCTGTGCGTGGGGCCGTAACCGCGCCGTGCGCCCATCGGCGCCCGCACCACCAGCGGCACCCGCACCTGGTCGTTGAACATCCACTGGAACTTCGCGGCGTGATTGGTCAGCTGATCGCCGGCGAGGAACAGGAAATCGCCAAACATGATCTCGGC
>JANMUX010000124.1:0-10059 GCA_031392125.1 Acidobacteriota bacterium | reverse complement strand
GACGCGGCCCATCATGGTCTTGTCGACTGACTCGACGAGCGCGTAGAGGCCGGCATAGATGCCGTTGACGTACAGCCGCGTGTGAGTCTCGCGCGGTGAGGGAATGCCCATTCGCGCGAAGAACCGCATGGCCACCGTTTCCTTCACACCCGAGTGGTCTTGCGTCAGGTTATCGAGTACGAAGGACTTGAGGCCGAGAAACGTCTGGCTCGACGAGTAACGATCGAAATCCACGCGCAGGCCGGGCTTGGTGCCGCTTCGCGAGCCAAGGCCGCGCGAGCGAATGCCGACATTGCGCACTGTCTGGCCGTTCCAGACCACGTCGGCAGGAAAGTAGGTATTCTCCTGGAAGGCGGCCTTCAACTTCGACCAGTCGGAAGCGTTCAACCAGAGGTCGATGCGCTGCAGGGTCTCGGGATTGAAGAAGTCATCCGACGTTTGGGCCGCAGCGGGAACCGCAGCGCAGACGACCACCGCAACGGCGAACAGGCGAACAGCCAGCCACTTCATGGAACCACCCTGTGCATGTCAGAACACTACTTGCAACCTTAGCAGACCGGACCAGAAGCTTGCAGTGTCCGGCTGAGGAGTCCGATTGGCGTCGGCGAACTCTTCGTGGATTGCATTGGTAATTATCCGCACCCAGCGGTTGAGCATCCAGTTCACGCCGAACGTCCACACCTTGTCGGTATTCGCGAGCAGTGGATCCGCGCGTGGATTGGTGAAGGCGATTCCGGTCTTGGCGGCGCTGCCAAACTCCAACTGGTCGTAGCGCGCGGCGACCTCAATCGCCCCGATGCCGCCCTGGAAGATCGGGTTTCGGGGATTGACATCGTCATCCTTGTCTTCGCCGGTCACAAACCAGGTCGCGCTCACGTACCAGCCGGTGCCAACGAAGTCCGACAGGTCCTGGTTGCGGTTGCTCTGGCCCAATCGCTGCTCGCGCGACTGCATCCATTCCGCCTTCAGGCCAGTCGGGCCCGGCGTCCAGTCGAACTGCGCGCCAAATCGTTGCCGCCGGCCCTTCACATAGACCGGTTCGAAGAAATCCACGGTGCCCCACACCGACTGTCCGCGCAGGCTGTTGAGGCCTTCGGGCACGCTGGCGTTGGTGTAGGCGACGCCGAAATTGGCGCTCCTCAGTCTCCCGGGCACCGGCAAGGCTCGGAACAGATCGCCGGTCAGGCGCACGGCGAACGACGGCCCGACACCCTTGAGATCCTCGCCGGCTGCGACAAACTGCGGCTCCTTCAGCTCCCCGTTGTCACCATCATCATCGAAGAGGCCCACTTCGTAGCCGAGGCGGCCAAGCTCACCGTATGCCATGACGCCGCGGTCACGGGCGGGCGCAATCGTCGAGGAGGCGAGGCTGCGGTAGGCAAAGTCGACATCGGTGGCGCCGGTGTTCTGCTCGAGGCCAAATGGCATCTTGAAGCGGCCGGCCTTGATGCGGATGGCGTCGAAGGTCGACCAGTTCAGGTAAACGTCTTTCCACTCTCCGAAGCTGCCTTCCTGTTCAATGGCGCGCTCGATCTCGTAGTCGAAGTGCCTTGTGAGGTCGCCCTTGAGGCCAACGCGCGCGGTGCGGAAGTCGAACCGGTCCTCGTCGATTTGGGGGTCGAAGCGCCGCCAGTCGAGCTGCAGCTTGCCGCGAATTCCCAGCGTCACGTCCTCGCCGAAGACAATGGTCGGGCGATCGTCCCAGACCAGTCCGCGCTTGTCCTGTGCTGCCGCGGTCGTCGCGACGGCCGAGAGAAACAGCGCGGTCAACAAGAACTTCTTCATGCGATGCGGTCTCCTGGCAGGTGCGATGCAGCCGCGCCGGCGCGTACGCTCAGCCGTTGATATGCGATGTTGAGTTGCCTGACCAGCGCGGGCTGGTGAATCACCACTGAAACCTCACGACGGAAGTCGAGGCTCAATGTCGACAGCGCGGTACTGCCCAGAATCGCACGCTTGTCGTCGATGATCATCATCTTGCCGTGCGGCTCGATCGGGCCCATCGGGTGGCGGCCGAGCACCGAGACAATGATGCCCTCGTCGCGGCGGTCGCGCAGCAACCCGACCAGGTCGGGATCCGAGAGCTTGTGGTCGAGAATGCGAATGCTCTTGCGGGCGCCAACAATCAGCGCACGGATGTCGGAGCGGGTACGTTCGGGGCCGATGATCAGGCGCCGGCTGATCGGCCGCCGCGACGTCAGCGGCTGATCGGCTGCATCGGCTCGAAACAGCGTGAGCAGTCCCTTCACCACCGACGGGTCCTGCGTGATCAGGACGGCGTCCCACGTGCGCGTGAAACACTTCTTGGTTGGGTTGAGGGTGGTGACAACGGCGGTCGTTTCGTCGGCGACCAGGTACTTGGCGTGGTACTTGACCACCGGGTCGCCATAGCGCGTCACGACCGCGCCCATCTCTTCGAGGGCGCTCCACAATTTCTTCAGGCGCTTCTTGCCGCCCTTGGCGCACTTGGTGAGAATGGCTTCGACCTCGCAGCCACGCTCGAGGGCGGCAGCCAGCGCGTCCAGCACCGAGAAATCGTCACAGCGGAACAGCGACAGCACGAGCCGCCGCTTGGCGCCGGCGATCACGGCGAGCAGGGCGGCCTTGCGTTCCGCCGGATCGAGAATCAGCACTTCCTTGGCGGCCGCGACCCGGCCGGCAGGCCCGCGCGCCCGGGTCTTACGCGCGCTTGGGCGGCGACCAGGAGACATTCTTGATGCCCTTCTTGCCATCGCCCAAAAGCTGTCCGCTCAAATCCTCGAGTGAGTCGGTCGGCTTGAGCGTGGTCAGGTACTTCGCGGTCGCCTCGTCGCCCTGCGACACTTCGCGGGGCTCGAAGAGAATGCCGTTCACCGCAAACACGTGATGCACGTGCGCCGTCGGAAATTCGCGATCCTTCGAGATAATCTCCACCATCATGGTGCGCGGCCGCTCGGAGCTGAAGATGTTGAGGATGGGAATCATCGCGCACAAGAACAGCGTGCCCATGCCCGCGACCGCCAGCGCGCCGAGGCCGGCCGCCATTCCGAGCCCCATCAGGATGAACAAGATGGTGATGTCGCGCGCATCTTCAACCGGGGTCCGAAAGCGAATGATGCTCGCGGCACCGGCAATGCCAAATGCGCGTGCCACCGAGTTACCGATAATGATCATCATCAGTGCGCCCGAAATGCACAACAGCACCTGCGCCTGGTCGAGCGCCGGGTTGGCGGTCTTGTCGGTCCGATACTGCCGGTGCACGACCGTCACGAGCATGCCGACGACGGCCGAGGCGACCAGCTTGCCGAGCTCGAACAACGGGTGGGCCAGGCCATTGGTGGCTTGGCCACCCTGCCCGCCCTGACCCGGGGGGAACGAGCCGCCCGGAGCAGGCACGCCCTCGAGGCCAAGGTCCGGCCAAGTCACGCCGACACCAACCAGCGCCAGGCCGACAAACGCCACCGCGATACCGGACCACACGCGATCCCATGGAATGGTTTGCGTCTTGGCCTCAACCAGCGTGTCGACGATTTCGAGCACATTGGTCAACAGCGACAGCGCGAGCAGCTCGCGCACCAGCGGATTGGGCGAGACGAGCGTAAACCTGCGGTTCAGCCGCTGGGCCGAGGTGTGTCCGCGCACGAGCGCGCGAATACCCGCGCTGTCTGCGTTCGGCACGCCGCGCAGGTCGATGACCACATGCGCGTAACCCGACTTGAACACCTCCTGGATCCGGCGTTCGAGTTCTTCGGCGCGACCGCCAGCCACTAACGGCTCTTGTGGCGACAACAGCAGGCGATTCGACTTGGCGTTACGTTCGGAGGTGGTCATAGCCGCTGGGCGCCCAAGGTGGCGGAACGGTACCACGTATGTAACGATGGTGAAAAGGCTGATGCGATGACCTCTAGCCGCGCCGCTCTCCTCACACGCGTCCTCCTCGTGGCGTCACTTGGCCTCGCCGTGGCTTGTTCCAGCTCCCCATCGGGTCCGACGACGCGCGGCGGCACCGCCGGGACGGGTGGCGGCACTGTTCCTTCGACCGGGCAGACAGCGGTGGTGCTCGGCGTGGGCGACATCGGCATGTGCGACCGGCCGGCGGTCGCGCAAACGGCCAGGCTGGTCGCCGGCCTCGAAGGCCAGCTGCTGCTCGCCGGCGATATCGCCTATTTCCAGGGCACGGCGGCGAACTTTCGCGATTGTTTCAATCCCGAGTGGGGCCGCTTCCGCGGTCGCTGGCATCCCACGCCGGGGAACCATGAATATGAAAGCGCCGGAGCAGGCCCCTATTTCGACTATTTCGGCGACGCCGCCGGTGCGGATCGCGCCGGCTACTACGCGTTCATGGCAGGCGACTGGCTAATCCTGATGCTGAACTCGAATATCCCGGCCGGTCGCGGATCGGCGCAGTGGGAGTTTGCGCGCCAGCAACTCGAGGGCCAGCGCACGCCGTGCACGATGGCGGTCTGGCACCACCCGCTCTTCAGTTCCGGCCCCAATGGCAACAGCGCCGTGATGCGCGACATGTGGTCGCTGCTCGAAGCTTCGCGGGCTGAGGTGGTCTTGACTGGTCATGATCATCTTTACGAACGCTTCGCGCGCCAGTCGGCGAACGGCACCCCCGACCCCGCCAACGGCATTCGCCAGTTCACTGCCGGTACCGGAGGGGCGGAACTCTATAACTTCGTTCGCGCTGCGCCCAATTCTGAATCGCGCCTCATGCAGTATGGAGTGGTGCGGTTCACTCTCAAGCCGGCACAAGTCGAGTGGGCGTTCCTGGCCGTGGACGGCTCGGTCAACGACCAGGGCCTCGATACCTGCCGGTAGCTTGCGTTATTCGGTCGTCTGAAACGGCGCCGGGTAGTCGCGTCGTTCTTCTTGCACAACCGTATCCCCGCGGTCCACGATACGTGGATGACTCGTTTTCTTACGACCGTTGCACTCACGCTGGCGATGGCCGCCTCGCTGGTTGCCCAGCGTCCCGCGCCAACGCCGCTTCCGCCGCCAGCCGATGTCGCCACACCGCCAGCCGATGCCGCCAAGTCAGCCTCGGGCCTCGCGTCGAAGGTGCAGAGCCCAGGTAAGGGCACGACCAAGCCCGGCCCCACCGACATGGTCACAGTGCATTACACCGGTTGGACCACCGATGGAAAGATGTTCGACAGCTCGCGGTCACAGCCGACGCCTGCCACGTTTCCCCTGAATCGCCTGATCAAGGGTTGGGGTGAAGGGCTGCAATTGATGGTCGCCGGTGAGAAGCGCCGCTTCTGGATTCCACAGGACCTCGCCTACGGCGGGCAGCCCAACCGACCTGCCGGCATGCTGGTGTTCGACGTCGAGCTGATTGAGTTCGGCCCCTCGCCCGGTACGCCGCCGGCTGATGTGGCGGCAGCGCCCGCAGATGCGAAGAAGACCTCGTCTGGTCTCGCCTACAAGTCGTTGCGGCCAGGGAAGGGTGGACCGTCGCCGGTCAAGAGCAGCAACGTGACGGTGCACTACACGGGCTGGACCACCGACGGGAAGATGTTCGACAGTTCCGTGGAGCGCGGCCAACCCGCAACCTTCGGTCTTGGCGACGTCATCGCCGGGTGGACCGAAGGTGTGCAGCTGATGACGGTCGGCGAGAAGATGCGCTTCTGGATTCCCGAACGTCTGGCTTACAAGGGTGAGCGCCCCCCGCGAGGCATGCTGGTCTTCGACGTCGAACTCATCGCCATTAAGTAATGTCGTCAGTGCCGATCGCCTGGGCCTAAAAGCCCAGGCTTTGGCCCTGATTTCCCGCCTTCTCGTGTTCCAAAACAAGAATCCTGATGCAGGACGGAACATAGCAGCTCAAATCCATAATGGGCAAACACTTACAGCAGAATTTAGGCTAGCTGGAACCTTGGGCTGGGCTGTTTAGGCACAAACGACTCTCGTGTCGTCCCTCTTCCATCTATGGCTTGGCAGTGATGCTTTTCTCAAAAGGGCCGATAAAGCTTCGATCATGCGACTCTATATGACATAGATGACCAGATGAGAACTTTTGGCACCTGAATTGCTATGGCCGTGTTGCTATGCGATTTCAGTTCTCACCTCCCAACGGCCGCAAGAAGGCAGTCTGGGGCCGCGCCATCCGCCTGGCGCTGCTCGCGGCACTTCTAGCTTCCCCCGCCGCCGCGCAGTCGCCGACTGAGATCACCGCGAAATTCGATGATGCGGTCCGCGCCGCCTGGAATACGGGCTCGTTTTCGCGCGTCATCATGCGCTTTGCGACGGTCGGTGACCGCGACCGCGCGTATGACGAGTTGCTCAACAAGGGCGCGGCCGTGCGGAAGATGGATGGTGAACAAACGCCCTCGCTGAACGTTTATGCGAGTCCTGCCGCGTTTGGCACCGTTGATTACGTCGAGCGCATCTCTTACGACGCGCCGGTGACGGTCGCGGCGGCGGCCCAGTCCCGGGCCACGTTCGGGCGAGGCCTCGGCGCCAGGCTCGCAAAAGCGACCAACAACCGCCGCGGCACGGGCGTGACCATCGCCATTATCGACTCGGGCTACCAACCGCACCCTGACATCGCGCCGGCGCGGATTCTCAAGTACAAGGACTTCGTCACCGGTGGCACGACAGCCGTTGATGGTTGCGGCCACGGTACACACGTGGCGGGGATCATCGGCGGCAGCGGCATCTCCTCGGATCACGAGTATGCCGGCGTCTCGGACGAGTCGAACCTCGTCATCGTTCGCGTGCTCGGCAACGACTGTTCGGGCAAGACCAGCGACGTCGTTGACGCGCTCAACTGGGTATACAAGAACCGCGGGGCATACGGAATTCGGGTGGTCAACCTCTCGCTTGGCCACCCAGTGTTCGAGCCGTCGTCCAACGACCCGATGGTCAAGGCAGTTGAGCGCCTGGCCGAGGCGGGCATCGTCGTCGTGACCGCTGCCGGCAACATGGGTGTCAATCTCAAGACCGACACGGTCGGCTACGGCGGCGTCGGCGTGCCCTGCAACGCGCCCCGCTCGATTTGCGTCGGCGCGGGCAACACCCAGAACACCACTGGGTTCGACGACGATAGCGTGACTGACTACAGTTCGCGCGGACCGTCGCGTTTCGACTTCTTCGCGAAGCCCGATCTCGTGGCGACCGGCCACAAGGTGATCTCGCTCTCGGCCCCCGGCAGCCACCTGTTCAACACTTTCACCGACCTGCATGTTACGGGCGGAAACGAAGCACCCGGAGCTCCCGCTTCCTACATGACGCTCAGCGGCACCAGCATGGCGTCGCCGATGGCGGCCGGGACTGCGGCACTCGTACTCGCCGCCAATCCGAGCCTGTCGGCGAACAGCGTGAAGATGATCATGCAGTTCACTTCGCGCACCATGCCGGGCGTTGACTCGCTCACGCAGGGCGCGGGGTACCTGAATGCACTCGGCGCGACCCGCCTGGCCGGCATGATCAACCCCAGGGCCAGGACCGGCGCCTCCTGGCTGCGTCGCGGCTCGGTTCCTGGTTTCAACCAGGACATGCACGGCCAGACGGTGAAGTGGGGCAAACGCATCATTTGGGGCGACCGCTTTATCGACGGCGATGCCGCATACGTGCACATGGCCCGCTGGAACGACAACATCGTGTGGGGCATGGACACGCTGCTGGACAACATCGTGTGGGGCAACTGTGCCGATGGTTGCGACGACATCGTCTGGGGCAACTACTGGGACGAGCTCGACAACATCGTCTGGGGCAACATCTCGATTGCAGACAACATCGTCTGGGGCGACAACATCGTTTGGGGCGACAACATTGTCTGGGGCTACTGGGCCGAAAACATCGTCTGGGGCTTTTGGGACGACAACATCGTCTGGGGCAATGTCAAGAAATACGGCTTGGACAACATCGTCTGGGGCAACGCGTGGCTCGACAACATCGTGTGGGGCGACAGCGAACGGGACGGCATTGTTCGGGGCAGCAGCGATGACAACATCGTGTGGGGCAATGCGTTTGGCGTCTCGCACAAGGTGCTCGGCGGGAAGGTCAAGTAATGGAGACCACGGCAATGGTGAACGTGATGGCAAACCCGACTAGCACCGCAGTCACGACGACCGACTGGAGGGCCGGGCTGCCCGTGATGACCGGTGCGGGCTTCACGCTGCGCGAGCTGCGGCTTGAAGACGCCGCGTCGTTGCTGGCGATGCTGACCACTGAGGAAGTGTCGCGCTTTATCTCGCCGCCGCCGACCACGGTCGAAGGCTTCGAGCGATTCATCATGTGGGCGCAACGCGAACGGCAGGCCGGTAACTACGCCTGCTTCGCGGTGGTACCCAACGGCACGACCGCCGCGGTCGGAATCTTCCAGGTGCGTTCGCTCGAGCCAGGCTTCGCCACGGCGGAGTGGGGCTTCGCGCTCGGCTCGGCGTTCTGGGGCAACGGAATGTTTGCCCAGGGGGCGCACCTGGTCCTCGACTTCGCGTTCGACGTGATCGGCGCGCGCCGCGTTGAAGCGCGCGCGGCGGTGGCGAACGGCCGCGGGAACGGCGCCCTCCGCAAGGTGGGCGCAGTACAGGAAGGCGTGCTGCGCCGGTCGTTCCTGCGCCACGGCCAGTATCACGACCAGGTGCTGTGGGGCATTCTCGCGGAAGACTGGCGCCTTCGGCGCCTCTCGATTGCACCCACCACCGTCGTCCACTAAGCACACTCGTCGTCAGCGCACGATTTCAGGTCCGGACATTCCAGGGTGTCCGGGCCTCTTTTTTTGGACCCGAGCATCAAGCCTTCCTGGGTGACTTCCGTCCATATTTCTCAGCTTTTTCGTTCCGTATTGAGATTTCATGTTCTTTTAAAGAACAACAGTCCCTAAGTCACTATAGATAAGTAAGTTAATGGTCAAAATAGAACTAACTGAAGCTATCGATGGGTCAATACAGCACATCAACTTCGGATCGGAATCCGATTTATTGCCCAAATGAGTGCCAATTAAGCTCATGAAAACCTAAGAAGGGTTATGCAATTAACTGACTTTATAGGACAATTAGAGCGTCTTAAGTTCTTACTGGGCCGTATTGGCCGGGACATTGCACTAGGAGTGGGCATGAGCCGACGTCCGATTTCTAAGATTTCTAAAAAGTTCACGTGGGGGCGGACAGTTCTCGCCCTGTTCGCAGTGGTTGCACTGTGGACGCCCGCTGAAGCCCAGCGCGTCAAACCAAACCAGAAGCCCACCAAGGTCCAGCATGCGAAGTTGGATGGGGAGCTGAACCGCGTTGCCGACGAAGTCGGCGACTCCGACGTCATTGTCGAGTTCCATGACGACGCGGATAGCAGCACGCGGATTAAAGCCGCGGGTGGCAAGGCCGGTCGTCGCCTTGGCATCATCAAGGCGCGCGCGGGTAGCATGCCCAACGCGCTGCTGAAGCGCCTGGCCAACGACCCGAAGGTCAAGAAGATCCACGTCGACCGCGCGACCGAAGCGTTCCTCGCGCGGGCCGCAGCCAGCATTGGCGCCCGGACCGTGCAGGCGCAGTACGGCTACAACGGCGCCGGCATCGGCGTCGCAGTGATCGACTCGGGCATCACGCCGTGGCACGACGACCTGACCGTGGCCAACCGCCAGGGCCAGCGCGTCACCGCGTTTGTCGACTTCGTCAACGGCCGCACCCAGAAGTACGACGACTGGGGCCATGGCACGCACGTCTCGGGCATCATCGCCGGCAACGGCTACGACTCGGCCGGCGCGCGCGAGGCAATTGCGCCCAAGGCCAACATCATCTCGCTGAAGGCGCTCGATGCCGAGGGCAAGGGCAAGATCAGCTACATCATCGCCGCTCTCGATTGGGCTGTTGCCAACAAGGCTCAATACAACATCCGCGTTATCAACATGTCACTGGGCGCCGGAGTGTTCGAAAGCTACAACACCGACCCACTGACGCTGGCGGCCAAGCGGGCTGTTGACGCCGGCATCGTCGTGGTCGCCGCCGCCGGCAACATGGGTAAGGCGGCCAACGGCCAGCCGCAGTATGGCGCCATCGGCGCACCCGGCAACGCCCCGTGGGTGCTGACCGTCGGCGCTTCGAGCACGATGGGCACCATCGATCGCCGTGACGACAC
>JANMUX010000458.1:0-2902 GCA_031392125.1 Acidobacteriota bacterium | reverse complement strand
CGCACCGCGATCGTGCGCTATCGAAATGGATCTTCCGTGCGAGTCCTTCGCATTGTCTCGCTGATGGCGCAGTGATCAACAAAGGTACGGACGACGGCCCTGCGAGAGCCTCGGTAGCGGTGTCCCAGACACACCCGAGTAGGACGTTCACGGGCACGGTCACTTGATTCTCCTGGCGGCCCGGTGCCGCACCTGCGCGTGCTGATACTACTGTCGATGCCCACGGTGCGCGGCAACCGTTGCGCCAACTGGAGAGTAGCGAGGGCGCAGAAGGGCGGTGACCTAGGCTGGCAGCGTAGCTGGGAACCCCCCATCCCGTGTGTCTCCAATTGAACAGCTTCGCAGACTCCGCGTGGATAGACTCGCGACGACTTGAGCCGTGACACGGACGCATCCTACCTAGACGCACTGAGCAAAGACAAAAGCCAAAGCGAGGCGCTGCTGAAGACCGGCGCGCTCCAGCACGCCATCTTCAATAGTGCCAACTTCTCGAGCATCGCCACCGATGCCAACGGCGTGATACAGATCTTCAACGTCGGAGCCGAGCGGATGCTGGGCTACAGCGCGTCTGACGTCATCAACAAGGTCACCCCCGCTGACCTGTCGGAGCCAGAGGAACTCGACGCGCGCGCCAACACGCTGAGCATTGAGTTCGCTACGCCGATCACGCCTGGGTTCGAAGCCCTGGTCTTCAAGGCATCGCGCGGAATCGAGGACATCTACGAGCTGACGTATGTCCGCAAGGACCGCAGCCGTTTCCCTGCCGTGGTGTCGGTCACCGCGCTGCGAGACGCAGAGGCCGTGGTGATCGGCTACCTCCTGATCGGCACCGACAACACCGCCCGCAAGCACGCCGAGGAGGCGCTGCTCGAAAACTACGCGCTGCTGCGCACGATTCACCTGCATTCAATCGTCTCGGTGACCGACCGCGCCGGTGTGATCATCGACGCCAACGACGGCTTCTGCAAGATCTCGGGTTACCGTCGCGATGAACTGGTCGGGCAGACTCACCGGATTGTCAACTCCGGCGTCCAGAGCCCCGCATTCTGGCAGCAGATGTGGCAGACGATTGCCGACGGCCTGCCGTGGCGCGGCGAGATTTGCAACCGCACCAAGGACGGCGCGCTCTATTGGGTTGACAGCATCATCGCGCCCTTCGAGAGCGAGGATGGCCGCACCAAGCGTTACATCTCGGTGCGCACGGACGTGACGGCGCGCAAGCTGGCCGAAGAGGCGCTGCTCAAGGCGGGCGCGCTGCAACGCGCCATTTTCAACAGCGCCAACTTCTCGAGCATCGCGACCGATGCCAACGGTGTCATTCAGATCTTCAATGTCGGCGCCGAGCGGATGCTGGGCTACCAGTCGAGCGACGTGCTGAACAAGATTACGCCCGCCGACATTTCCGATCCGCAGGAGGTGATTGCCCGCGCCTCGGCATTGAGCCTGGAACTTGGCACGCCGATCACGCCCGGGTTCGAGGCGCTGGTGTTCAAGGCCTCACGCGGCATCGAGGACATCTACGAGCTGACCTACCTGCGCAAGGACGGCACCCGCCTGCCGGCCGTCGTGTCGGTCACGGCGCTCCGCGATCCGCAAGAGGCGATCATCGGCTATCTGCTGATTGGCACCGACAATACGGCTCGCCAGCATGTCGAGGAGGAGCGCATGCGCCTCGAACAACGGCTGCGTGACCAGCACTTCTACACCCGCTCGCTGATCGAGTCGAACATCGACGCCTTGATGACCACCGACCCGCAGGGCATCATCACCGACATCAACAAGCAGATGGAGGGACTGACCGGCTGCACGCGCGATGAACTGATCGGCGCGCCGTTCAAGACGTTCTTCACCGACGCCGGCCGGGCCGAGGCGGGCATCAACCGTGTTTTGAACGAGGGCAAGGTCACCAACTACGAGCTGACCGCGCGATCCCGCGACGGGACGCTGACCGTGGTGTCCTACAACGCCAGCACTTTTCACGACCGCGGACGGCGGCTTCAGGGCGTCTTCGCGGCCGCCCGCGATGTCACCGAGCTGAAGCGGATCGAACGCGCGCTGCAACAGAAGAATCACGAGCTCGAAGACGCCAGCCGCATGAAATCGGAGTTCCTGGCGAACATGTCGCACGAATTGCGGACGCCCCTGAACGCCATCATGGGATTCTCGGAGGTGCTGAAGGAAGGCCTCGTCGGTGCCTTGAGCGAGCGACAGCGCGGCCTGATCGTGAGCATCTTTGGCAGCGGTGAACATCTGCTGGCCGTGATCAACGACATTCTCGACCTGTCGAAGGTCGAGGCGGGCAAGATGTCGCTCGACCTCGAGCCCGTGCAGCTGTCTACGTTGTTTGCCAACAGCCTGTCGATCATCCGAGCAAAAGCCGCAGCCCGGCGGATTGTGGTGACCCTCGACGCCAGCGCCGACCTGGGCGCGATCGAGGCGGACGGGCGCAAGCTGAAACAGATTCTCTACAACCTGCTGTCCAACGCGGTCAAGTTCACGCAGGACGGCGGCCAGGTGACGCTGCAGGCTCGCCGCGTGTCACGCACTGACGTTGGCCGCGAGCCAGGGGGATGGTCGGGGAGAACGTTCCCCCTCGCCGACAACGCGTTCGCCGATTTCATCCATATCAGCGTCACCGACAATGGCCTGGGCATTTCGCCCGACGGCATGACCGCCTTGTTCAAGCCGTTCAGTCAGATCGACAGCGGCCTCGCGCGAAAGTTCGAAGGCACTGGATTGGGGCTGGCGCTGGTCAAGGTGCTGGCCGAGTTGCATGGCGGCACTTTGGCGGTTGCGAGTGCGCCAGGCGAAGGCTCGCGCTTCTCGATCTGGCTTCCTGACCGTCAGGTGGCGGCACCTCGGGCCGAGCCGGTGAGGCGGACACCGGCGGTCGCCGACGCTG
>JANMUX010000453.1:0-3188 GCA_031392125.1 Acidobacteriota bacterium | reverse complement strand
CTCCGGGCAGACCTTGGTGCAGCACTTGGTAATGTTGCAGTAGCCGATGTTGTTCTTGTCCTTCAAGTCCGGGATGCGATCGTCGGTATCGAGCGGATGCATCTCCAGCGAGGCCGAATAGACGAAGAAGCGCGGCCCGATGAACTCCTCGTGCTTGTCGTGATCGCGCAGCACATGGCAGACGTCCTGGCACAGGAAGCACTCGATGCACTTGCGGAATTCCTGCACGCGGTCGATATCGCGCTGCGCCATGCGCCAGGTGCCATCGGCCGCATCGGGCTTGCGCGGCTTGAATTTCTTCAGGCCCTTCTTGACCCGGAAGTTCCACGACACGTCGGTGACCAGGTCCTTGATCAGCGGGAAGGTGCGCATCGGCCCGCGCTTCTTCGTCTACTCGGCGGCGCTCGAGATGCACCCGCTCGACACCGACGACCGGCTGCAGGACCTGAAGGACAAGAACAACATCGGCTACTGCAACATTACCAAGTGCTGCACCAAGGTGTGCCCGGAACACATTCACATTACCGACAACGCAATCATCCCGCTCAAGGAGCGTGTCGTCGATCGGTTCTACGATCCCGTCACGCGGCTGCTCAGGATGATCACCGGGTGACCTGATGTTCGAACTAAAGCGCCTCTCGACTTCCGCAATCCCTTCGGCGTTGGCCAAGGCCGAGCGCTACCGCCTGCTCAACGAGCCGGAGGAGGCGCAGAGCATTTGCGAGGACGTCTTGAGCGCCGACCCCTCGAACGCCGACGCGGCGCGCATCCTGATCCTCGCGCTGACCGACTCGTTTCCTCACCAGGACGGCAAGACCGTAAGCAAGGCCCAGGACCTGGTGGCCAAACTGCCCTCGGAATACGAGCGTGCCTACTTCGGTGGCCTGGTCGCCGAGCGCCGCGCCCGCGCGTTGCTCGGCAAGGGCGGCCCCGGCCGCGCCCTGCCGGCGGGCGACTGGCTGCGCGAAGCCATGCGCGCCTTCGAGCGCGCCGAAGCAGTGAAGCCGGCCGACAATGACGACGCGTTGCTGCGCTGGAACGCTTGCGCACGTCTCTTCGAGCGTCATCCCGAACTGATGATGGTCGACGAAGAACGCACCGCGCCCGTGATGCTGGAATAGCGGGGTCAGGCCCCCATTTTCACCAAATGGGGGGCCGGGGACAGAGCGCGGTTCCCGGCCGGCCACGCGGCTTAGCACACCTGCTATTTTCAAGACAAACGATTACAACAGCCTCGATGTGAAAATCGTATCCTCTGCGAACAACGACAGAGGGGAAGCACCGGGTGGGGCATCGCACGTGAGCCGCAGTGTCCCCGCCCGGTTTTTTTATTGGTCGCGTTATACTATTGACAGACCGGGCTTTAGCTCGGCAGTCGCGTTGCCAGACGCGGAATTCAGGGAGACCAGTGTTCATGTTCGAAAATCTGAACGGTTCGGGCCTCGATCGTCGCTCCTTCCTCCGCGGTTCGGCCATGTTTGCCGCCGCCATTGGCGTGTCGGTCCTTCCCGCGTTGGCCCAGCAGGCACCACCGAAGCCTGAAGACGAGAAGAAGAAGGAAGAGCCGAAGGATCCGTTTGCCGACGGCGACAAGAAGGACGAGAAGAAACTGGTAGACGCCGAGGGCCGCGAGTATCGCGTCTGCCCGCAGTGCGCCTACAACATGTACAAGCAGGGCCGCATGTGGGTGTGCGAGAACTGCGGTTACAGCTACGTCGAATAGGCCACAGATTTACGCCGCTTAGACTCAGCAGGCCCGGCGGATGCGCCGGGCCTTTCTTTTTCCCGCCTACTTACCCTCAACCACTTTTCTGACCAGTCGCAGGAACGCCGCAATCGACTTCTCCAGGTGCGGCTCCGGCGTGTCCTCTTCCTTGCAGTGCGACAGGCCGTTGGACGAGTACGCGAACATCATCACCGTGGGCATGTGCGGCACCATTTCGGCGGCGTCATGCAGGGGACCCGACGGCAGGTGCGGGGCCTCGCCGGTGACCTCGCGCACGGCCTCGGCACATAGCCTGATCAACCGCGGATCGAACGGCCGCGGGTCGATTCTCCAGACGCGCTTCCATTCCACCGACACGTTGTTGTCGCGCGCCGCCCGGCTTGCCACCTCGCGGGCCTCGGCCAGGATGCTCGCCAACACACGCGCGTCGAGCGCACGTTGATCGAGCGATATCTCGCACACGCCCGGCACCGCGGTCACGATGCCCGGCTCGACTTTGACGGTGCCGACGGTGCAGACCACGCGGGCATCTGGGGTGGTGTGCTTGATGCCGATTTTTCGGAACGCCAGCGCGCTCTCCGCAGCCGCCAGGAACGCGTCTCGGCGCATCGGGATGGGCGTCGAACCCGAGTGCGCCGCCTGGCCGGTGAAGCGCACCAGGTGCCGCTCAACCCCAAACGTGCCGAGCACGACGCCGGTCGGCTTGTTCATCGCTTCGAGCACGGGACCCTGCTCGATGTGCAGCTCGAGATAGGCCACGGCATCGATCGCCTTGAGAAAGCCGATCGCCTCGTGCATGCGCGACAGCTCCACGCCGTTCTCGGCAAGCGCGTCGACCAGGCGCACGCCGGTCTTGTCAGCCAGGTGTTCGACCTCACTGACGTCGAGGGCTCCGGCAGCGGCAGACGAGCCCAGCAGGCTGCGACCGAACCGCGCGCCCTCTTCGTCGGCCCAGTCAACCACCGTGAGCGACACGGGCGGCCGCTGGTCCTTGAACATCCTGAGTGCCTCGAGCCCGGCCAGCACGCCCAGGGCGCCGTCGAGCCAGCCGCCGTTGGGCACCGAATCCAGGTGGCTGCCGATGATCACCGTGCGCGGCGACGCGCCCGTCAGGGTCGCCCAACTGTTTCCGGCCGCATCGATCTCGGGCGTGATGTCGAGCGCCGCCAGCTTGCTGTTGAACCAGTGGCGCGCCTCGCGCCAGACCGGCCCCCACGCCAACCGCTGAGCGCCATCCGGCGTAGAAGTGAGGGCGGCCAGCTCTCGCAGGTCGGCGATGACATCGCGTGCGCTCATGACGCGAGAGTATATCCAACGTGAGTGGCCTAGAATGTCCGGGCCATGTCCCTCACGCACCGCACCCTGTTCATCACCGGCGCGTCCCGCGGCATCGGTCACGCCATTGCCATGCGCGCCGCGGCCGATGGCGCCAACGTCGTGATTGCCGCCAAGACCACCGAGC
>JANMUX010000117.1:0-4678 GCA_031392125.1 Acidobacteriota bacterium | reverse complement strand
GAGCGGCCATGCTGATTCGACGCCGCGCCACCCGATCGAGATACAGCTTCGAGCGGCCTTCTACTTGACCTTCAGTTCGACGAAGGCCTCCGCAACCTTGACCGCAACTGAGTATGTGTCGGCGTACGAGATATTGGTGATCACCGAGACGACGATTCCGTGTTCGGGAAAGGTCATGAATGACGACACCATTCCACCAAGCGATTCGCCGTTGTGACCGACCACCGGCGTTGGTTTGCCCGATAGCGTAGCGGTCTCGAGGTCCCACCCAAGTCCGTAGCCGGTCGGTTCGCCCGACGCCAGCTGCTGCGATGCCTGCAGAAGCTGCACCGTAGCGGGTTGCAGCAGCTTGCCGCTGTTAATCCCCAGCGCAAAACGCACCAGGTCCGATGGTGTGGACAGGAACACACTTGCTCCCGCGTAGCAGGAATACTCGAGCGGGCGCATCGGATCCGGACCGTAGCGAGGATCCGCCGCGAACCTCGGGAAGTAGAAACTCGTGACCTCGGGAATCGGCACCGTCCCGGCGTCTGCCCTCGTGTCGTTCATGCCCAGCGGGTCGAAGACCTGTGTCCGCATGAAGGTGAGAAAAGGCTCGTTCGCGGCCTTTTCGACAGCCGCGCTCACCAGGATCCAGCCGTAGCTCGAATAGCTGTACTTGGTCCCTGGTTCGAACCGCAGATCATCGTCGGCAAAATACTGAAGCGCCTCGACAGGCCGCTCGCATCGCGCCCCGAAGAGCGGTCCTTCGTCACCACTGTCGGTCCTGACACCGGCGACATGACCCATCAACTGCCGCAGAGTCACCGGCCACGGTTTTGCCGGGAACTCCGGGACGTACGCCTGGATCTTCTCGTCAATCTTCAGACGTTCTCTCTCGAGCAGCAGTCCGACCGCAGCGGAGGTGAGCGCGGTGGAGGCCGTGCCGATTCTGAACCGTGTTGCTGGCGTGACGGCCACTTTGCTTTCGATGTCCGCCCAACCGAAGCCCTCGGCCCACACGATGTTGCCATCGACACCGACCGCTACCGACACGCCCGGCAGGTTCTGTTCAGCAACGCTCGCACGCAGGATCTCTCGCCCACGGGTCGTCGCCTCGGCCCATTGTTGCGATGAATCTGAACCGGGAACGGAGGTCACCGCCTGCGCATCTGGATGCAAGGGCGGCGTCGCGCTCATGAACACCCAGAGACCGCCCAGTCCCACCAGCAGCAGGCCGACGGCCCCCGCGATCATCGCGAGCCAGGTCTCTGTCCGCGTCTTCAACATGCGCCCTCCACTACTCGGATCTGATCGCCGCCATCGGCTGCACCGTGGTCGCGCGGCGGGCGGCTGGCAGGCCAGCCAGCAGCGCCACCAAGACGGCGATCGCGGCAGCGCCCGCGTAGATGATCGGCTCCATGACACCGAGGGGCGTCGAGCCGACGGTCAGCGGTGTGCCCATCACGTTCTCCATGGTCCTGATAAGCACGGCCCCGAGAACGACCCCGCCGGCGACGCCGGGGATCACCAGCTTCACCACGTCGGACAACACCAGGCCAAGCACCCGCCAACGCGTGGCCCCGAGGGCCATTCGTACCGCCAGCTCACGTGTTCGCGTCGCCACCATGAACCCGACGACGCCGACGATGCCGAGGGCGGCGAGAATCAGGACGAGACCGCCGGCGATGGCCACCGCTGTGGATTCCGAAACCAAGTCGGCCATGCTTTTCTCGACCAGGTCCTGGCCGGTCACGATGCCCGGGAACGCTACACCTGGCAACACCTCAACGCCCAGCTCGCGGAGCGCACTTTCCAGGGCAACCGTTAACCTGGGTTCGTCGCCCGGGGCGCCCCGCGCGATGAGGAATATCGGGGGCGTCCTCGCTTCCAGATTCCCGGCCGTTGCGGCGGACCAGTCGGGCAGCGGCAGCAGGATCTGCGGCCGCTCGGTGGTGAGTTGCGACGTCGCGAAGTCCGCACTCACGCCGACGACCGTGAACACCTGCTCGCGGCTCTCTTCCATCGTGATCGTCACGCTCTGGCCAATCGCTTCCGTGGCCGGGAACAGCTGCCTGGCGAGGGGGTCGGAGATCACCGCCACTGATGACGCCATGCTGCGATCTTCAGCCGTAATGGTCCGGCCTCGCAGCAGCGGCGCGCCGATGGTTTCGAGGAAGTTCTCGCCGACCCGCGTAACCTGCGCCGAGACATAGCGCGATCCGATCGTGCTGGCGACTCGGAATATGCGTTCGTCGAAGTCAACCGGCATGCCCTCGGCCACTGCCACCGAGCGAACGCCGCTCGCCTGCTGCAGATTGTCGCGAACTTTCCGGATCGAGAACCCGGCCTCTCGCTCCGAGCCGGTCGGCGCCGGCACGCGCGCGGCCGCCAGCCCACCGGTTGCAAACCCCAGTTCCGCCGTTCGCACGCGATCGAGCATCACGCCGCTGACGACGAGAAACGGGATGGCAATGCCAATCTGCACGAGCGCTGCGACACGATGTATTCGAATGGTCTGGCGCCCGCCGCCGCCGGCATCCTCTTTGATCGCGTGAATCAGGTTGGGACGGCTGAAGCGGATGGCGGGCAGCAACCCGAAGAGCACGCTGACAATCAGGCAGAGTCCAGACGAGATCGCGATGCCGGCGAGGTCGAGGTCGATCTCCGGCGGCACCGGCACACCCATCCACCATCCACCAACAGCGGGGATGCCGAACAACACGAACGCGCTGATCGTGCCGGCGGCAAATGCCAGCAACACGGCTTCACAGAAAAGATGGCCGATCAGGCTGCGCCGGCCGGCCCCGAGCGCTGCGCGGATCGACAGTTCGCGCTCGCGTTTGGCGCCCCGCACCAGCATCATGCCGGAAATATTGAGGCACACGATCAGCAGCACCGTTCCTGCCAGTCCGAGCAGGACGCTGACCACCCGTCGCGACTCGGGACGACCGGCCGCACCCATCGACGAGTACGGTTCGACGGTCGCCGCCTTGAACTGGTTCGTGGCCGGATAGCGCTGCGCCAGCCCAGTGACCATTGCCGCCGTCAGCGCATGAGCCCGCGAGAGTTCGACGCCGGCGTTGAGCCGGCCGTGAATCCGCACCCAATCCGCCGCCCGATCGTTTCGGAGACCGGGATTCTCCCGAAGACGCGGATGCCGTTCCAAAGGGAGAAACAGCAGCGACCCTGGAGCCTGGAAGAAATGGAAGTGGCCGCGAAAGTCCTCGGGCGCGATCCCCACGACGGTATGCGGCACCCCATCGACCGTCACCGACTTGCCGACGATCTCGGGATCGGAGGCGAGCCGGCTTTTCCAGAAGTCATGACTCAACACGACATGCGCCTCGGCGGAAGGCGAATCGTCGACTGCGGAGTCGAATCCCACTCCGCGCGCGAGCGCCACCCCCACCGTCTTGAAATAGTTGGTGGATACATACAGCGTCGCCACCCGCGGGGGCGTGCCTTCGTCGGGCGTTGCCGAGCCGAACTGGCTCGTGTCCAATGCCCACGCGGTAATCGCCATCCCGGTGTCGGCGTCGCGCAACGCCTGGTAGTCGGGATAGGACCACTGCTCGAGCGCCCATTCGCCGGCTTTTTCTCGCAGTGGACCGAGCGGGAGCACCAGCAGCTCGGTCAGTCCTTCAGTATTGATGACCCGCGCCGGCGCCGTGATGGCACGAGTGAAGGTTGTGAGCGCCACCAACGCGCCCATGCCGATGCCGAGCGAGATGACGCAGACCAGCGTGAACCCGCGGTCCTTTGAGAGTGACCTGGCCGCGTGAACCAAGTCGCGGGTGAGGGGAGTCAATGTGCTGCGACCTCAGCGAGGGATGCAGCTGGGTCGCCACGCCTCGCCATGGGCCACTCGCGTGCCAGCGGCGGCAGCAGGCGGCGCGAGGTGCGCAGCAGTGTCGTCCAGCGCGCCAGCGCCCGCTGGTCGCGCGCGGTCCACGCGAATCCATAGGCGTCACGAAGCGCTGGAGGAAGGGATCCGATCGTGATCAGCTGCGTCGCCCGGAACGCCGGCCACGCCGCACGCCATCGCGGCGGATACAGCAATGCCCGTGCGAGCGCCCGGCTGGTGTCGGTAACGACCAGGCTCCCGCCGGCCTTCATGTTGCGCATGTAGATCTCGAGTTGCTCAGAGTCCCGTGGGAGCGATCCAGGCGGCATCCCCAGCAGCGGCTCCATGATCGCCCCTTCCGCGCAGTACTGATCCCGCTCGCGAAGAGTCAGTGGACCGACGAGCATTTCGTAAGTGAGCGGCATCGACTCGAGCAGCGTGGCGTGCACCCACCGCTGCAGTTCTGGATCATGAGCCGAATACGTGTCGCCGGCCGCTTCGCCGGTGCGGCCGCGCACGCGATCGTGAATCGCATTGATGCCGGCGGCGGCCGCGATCATCTGCTCCGTATCGCCGAACGTGATCGACAGCATCGCGCCAACGGTTGCGTGCAGCCGACGAAAGCTGGCGCGCAGGCTGCCGCGGAACGAGCTGTGATGATGCACGCCCGCGGCCACCGCTGGATGCGCGAGTTGCAGCAGGATGGCCCGGCCCCAGCCGGCCACCACGAGGACCTCGCGGTTCACCTGCCAGGTGACGCTGTCGGGCCCGGCTCTCAGGAACTGCGTTTGGAGCAGGCGGGCGCGCACCGCGGCGCGATGGCGTTGAAGTGAATCTGTGACCGACGTCATT
>JANMUX010000303.1:0-5533 GCA_031392125.1 Acidobacteriota bacterium | reverse complement strand
GCACCGTCGCACTTGAGCACCGTCGCACTTGAGCACCGCAGCACTTGAGCACCCCAGCACTTGAGCACCCCAGCACCTTCAAAGATGCACTCCCACGACATGAACCCGCCGTACAAGTTCTGCCCGGTCTGCGGCAGCCCGCTAGAGCCTCGGGTGCTGAAGGTGACCGAGCCCAAGCGGCTGGTCTGCACCAGCGCGGCGTGTGGGTTCGTTTTCTACCTCGATCCGAAGATCGCCGTTGGCACCATCATCCGGGTGAACGAGGGCAAGCAGATCGTGCTGGTGAAGCGGGCGATCGAGCCCGGATATGGCAAATGGGTGTTTCCCGGTGGCTACGTCGATCGCGGTGAGGAGATCACGCTGGCCGCCGTGCGCGAGGCGCGCGAAGAGGCCGGACTCGACGTCCGGCTCGATCACCTGATCAACATTTATTCGTACGCAGGCCGCGCTCCCGTCATCATCGTCTACGCGGCGACGAAGATCTCCGGCGAGCTGGCGGTAGACGATGAGGGGCTCGAGGCGAGAGAGTTCGACCTCGATGCCATTCCCTGGGACCAGCTCGCGTTCCGCAGCACCACCGAGGCGCTGCGCGAATACTTGGCGGCGCGTTAATCGCCGGGTGCGCCGGGCAGCAACGGTTCGAGTTCGAGCGCTTGCGCGCCATTCTCGGTACAGACGGCAAACTGCGACTCGCCTGCGCGGTACATCGCCACGCCGGCGTACTCCCCGCGCTTGTTGAGCACGAAGAAGCGGATGTTGAAGTTGGGGTTGCCCTTGGTGTTGAGCAACCGCGCCTCAATGGTGTTGGCCTTGATGCGCTTGAGCGCTTCCATGCCGGCATCTTTCGGCGACATGCCGCGGCGCATTGACTCCACGATCAGGAACGACGAAAGATTGTAGAGGTTCGCCTCACCGCGGCCGGTCGAACCGGCGGCGCCGACTTCGTTGTCCACGTAGAGACCTGCGCCCAGAATCGGTGAGTCACCGGTGCGGCCGGGAATCTTCCACGCCAGGCCGCTGGTGGTGGTGACGCCACAGAGGTCGCCGCCCGGGCCAATGCCGTTGCAGTTGATCGTGCCCCAGAAGCTGCCCTCGGGAATCAAGCCGTCGCGCACCATCGAAAGACCGGCCGCCAGCGATCGCGCTTGCAACGCGGCCTCGTCGCCAGGATCTTTCTCATGCCTCGGCTTGGGCTTGCGCTCAGCGCCGTTGGGATCGAGCCAGTGCTCGGGGTCCACGCGGCGCTTCCACTCCCGCCACAGCCGGCGCGAGTTGTCGGTGTTGAGATCGTCCTCGACCGTGAAGCCCATGTGACGGGCGAACTGCTGGGCACCGGCGCCAGCCAGCAAGTGATGGTCGGTGTAGTCCATCACGGCTTTCGCCACCAATGAAGGTGTGCGCACGCCTTCGAGACACGCCACGGCGCCAGCGCGCTTCTTGGGCCCGTGCATGCACGAGGCGTCAAGTTCGATCACGCCATTGGCGTTGGGCAACGAGCCGTAGCCGATGCCGGTTTCAAGCGGATCCAGTTCTGGAATGTTGACGCCGGCAATCAACGCATCAAGAACGTCCTGGCCGCTGGTGACCAGCCGGAACGCGCGTTGCACCGCGTTCTCGGTGCCGCCGTTCTTGAACTCCCAGCCGGAGTAGTCGGAAATCACTACCGGCCGCACGGTCCGCATCACGGCGGGGGCCTGTTGCGTTGACGGCGCTTGCGCCAGGCCAGTCAGCGGCACGGCTGCCGCGAGGGAGGCGGACTTCACGAAATCGCGGCGGGTAATCATGGGGAGAGAATAGTCGAATCTGGTGACTTGGTGATCTTGCGATTTGGTGATTTTGGATGCGGGATTTGGGGATTTAGTGATTTGGGGATTTGGGGATTTAGGGTTACGAACCACGGACGGCCGCAATCGGATCCACGGCCAGCGCCCTTCGCGCGGGGATGATCGACGCGGCCAGCGCGGCCGCGCCGAGCGCCACGCATGCGACCACGTAGGACCACACATCCGTCGTCGTGACGCCGAACAGCATGGCCGACAACGCGCGCGTCATTGCAAACGCGCCAATCACGCCCACGGCCATGCCCACGCCGACCGGTCGCATGGCCTCGCGAAGCAGCATGGCCATGACGTCGCGGGCCTTGGCACCCAGTGCACGGCGCACGCCAATCTCCTGCGTTCGCTGGCCAACCAGGTAGGCGACGACCCCGTAGACACCGATGGCCGCCAGCACCAGCGCCAACCCGGCGAACAGTCCAAGTAACGTCGCTCGCATGCGTGGCTCGGCGACCGTCGCATCTAGCGCGTTCGACATCGTGCGCACCTGCGACAGCGGCACCTGGCTATCCATCTGGGTCAATTCGGTTCTCACCTGACGCGTCATCACCGCCGGGTCGCCGCCAGTTCTCACGACTACGCGCATGGTGTGGTACGAGGGCTGCTGGGTGTGCGGTGTATAGAACATCGGCACGTCTTCCTCATCCAGGCCAAGATGTTTCACGTCGCCGACCACACCCACCACCACTCGCGAGCCGGCGCCGCCGACGTTCTGCTGCTGGTCGCGCGGAATGCCGCTGTTGAACGTCAGCCGCTTGCCGACGACATTGGTTTCGCCGGGCCAGTACTTCTTCGCCATCGACTCGCTCACGAGCACGACCAGGGGACGGCCATCGACATCCTGTGGCTCGAAACCGCGGCCGCGGACGACAGGAATGCCCATGGCGTTGAAATAGCCGGGGGTGACCGAGCGGGCCTGCGGCGAGAGACCCTGCCCTTCGGGCCGCGGGTGATCTTCTACCTGCACACCGCGGCTGTCGTAGCTGTCGCTGAGCGGCAGAATGTTCACGGCGCCGACGCCGGTGACACCGGCGAGCGCGCGCAGACGCTCCTCGAGCCGTTGGTAGAACGGCATCTGTTCGCCCTCTTCGTAACGCGCTGTCGGCAACGCCACTTCCATGGTCAATAGCTGCTGTGTGGCAAAACCGGGATTGACGCCCTGCAGTTCCCACAGGCTGCGTATCAGCAGTCCGGCGCCGACCAGCAGCATGATCGACAGGGCTACTTCGCCAACAATCAGCAGCTCCCTCGGGGCACGACCGAGTGCGGCGCCTTGTTGCCGGCCGCCTTCCTTGAGCGATTCGTTGAGGTCGATTCGCGACAACTGGATGGCAGGCAGCAGTCCAAACACCAGGCTGGTTAACAGCGCGGCGCCAATCGCAAACAGCATCGCGGGCGGATCCAGCCGAATTTGATCCGCGCGAGGCATGCCGGCCGCCGCAAGAACGGTCAGCACTCGGGTTGCCCCGAGCGCCACCAAGAGGCCGCCGAGGGCGCCAAGCAGGCTCAGGATAACGCTCTCGGTGAGCAGCTGGCGGACTAGTCGGTTGCGGTCCGCGCCAATCGCCGCGCGCAGCGCCAGTTCGCGCAGCCGTTCCGAACCGCGCGCCAGCAGAAGATTCGCCACGTTCGCGCACGCCACCAGCAGCACGAACCCAACCGCGGCGGACAACAGCAGCAGGACCGGTCGAGATTCCCCAACCATGGATTCAAGCAGCGGACGAATCACCACGCCCTGCCCCGTGTTATCGGCCGGGTACTGCTGCTCGAGCCGGGCGGCAATGCCTTCGAGCTCCGCACGCCCGCCAGCCAGATTCGCATCGTCTTTCAACCGCGCAACGCCGCGGATGAAATGCCCCCCTCGGCTGGCCTGCGCCGTATCGAAACGGAAGAGGGTGAAGATGTCGGCGCGACGCTCGGGGTTGATCTCAAGGTGCCGATAAGTTGCCGGCAGCACCCCAACGACGGTGGTCGGAACGGCGTTGACCAAAATAGACTGGCCGACGATGGCTGGGTCGGCGCCGTAGCGGCGGCGCCAGAAGCCGTCGCTGATAATCGCGACGCGCGGTGCACCAGGAGCATCTTCCTCGCGAAGGAACGTGCGGCCGAGAGCCGGCTGAACCTGCAGCGTCGGGAAGAACCCTTCGGTCACCTGCACGGCGCCCACGCGGTCTGGCTCGCCCTGCCCTCCCGTGATGGTCGAAAGGCCGACAAAGCCGTTCGCGCCCATGCGCTCAAACGACGCGGCATCACGTTGGAAGTCGAGGAAGTCGGCGGGCGACAGGTTCGAAACCTCGCCTTCGGCCTCGTCGAGGCCATTGATCTTCACCAGGCGGTCGGCGCTCGGATACTCGAGGGGCCGCAACAGTACCGCCTGAACGGCGCTAAAAATGGCAGTGGTAGCACCGATTCCGAGCGAGAGGGTCACGATGGCGATGGCAGCGAAGCCTGGCCGTTTGGCCAGGCTGCGGAAGGCGTAGCGAATGTCCTGGATCAGCATGCCAACCGGGTTGGACGGCTGCGAAGCGGCTAGGGTTGCCGGCCCTTGATTGCTCCCGAGAGAATTGCCTTCCTAACATCGTCGATGGTCGCCGGTCCCCCCGGAGCCGTGCCGCTCCACTCGAATCGAGTGCCGGCCGGCGTCCAGTGGAACAGCGCTACATGCCACGTGTGGGCGATCCCGCCACGCTCGAAATAGACGATGCAGTGGTCGGCCGAGCACCCTGCCGCGACCAGCCGGCGGGTCGGCAAGTTAGGGTTGACGACCACGTCTGTCATCCTGAACTCGGCTCCTGGCTCGGCGATGTCGAGTGTCTGGCTGCCGAATGACGCCTGCAGCGCTTCGCGGACTCCGAGCGGCAGGCCCCTGACCGACGAGACCGTCTGAAACCGCTCGTCTTGCACGTGGGCCCGCAACGCGCCGGACAAGGCGGCGACGTCAGTCGCTTGGCCGCCAACAGCCATGGCCGAGTACGAGCTAACTCCGGCCGTCAGGAGCAACACGATGAACAGCTGAGTCAACGTCGCACCTCGTACCGAAGCGCCACCATGCCGTTGTCGTAGCCCTTCACCTCTGCGAGGTGCAGCGCCACATAACGGTCGATGGTGTCCGTCGCTACCCGCGGTCGGGGTTCTGGAGCGCATCGCGAGCCTTGTCAGCATCTTCGGATCGCACCAAGAGATCGGCGCCACTGATCGCCGGATACATGCCGCCGGCGTTGTCGGCCCGGATCATGGACTCGATTCCCGCCTCATCCAGAATGCCCTTGGCGATCTGGGCATCAGCGGTGGAGCGGAATGTGGAGAGAGTGACGAGATCAGAGTAGCTCACAGCGGTAACTCTCTTTCTGGCCAATCGGCGACACTGGCGAATGAGCGAGGCGCCGCGCGATCATAATCACATCGCGCTCCGTTGGCTGCAAGGGGAGTTGAGCTAGGGTTGTCTGGCGGCGTTTCTTTCCGCCGGAGAAATCTGCAGCACGCGAGCCTGCGGGGTCTCGAGCAACGGCGTCACCTGCAAGCCGTCAAGCTCAATCGCCCTGGCCAGCCACGATCGAGAACTGCCGATTGGGTAATCCTTGAACACATCAACCACGACCACTCGGTCGGGCAGCGTGCCGTCTGGGTTGGGCGCGAACAGGTCACCGGGCCGGAACACCGCGGGTGCGCCGGTGTAAACGCCGGCGGCGGTACCGTCG
>JANMUX010000258.1:0-2557 GCA_031392125.1 Acidobacteriota bacterium | reverse complement strand
ACAGGATTCCTGCCCGCGGCCTCGCTGCGTTCGCGTATTGCGCCCACCGAGCGCTGCGCCGATCAAGATGCCTGGCCCTGCAAGCGGCCCGACGCGCCGCCGCTGCGCGGCGTAGTCCACGATCCGACCGCTCGGCGCATGGGCGGCATTGCCGGACATGCGGGCCTGTTCAGCACCGCGCGCGACTTGAAGCGCTTTGCCCGGATGCTGATCAACGGCGGCGAACTGGATGGTGTCCGCGTGATGTCGGCGGCCACGGTGGCGCGCATGTCCACGCCGGCGCAGATGCCCGCAGGCGCCGGATTGCGGGCGCTCGGTTGGGACGTTGACACGTCGTTCTCGTCGAACCGCGGCGACCTGTTCCCCATTGGTTCGTATGGTCACACCGGCTTCACCGGCACCAGCATCTGGATCGATCCGGCTTCGAAGGCGTACGTGATCTTTTTGTCGAGCCGACTGCATCCGGACGGCATTGGCGACGTTGGCGTGTTGAGGAGCCGCATTGCGACGGTCGCCGCCGCGGTCCTGAGTGGGGCACCAGTGACGTCGATCTCAGGCTCGGCTGTCGCGTCAAGCCCCGCACCTTCGCCGGTGCCGGGTACGGTGGGCAAGCCAGCCGCAGGCCTGCAGGTACTAGCCGGCATCGACGTCCTGGCTCGCGACGGGTTCGCCCAACTTAAAGGCAAGAAGGTCGGCCTCGTCACCAACCACACCGGCCGATCGATGAACGGCTCCTCGACAATCGACTTACTTCACGCCGCCGCTGGCGTGCAGTTGATTGCGCTGTTCAGCCCTGAACACGGCATCCGCGGCATTCTCGACACCGAAGTGCCCTCGTCTCGTGACGAGAAGACCGGCCTGCCGATCCACTCGCTCTACGGCGCGACGCGCCGGCCGACCGAAGCCATGTTGCAGGGCCTCGACACCATCGTCATCGACCTGCAGGATGTTGGCGTCCGCTTCTACACGTACTACGCGACGATGGGGCTGGTGATGGAGGAAGCGGCCAAGCGGAAGATCGCGGTGGTCGTGCTCGATCGACCCAACCCCATCAACGGCTGGCAGATTGAGGGTGCCAACCTCGACGCCACAGGCGACGCGCTCATCACCTATCACCAGATGCCCGTGCGCCACGGCCTCACGATGGGGGAGATGGCGCGATTACTCAACGAGGAGAGAAAGATCGGCGCCAACCTGGCGGTAGTGCCGGCCGAAAACTGGCGTCGCGATCTCTGGTACGACGAGACGGGGCTCACGTGGGTGAATCCGTCGCCGAACATGCGCAACCTGAACCAGGCGACGCTCTATCCTGGCGTCGGCGCGATCGAGTATTCGAATATCTCGGTCGGCCGTGGCACCGACCAACCTTTCGAGCAGTTCGGCGCGCCCTGGATTGACGGCCCACGCCTCGCCGCGGCTCTCAACGCGCGCAAGCTGGCGGGCATCCGTTTTTATCCGGTGAGCTTCACGCCGACATCAAGCAAGTATGCCAACCAGGCGTGCCAGGGTGTCTTCATGGTGGTGACTAATCGTACGTTGCTGTCGCCGGCGCGGGTCGGTCTCGAAATTGCCGGCGCGCTATTCAGGTTGTTCGGAGATCGGTATGAACTCGCGAATACCCACCTACTGGTGGGGTCGCGCGACAGCCTCGAGCGGGTGAAGCGCGGTGACGACCCGGCGATTGTGGCGGCCAAATGGGTAGACGATGAAGCGCGCTGGCGACGCTTGCGGGCGAAGTATTTGCTTTATCGCTAGCGTCGGTCGCGCGACGACCATCGGGTTCAGAACTTGAAGCGGATACCTACCGTCGGCAACCGCGGAATCGACTGGTCGCGTTGCTCGACAATGCGCGGCCGATCGGCGGTCGCATCGTACTCGAGGCGAGGCTCGAACGCGCCGGCGTTCTTGCGGTTCAGCAGGTTGATGATTTCGGCGTAAAACTCCCAGCGGCCGGCGGCGCCGCGCGGCCGCCAGGTGGCCCTCATATCGATGCGCGCGAACACCGGCAGCCGGGCCTGGTTCAAGTTGGCGGCGCCTCCAAAGTTCACCGCGTAAATCAATCGGCCCGAGTCGTCGCGGGCTGGCAGCAGTTCGGCGGTTACGCCGTCGCCATCGGCATCAAGGGTGTCGTCAATCGCCGCCACGCGTACGCCGAGCGGAGCCGTCCGCGGAAAACCCGACGCGACCCGGATGGTCGACGCGAGCTCCCACCGCGGAGTGAAGCGGTAGCCTGCCACGGTGGTGAAAGCGTGGCGGCGGTCGTACTCGAAGTCGTAGCGCCGGCCATAGGCATCGCGGGTGGTCTTGCCCCACGTGTAACTGGCCCAGCCGTTGATGCGCGAGCCGGCCGGGGCGCCCGCGCGCGACACGAACACGTCGAAACCATATGCCCGTCCGCGTCCGTCGTTGCCGGGCACCGTCGTGATCAGGGCATCGACCGGAATGCTCGACTGCAAGTTGGCAGGAAAGTCGTAGCGAGACACGCGGGCAAGGCGCACCGGCTCGGTTTCGAGTTGGCCAATCAGCAGGTCGGTGAAGCGCTTGTAGTAACCCTCGA
>JANMUX010000174.1:0-3218 GCA_031392125.1 Acidobacteriota bacterium | reverse complement strand
CTCAATTCGGCAAACGGCGCCGCCGCGCGTATCGCTTGGAACAGTTCCTCGACCGACCAGCTCTCCATCGACACCATGGCGACCAGTTGCTGTGCCAGCACGTCGAGCGGGTTGCGCGGATACCGAGACGACTCGACCTTGCCGCTGCGCATGGCCGCCGTGACTGCCGCACACGCGACCAGGTCGCCGCGAAACTTCGGGAAAATGATGCCTTCGCTGACTTCGTCGATGCGATGGCCGGCACGGCCAATGCGCTGCAGCCCGCTGGCGACCGAGGGCGGCGCTTCAATTTGAATCACCAGGTCGATGGCACCCATGTCGATGCCCAGTTCGAGCGACGAGGTGGCGACCAGTGCGCGCAAGTGGCCGCCTTTAAGCAGGTCTTCGATCTCGGTGCGTTGCGCCCGCGCCAGTGACCCGTGATGCGCGCGGACCAGCGCTTCGCCCGCCAACTCGTTGAGCGCGCCGGCCAGCCGTTCCGCCAGGCGCCGGCTGTTGACAAACAAGAGTGTCGAGCGGTGAGAGCGGATTAGCTCGACCAGCTTGGGATGGATCGAACTCCAAATCGATTGCGCCACCGGGCCGCGCGACGCCGGACCGCTGGGCTGTTCGACCGGCTTGCCCATGGCCGCCATGTCTTCGACCGGCGTCTGCACGGTGATCAACAGCTTCTTCGGCGCACTGGCGTCGATGATGGTGACGGGCCGATAGGTGACTGCGCGATCTTCCTCAAATTCGTCGTGAACGGAATCGGCGTAGTCGGTCTGCAAAGAATGTGATTTCTTCGCGTCTTTCTTCTTCGGGACCTTCGCGTCCTTCTTGGGGGCCTTCTTTGTCGCAGCGCCGCCCAGGAACTTCGCGACCTCCTCGAGCGGGCGCTGCGTGGCGGACAACCCGATACGCTGCAGCGGCTTCGACACAATGCGCTCCAGCCGCTCCAGCGACAGTGCCATATGCGCGCCGCGCTTGGTCGAGACCAGGGCGTGAATCTCGTCGATGATCACGGTCTCCACCGACCGCAAGCTCTCGTGCGCGTTCGAGGTCAGCAGCAGGAACAGTGACTCGGGCGTCGTGATGAGAATGTCGGACGGGGCACGCTGAAACCGCGCCCGGTCGGCGGCGGGTGTGTCGCCCGTGCGCACGGCGATCGAGGGCGGATGAAAGGGCAGCCCGCGACCGGCCGCCAGGTTGGAGATGCCCGCCAGCGGTGCTCGCAGGTTGCGCTCGACGTCGACAGCCAGCGCCTTCAACGGTGAAATGTAAAGCACCCGGCACCGCCGCTGCGCCTCGGGCAGGGGATCGAACATCAGGCGGTTCAGCGACCACAAAAACGCCGCCAGGGTCTTGCCGCTGCCGGTCGGCGCCAGAATCAGCGTCGATTCACCACGCGCAATCGCCGGCCACCCACGCTTTTGCGGGGCAGTTGCCGAACTGAAGACCGCTCGGAACCATTCGTCCACCGCCGGATGGAAGTGCGACTGCATAACTTTGAGGATATAATGAGCGGCTACATGGGTGACGCTGGCGAAGGCCTTATTGACGCTGAAGCGCGCTTGCAAGAGCGCATGGACGAACTCGAGGAAAGCCGCAAGGTCGCGAAAGACAAGGGCCCCAAGGTTGATCCCGAAGTTGCGCGGCAGACTGAATCACTGCGGCTGGCGCGGACTGAGCTGCAACGGCAGCTCGACCTGACCACTCACCAGGTGCGTCGCGAGCAAATCGGCCACGCGGTGGCCGAGATTGAGCGCCGCCTTGCTGAGGTTGGTTCCAGCAAGAAAAAGAAATAACGACTCAGTCGTTTTTCACCACTCTCTTCACTTCGCTGGCAAACACAGCCGGCGACTCGGGGCGCGTGTTTTTGTCGAACGCGATCGCCCGCCTGACTACCTTGGCAAGCCCCGCGGACATGTCTCCAGTGTCGACGACGGCCGCTCCAGCAGCCTGCTTCATCCCGATGTCAAACAGGGACGCGCCTCCATAGGGCAGCTTCCCGGTCAGCATCTCGAATGTCATCACGCCCAGGCTGAAGACGTCAGCTCGGTTGTCGACCGCTTCGCCGCGCAGTTGCTCCGGCGCCATATAAGCCGGGGTGCCGACGATGGTGCCGGCGCCGGTGGTGAGGCCACCACCGGTAGTGAGGGTCGTCAGTTTCGCGACCCCGAAGTCGACGACCTTCGGTCCGGTGCCGCTTTCAGGCAGCAGGATATTCTCAGGTTTCAGGTCACGGTGCAGGATGCCGGCCTTGTGGGCCGACTCGACTCCGCCCGCAATGCCCGACAGCAGTTCGGCCACCCGCCCCGGCGTCAATCGCCGCTCGCGTTTCAGCAGCTGACG
Source organism: Acidobacteriota bacterium (assembly GCA_031392125.1). Classification (GTDB taxonomy): domain Bacteria; phylum Acidobacteriota; class Vicinamibacteria; order Vicinamibacterales; family UBA2999; genus 12-FULL-67-14b. The sequence continues at coordinate 884 of JANMUX010000174.1, read as the reverse complement.
CAAGTCTTCGCCCGGCACGAACTCCATGACCAGGAACGCCGCGCCGTCGCGCAGCGTGCCGTAGTCGAACACCGTCACGATCGACGGGTGCTGCAGTCGTGCCACGATCTGTGATTCGCGGCGGAAGCGCTCGCTCGAATCCGGATCCGACAACAGGTCGCCGCGCACCACCTTGATCGCAACGTCGCGTTCGAGGCGCACGTCCCACGCGCGAAACACCGCCCCCATGCCGCCTTGCCCGACAATCGCATCGACGCGGTACTTGTTGTCGACGATCGCGCCCACGCCGATTGCCGGCGTGCCGCTGCCGCCGGCGACCTTGACGGTGGGCGTAAACGCCTGCGTGACGCCGCCAGGACCCTGCGTGGCGCCGGCTTGCTGTCTCAGGCGCGACACGTCGAGGGCCACGCCCATCTGCACCGCGATGCCGCGCAGCAGCTCGCGATCTTCCGGCGTGTATGGTTCTTCCGATCGCTTGGGACCGAGCGCGATCAGGCCGACAAATGGGCGCGGGTCGCTGCCGCCGGTAAAGATCGGCACCAGCAGCGCGGCGTTGGTTTCCGCCAGCCACGCACGGTCGGCCGGCGGCACCCGTGCCACCGGCGATTGGCCGTCATCCAGGAAAACTTCGAGCGGCTTGTCCGACCAGCGCAGCAGCGTGATGACGCCGCTGTCGGCGCGCAACGACGGGGCGCTCACCCGCAGCGCGGTCACCAGTTCGAACGAGCCGGTGATGTCGGCTCTCAAGGGATCGCTCCCCGGCTGCGAACTTGCATGGGCGAACACCGCGACGTTCTCGGGGTGGAGCGCAGTGTCAATCTGCGAGACCACCATGGCGAGCAGCTCGCGCGGGTCCGTCTCGTACGGCACGCGGCCGGCCAGCG